>CAVGDP010000167.1:0-4593 GCA_963627985.1 uncultured Eubacteriales bacterium
ACTATTTTAATAACTTCAATAACTATTTTAATAACTTCAATAACTATTCAAATAAAATCAATAACTATTCGAATAAAATCAATAACTATCAAAATAACATCAATAACCATTCGAATAAAATCAATAACTATTAAAATAAAATCAATAACTATTCGAATAACATCAATAACTATTTTGATGATTTTAGTACTTATTTTAACTATTAATAATCAAATAATTACAAACGTAAAGATTTATCCTATTTTTACACAAAATATACCCTCAAAAATACCCTTATAGAGAAATAAGACTATAAGAGTTTAGACTAATTCTGTCCGTGAAGCATCCTGGCGAATAAATACAAAAAGCATAAGAGTAAATGCCCACAAGGAAGAACCTCCGTACGAAATAAACGGCAACGGTATCCCAATTACAGGCAACAAACCTATTGTCATACCGATATTTACCATTACATGAAAGAATATTACACTCGCAACTCCATAACCATAAATACGCGAAAATTTACTCCGCTGTCTTTCTGCCATTTTTATGAGTTTTACGCATAACCAAACAAAAACTATTACTATAAGAGAACTCCCCATAAAGCCCCATTCTTCTCCAATAGTGCAGAATATGAAATCTGTATCTTGTTCGGGTACAAAATTGAATTTTGTTTGTGTGCCACATAAGAAACCTTTGCCGGTTATTCCACCCGAGCCTATTGCTATCTTGCTTTGATTGACATTATAACCTACACCTTTGTCGTCCTTTTTCTGTCCTAACAAGACCTCTATCCTATCTTTTTGGTGTGTTTCCAATATTTCGTTGTATCCTAAATGTACTCCAAAGACTATTGTAGCACAAAATAAGAATATTCCAAGAAAATAAATAAATTTTGTACGAGAGTTTCTATGGTGAATAATAAGATAAGAAAACAGCATTAGGACAAATAAAATACCAATCAACAGATATACATTTATTATCAAAGCGAGTATAAATAAGACTATTGCTACTGCTCCAAATATAAGTATGGTAGAAGACAAACCCTCTCTAAAAAGAACGAAGATAAACGAAAGAAAGACCAAAGCACTACCAGTGTCATTTTGTAATAAGACAAGTAGCATCGGCAAAGCAACAACACCGATAGCAGATAAGCGAGTAGACCATTTATCCATATCTACATTTATAGCAGAAAGTATTTTGGCGAGTGCTAATGCGGTAGCAAATTTGGCAAACTCCGATGGTTGTATTCCAAAATCACCTATTCCTAACCAACTTTTTGCACCTTTGGTAGCCGTGGCGACACCTAATACCACTATCAGCAGTCCTATACATATTATATATATAAGATACGAAGATTGTGAAAAGAATTTGGGATCTATTATCATAACAAACAAAGCGATAACCACAGAAGCAATTATCCATATCATTTGTTTGCCGTATCTACACGAGAAATCAAATATATGTGTGTGTTCAGAATCATATACTGCAGCATAAATATTAAACCAACCCACCAATATTAGAAATAACCACGCTATGATTATTTTCCATTCTATATTCTTTAATATGCTTTTGTGTGTTCTATTCATGTTTTTGTTTTGACGTTGAAGTAGAATCCGAAGTAGTAGTATTTTTGGTAGTTGTTGCCACTTTGCGTAGTGGTAGAGGCTGACAAGGTGCTGCTTCCATATATTGTTTTTCTATATCCTTACGTTCTACTTCTCCATTGATATACTTTTCTATTATTAAGCCCGCAATAGGTGCTGCCCATGAGCCACCACCTCCTTTGGCATTTTCAACATATACTGATACTGCTATTTTGGGATTATCTTTTGGAGCAAAGGCAATAAACACCGAGTGGTCAGCTCCTATATTCTCTGCCGTACCTGTTTTACCGCACACTTCCAAACCTGGTACGTCTGCACGGCGTCCTGTTCCTCCGCCTTCATGTACTACACCATACATACCACTAACGGCAACATCCCACCACATTTTTGCAACCGAAGAGAAATGTTTTGTTTGATACTTGGTTAGTCGTACTTTATTATTCTCATCTCCTATACTGCGTACAAAATGCGGAGTAATATACCAACCTCTATTTGCCACCAACGCTGCAAAGTTGGCCATCTGCAAAGGAACTACTAATACTTCTCCTTGCCCTATAGAATTAGAATAAATTGTATAGAAATTCCACCCCGATGGATACCAACGATTGTAGAATGTTGTGTCTGGTATGTATCCTTTTCTTATACTTGGCAAGTCTATATCCAAACGAATACCAAATCCCATGCGATGCATTGCTGCTGTCCATTCACTTAGACCATATTTGCTGTCTATTTTGTCAGTTTTGGGGTTTTTGCGTTGTATTTCTTTTTGAAAAACACGATAGAAATACGGATTACAACTCATCTTTATAGCGTCCTTAACCGAAGGAGCAGACGGATGATTATGACAACCTACCAAACTCTTATCGCAAGCAAACCCAGTATTAGGACTAATTACTCCCATATCCAAAGCAACTAACGATTGTGCTACTTTGAATATACTTCCAGGAGGATACTCCGCCATAAGAGCACGATTGAATAATGGTTTAGAAATATCTTCTGCTAATTTCTTGTAATTCTTTCCTCTTACCCTGCCGACTAATAGATTAGGATCGTAAGTAGGAGCTGAAACAAAACAAAGCACTTCACCCGTAGAAGGCTCAATTGCTACAATACTTCCTCGCTTATTCTTCATTATCTTTTCGGCATATTTCTGCAAATCCAAATCTATCGTAGAATACAAATTCTTACCTGCCTCGGAAGGCTCATCGTATTTACCATTTTGAAAAGATCCTTTCTCTCTATTGTGTACATCTACCAAAGTTATCTTACTTCCCTTCTTACCTCTTAGATATTGTTCATAACTCCGTTCCAAACCACTCATTCCGATATAATCACCGCGTTTGTAGTAAGGATCTTTTTGTATTTTTTCCTCATTAACCTCTCCGATATAGCCCAAAACACTTGCCGCTACGCTATCTGGATATGTTCTTAGTGTACGACTTTGTGCGTAGAAGCCTTGAAATTGATATAATTTCTCTTGTAAGCCAGCGAAATCCTTTTTGGAGATTTGTTTTTCAAAAAAAGATGGAGCATAAGTACTATATTTCTTTGCTTTTTCCATCTTCTTAATAAAATCTTCCTTTGTTATTCCCAAAAGAGTACAGAAATAATTAGTATCCAAATTCTTTACTTGACGTGGTATAACCATTAAATCATAAACCGCTTCATTATATACAAGTAGCTTGCCATTACGATCATATACCAAACCACGAGAAGGGTATTGTGTAACGTATCTCAAAGCATTTCTATTGGCTAATTGCGTGTATGTGTCGTCTATTATTTGTAGGTACGCTAAACGCAAAATATACACAACCCCTATGGCAACAAAGATGCCCATTATTACAAATCGCCGCGATGAAAGGTTGTTTTTCATTTGTTTTTGTACTTTTATACTATTTTTTACGTTACTACAAAACGGAATGCAAAATTACAATAAAAATAATGAACAACGTGAATTTATTCAACATAAAAAACGAAAAAGACTTTTCCCTTCTGACTTTGGATACCTTTGCTTATCAATACGCAAACAACAAAGTCTATAATCAATGGTGTAATTTAATGGGCATCTCAAGTATTCTATCCATTAGCGATATTCCTTTTTTACCTATTTCATTTTTCAAAACTCATCCTATAAGCACTCAAAGCAATATAACGGCAGAGGATTATTTTCTTTCCTCGGGTACAACTTCTGCTAATCGTTCCAAACATTTAGTCTATTCCAAACAAAAATATATCAACAATACTATCAATTGTTTTGAGCAGTTTTTTGATAAAGTAAGTCAATATTCCTACATTTGTCTATTACCTTCGTATCTTGAACAAGAACATTCTTCACTTATTTGTATGATGGACGCTTTTGTTCAGAGGAGTAAATATTCTCAAAGTGGCTTTTTCAAGGACGAATTATGGCAAGTAATTGATTTATTGGAGTACAACAAGAAAAATCTCATACCAACCATTCTTTTTGGAGTAACATACGCCCTATTAGATTTAATCCAATTGCAACGATTGTCCTTAAATACAAATACTATTGTTTTCGAGACCGGCGGAATGAAGGGCAGAAGGAAGGAAATGCCTAAAAACGAATTGCATAACGTACTCAAAGAGGGGCTTGGAGTGGATCATATTGCCTCTGAATATGGTATGTGTGAATTGTTTTCACAAGCGTACGCCACAAAGGAAGGTAAATTTAGAACACCTTCTCAAATGCAAGTTTATATCAAACCGATTAACGACCCTATGGGAGAGAATCTTATAGAGCAGAAAGGGATAATAAATATTATTGATTTAGCCAATAGGGATACTTGTTCTTTTATTCAGACCGAAGATATAGGTATAATGCATGCTGATGGTAGTTTTGAGATTTTGGGTCGTTTGGATAATAGCGATATTAGAGGTTGTAACCTAATGTATTCTTAATTATTAGTGTCCGGTAAAAATCTGCAGATAAGATAATTTCTTACCAAGATTTATCATAAAACCACAAAAATATTGCAATGTTTCACGC
>CAVGDP010000168.1:0-8856 GCA_963627985.1 uncultured Eubacteriales bacterium
AAATAAGTATTAAAGTTATTCAAATAAGTATTAAAGTTATTCTGATAAGTATTGATTTTATTTTAGTAACTTCAAACGACATATATTTGAGATTAGTAATAAAACAGGAGAGTAGATATATTGGAAAATAGATATTTTGAATTTAGACAAAAGAAAAAATAGATAATAGTTTATTATGAGTATTTTAGTGCAGAATATATTAATAGGTATAATAATATTGATAGTAGGGGTAGTGTTTGTTTATAGTTTTGTGAAAAGAAATAAACATTCTTCTAATGGGTGTAATTGTTGCTCTTGTGATAAGCACAAAAATCATCATTCTTGTTGCAAATAAAACAAAAAGAAGAGAAAATCATTAGGTTTAAGAAAATTTCATTAACTTTGCAACTGCATTTTTCTGCTATAAATGGCAAGAAAAAGGAATATTATCTGTATATAATAGGATAATGTTTTTGATTCAAAAAATAATAAAATAAACATAATAAAAAATGGCGACAAAAGTAACAAAAGAACTTGTAAATCCTCGCAGTATAGTAGTTGTAGGAGCAAGTGATGATACCACCAAACCAGGTGGTGCATTAGTAAGAAATATTAGACAAGGCAATTTCCAAGGAGAACTTTATTTGGTTAATCCCAAAGCAGACGAAATACAAGGTATTAAATGTTATAGGAAAGTAGAAGATTTACCTCAAGTAGATTTTGCTGTTATGGCTATTGCTGCAAAATACACAGAGGACTCCGTTAGAGTATTAGCAGAGCAGAAAGGTTGCAAGGCGTTTGTAATTATTTCAGCAGGTTTTGGAGAAGAAAACGAAGAAGGCAAACAATTAGAAAAAAGACTTGTAAATATTATAGAAAAGAATAACGGTTGTCTAATAGGACCAAACTGTACGGGTATATTCACTCCATATCATCATTCTATATTCTCTCAACCATTTAGTACGCCATCCAAACGTGGAGTAGATTTCATAACAGGTTCGGGTGCTACGGGATGTTTTATTATGGATATCGGTATTCAACAAGGTCTGCATTTTAATTATTGTTGGGCTGTTGGCAATTCTGCACAACTTGGTATAGAAGATATATTAGAATATCACGATGAAGTATTTAATCCAGAGACTTCTTCACGTGTTATAATGCTTTATATAGAAAATATCAAAAATCCACAAAAACTTCTCAAACATGCTAAATCACTAATCCAAAAAGGTTGTAAGATTGCTGCCGTTAAAGCAGGTTATTCTGCTGCAGGCTCTCGTGCTGCTTCTTCTCATACAGGAGCGTTGGCTACGGACGATGTTGCAGTGGATGCTTTGTTTAGAAAAGCAGGTATAGTAAGATGTTATGGTAGAGAGGAATTAGTAACCGTTGCTAATATCTTTACATATCCTCATTTCGAGGGTAAGAATATTGCTATAATAACTCATGCTGGTGGTCCTGCAGTTATGTTAACAGATGCTTTGAGTAAATGTGGTTTGAATATTCCGAAAATAGAAGGTCCTATTGCGGATGAATTACTAACAAAATTATATCCTGGCTCTTCGGTTGCTAATCCAATAGACTTTTTAGCGACAGGTACTCCAGAACAATTAGATACAATTATTGATACTGTTGATAACAAGTTAGACAATATAGATGCTATGTGCGTTATATTTGGAACTCCTGGTTTATTACCTATTTATGAGGCATATAATGTATTAAGTGAAAGACTAAAAACTGCTAAAAAACCTATCTTCCCTATATTACCTTCTACTCTTGTTGCAGGTAATGAGGTAAAAGACTTTGTATCCAAAGGAAATACTTATTTCCCAGATGAGACAGTATTTGGTAATGCAGTTAGTAGAATAGTTACTACTCCAGCACCAGAAAAAGAGGATGATTTAATAAAGATAGACACTCAAAAGATTCGTTCCATTATAGATCGTTGTGATAATGGTTATATAGATGTAAAAGTTATCAACGAATTATTTGATGTTGCAGGTATAAATCATACTGTTGACATATCTTCTGATAAAGAACAAGAGGTAGTTGATTTTGCTAATAAGGTAGGATATCCTGTTGTTATGAAGGTTGTAGGACCTGTTCATAAGAGTGATGTTGGTGGAGTTTCTTTGAATGTAAAAGGAGAGGAGAATGTAAGAAAAGAGTTTCAGCGTTTAATCAAAATCAAAGATACTTACGCTGTTCAATGCTACCACATGTACGAAGGAACAGAAGTTTATATAGGTAGTATTCGTACTCCGTTATTTGGTCATCAAGTGTTGTGCGGTTTGGGTGGTATCTTTATAGAAGTACTCAAAGATGTTCGTTCTAATCTTGCACCTATCGGAATAAAAGAAGCAAAAGAGATGATTCATTCTTTGAAGGGTTACAAAATTATTCAAGGTATAAGAGGTAAAGAAGGTGTTAATGAAGATTTGTATGCCGATCAGATAGCAAGAGTTTCTGCGTTGGTACAAGCTGCTCCTGAAATTGCTGAAATGGATCTTAATCCTCTTTTAGGAAGTATGAAAGAGATAGTTGCAGTGGATGCTCGTATAAGAATAGAAAAATAATAATAGAAATTAACAACACAATCTAATATATTTTCTATTAGATTATAATTAAAAATGAATTAAATATTTTCTTCATCGGATTACTAATAGATATTGCGATAAAGATCACAAAATAAAAAGTATTCGTTATACAGATAAAAAAATTGTAATATTTATTAAGTATCCGATGAGAAATAAAAACTCAAATAATGATGAACAAAATAACGTTAAGAAATTTCTTTGTTGTTTTACTTGCTTGTTTGTTGATTGTCATTATGATGTTGATACAAATTCCAAGTTATCAAGACAAAATACCACTAACTTTTACTTTGGGTTTGATAGTTATGATTGCAAGTCTTATTTTTATACTTTATCAAACAACAACTATCTCTAATAATTTGTACAAAAACAACTATTTATTAGAAGAAAAGAACAAACAAATAGAACAACTAAAAAAAGAATTACAACAATTGACCCCGAAGAAAGAAGACAAGCAGACAACTTCTAATAACTAATTCAAAATAATATTAATAAACAAATATTTTATGCGTATACATTTTTATAAGTATCAAGCTTCTGGTAACGATTTTATTTTATTTGATGGCAGAAAGAATAAAATTGATTTGTCCGTTTCACAAATACAACAATTATGTAATCGTCATTATGGTATAGGTGCCGATGGTGTAATTGTTTTGACTAATAGCACTATGGCAGATTTTCAAATGCTTTTTTATAATCCTGATGGTAGTAGCGGAATGATGTGTGGTAATGGTGGTAGGGCTATAACCAAGTTTGCAAATGATATCAAGGCTACCAAGAATGCAGTAGTCTCTTTTATTTGTGCAGAAAAAATGTATTTCGCTCGTATAGATAACTCCGAACTTATTGAATTAAAGATGAATAACGTTACAAATATGGAGATACTTAGTGATGGTATATGGATAGATACGGGTACTTCTCATTTTGTTACATTTGTGCGTGATATAAATAAAGTAAATGTAGAGACAAAAGGTAAATTATTAAGACAAGATATTCGTTTTGAACAATATAATGGAGCAAATGTGGATTTTGTACAAATAAAAGATAACGAAAATATATTTATTCGTACTTACGAAAAGGGTGTTGAACAGGAGACATTGTCGTGTGGTACGGGTATAGTTGCATCTTGTTTGGCTTTGAGTTTGAAAAAGAAATTTACTAACGGCAATTATAAAATTGTTGCTCATACTTCAACAGACACTCTTTCAGTAGAATATACCAAGACCGATAATCAATTTAGTAGTATCAAATTAATTGGTCCTGCTAATAAAGTTTTTGATGGTGATATTAATATCTAAAGCATTAATACCAAACAATATATACTTATAGTATAACAAAAAAAGATACATAATGAATAATAAATTGTTTCATTCGCAAATTAATCGTATAGTATTACTTATTAGTTTGATATTTACACTATTAACTAATAGTAATAGTCTTTTTTCGCAAAACAAATATTATCTACAAGGAATGGAAATGATACTTGATACACTTATGCAAGATATGTATTCCTTTAAGGCTGATAATGAGAGATTTTTGGCAAATGAAAAATTTATTTCCGAGTTAGAAGATGCTCTTAGTATGGAGAAAAGTTTCTTCTATGCGTTTGAAAAATTGAACAAGATAAGTATCTTAACCTCTAAGGATAAACAATTTAGGATTATTACTTGGTCTTTACAAGATGATAATGGCAGTTTTGAGAATTATGGTTTTATTCAATCAAAAAATAATCAAACTTTGGAATATGAAACTTATCGTTTATTTGATAAAGGTGAGGATTTGCCCGAGATAGAGAATGTTAAATTGTCGGATAGTACGTGGTTGGGTGCTGTTTATTATGAATTAATTGAGAATAAGTACGATAATAAGACTTATTATATTCTTTTAGGGAAGGATGGTAATGATATTTATTCTCGCAAAAGGGTTATAGAACCTATTAGTTTTAAGCAAAATAGCGGACGACCTATTTTTGGTCAGAATGTGTTTTATAAGCAAAAAGAGAGAATGCGTTATGTCTTTGAATATTCTACAGATGCTTCTTTTACATTAGGTTACGATGTTCAATATTATGATATTGTGTCCAACCAAAAAGCAAAAAGTACAATCTTTCATAAAGCACAACCATTTGAGAAACAACCTAATCAAACACTTAAAGAGAAAATGATTTTCTTTGATGATTTAGAGCCGATTATAGGTGGTATGGAGGGTTTCTTTCAGTATTATGTTCCTTCTGGGGAAGTGATTGGTTTGTATTTTGAGAAAGGTAAATGGAAACAAATCAAATATAATATCTTGCCTCGCAATAAAGCCGATAAATTAGATAGTTACGCGCCGGATGATACCAAATCCTATCGTCTTTTCCCCGAAAAAACTAAGCAATAACATTATTTTGGATGTGATAAACTAAAAGAATATTTTTATGATAGATAATTAGAAAAAACTCTTATCTATAATTAGAAAAATAATCTTAAACAAAAATTCCCTAATAGAAGAAAAAAATCATCTTGGATAAAATAAAATTTTCCCGTTACTATATCTTGCTAAAATAAAATCAGTACTTATTAGAATAACTTTAATAGTTATCAGAATAGCTTTAATACTTATTTGAATAACTTTAATAGTTATTTGAATAACTTTAATAGTTATTAGAATAGCTTTAATACTTATTTGAATAACTTTAATAGTTATCAGAATAACTTTAATACTTATTAGAATAAAATCAATAGTTATTAAGATAAGTGCCGTACTTATTTTGGTGTTTTTAGATCTGTTATTAACTATTTCAACACAAAGAACTTGTTTGTATAATCTCAACAAATAATAAGTTGTTATGGGCAGACAGATATAATATTTTGCTTATAGTATCGTTATTTATCAAAATTGTTTTGATATGAAGGATAGATTTTTGAAAGATGATAAAATGTTTGATCTTCTACTTACGAGCGAGAAATTATTACAAGTTGTCTCACGTTTTGGTATTCCATTGGGGGTAGGAGATAAGACGATAGAAGAAGTTTGTTTGGAGAATAAGATAGACGTAAAGACGTTTTTGACTATTGTTAATTTTTCGCAGAATCGCAGTAATTACGATACGGATAATAATAAAATAGATTTGAAAACCTTACAAACTTATCTGCAAAATACTCATATATACTTACTTAACTTTCTTCTTCCGCATATTCGTAGATTACTTATAGATGCTTTGGGGTCTTCTCAAAATAATGATATAACTTTTCTGATTATTAAGTTTTTCGATGAATATTGTAAGGAATTACAACTTCATATGAACGAAGAAGATAAAGAGATTTTCTCTAAAATTACAGATTTGTTGGCAGGTAAAAATATAAATATTTCTTTGGAAATCGCTCGTATTCACACAACACCGATTGAACAGAAATTATCCGAATTGAAAAGTATTATTATAAAATATTATTCTTCCAATAAGGATAATAGTATGGTGTATAATATTCTACAACAATTATTTGCATGCGAATATGATTTGTATATACACGACAGATTAGAGACTGCATTGCTATTACCAGAGGTTAAAAAATTAGAAAATCATAATAGACAAAATTCAACAGAGGAGGATTTGGAGCGAAATAAGGATCGGTCGCAAGAATTATCTGTAAGAGAAAAAGATATTATTATCGGAGTGGTCAAAGGTTTGACAAACAAAGAAATAGCAGATAAATTATTTATTTCTATCAATACCGTAACGACACATCGTCGCAATATAGCCAAAAAACTTAACATTCACTCTGCAAGTGGTTTAACTATTTACGCTATTGTTAATAAGTTAGTAGATATTAATGATATAAAACTCTAAAAAGAGGGCATTATATTTCTTTTAGGAATAATTTTGCCAGATTAAAGAATATATTGTGGAGACTAAATTCAAACAAAAAACTCTCCTTTATACTTGATTTTACGAATATTACACTCTTTATATCTTTGATAGAAGATTAACTTGCCATTATTTGTATATTATTATTGGATACTTCTAATAAGCCACCCTCCAAATCAAATATATGCTCCTTGTCTTCCATATCTATCAACTTGATTTCTCCTTTTGACAAGGCAGCTACCATAGGTGCGTGACCGGTTAGAATTTCAAAATGTCCATCTGTTCCTATTAGACGAGCATCTTTTATCTCTCCTTCATAGATTACTTTATCGGGAGTTATTATATTTATTCTCATTCTTTTATAGTTTTTTATTTAATCTTTATTCACTAATAATCAAAGAATGTTTATAGTATTAATTCTTTTGTTTTAACCCAAAAGACGAGTTAAATATTAAAGGACATTTGTCTTTTTAGTAGCTTGTTCAAGTAGTTGCTTACCCTTCTCTATGGCTTCATCTATAGTGCCGACCATTAGAAATGCTGCCTCTGGCAAATAATCTACTTCTCCGTCAAGTATCATTTTGAATCCTTTTATAGTATCTTGTATATCAACGAATCTACCAGGTGTGCCGGTGAATTGTTCTGCTACAAAGAAAGGTTGCGATAAGAATCTTTGGACTTTTCTTGCTCGTGAGACAGTTAGTTTATCCTCTTCGCTCAATTCTTCCATACCCAAGATAGCAATAATATCTTGCAAATCATTATATCGTTGCAATATCTGTTTTACTTTTTGTGCTATATTATAATGTTCTTCTCCCAAGATTTCTGCTTTCAATATTCTGGAGGAACTCTCTAATGGGTCCACAGCAGGATAAATACCTAATTCGGCTATCTTACGTGAAAGGACTGTTTGTGCATCTAAGTGTGCAAATGTAGTAGCTGGTGCAGGATCTGTTAAATCATCGGCAGGTACATATACTGCTTGTACGGAAGTAATAGAACCTCGTTTGGTAGAAGTAATACGTTCTTGCATTGCACCCATTTCAGAAGATAATGTTGGTTGATATCCCACTGCCGATGGCATACGACCTAACAAGGCTGACACTTCACTACCTGCTTGCGTGAAACGAAATATATTATCTATGAATAATAAAATATCTCTACCCTCTGCTTCTCCTTCTGCGTCTCTATAATATTCTGCCAAAGTCAAACCAGATAAGGCTACTCTTGCTCTTGCTCCCGGTGGTTCGTTCATTTGTCCAAAGACTAATGTGCATTTACTGTCTTTAAGTTTCTGCATATCAACTTTAGATAAGTCCCAATTACCTTCTTGCATACTCTTTTTGAAATCATCTCCATAATCTATAACACCACCATCTAACATATCCCTAAGCAAATCATTACCCTCTCTTGTACGTTCGCCAACACCTGTAAAGACTGATTGTCCCTTGTAATGCATAGCAATATTGTGTATCATTTCCATAATTAATACAGTCTTGCCAACGCCAGCACCACCAAACAAACCTATCTTTCCTCCCTTGCTATAAGGCTCTATTAAATCAATAACTTTTATACCTGTAAATAGTACTTCATTACTTGCCAACAAATCTTCAAACTTTGGTGGTTGTCTATGTATTGGATAACGTTTGATACCTTTAACATCCTCAATACCATCTATTACCTGCCCAACAACGTTGAATAATCTACCATTGATATCTTCTCCGACAGGCATAGTAATCGGCATACCCAAGTTTTCTACTTCCATACCTCTTTGTAGTCCATCGGTGGATTCCATAGCAATACAACGCACAGTGTTTTCACCTAAATCTTGTTCTACTTCCAAGATTAAGTACTTGTTATTAATAGTTTTAACACGTAGTGCATCATAGATAATAGGTAGTTTATCTCCCTCATCAAAACGTACATCTACTACTGCACCGATAACTTGCGATATGTGACCTATATTTACTATTTCCATATTATTAACCTCCTAGTAGATTTTTTTATTGTCCACTAAACTAGTTTATCTAAAATAATGTGCAAATTTACACTTTTTTTCTAATTAGGAATAATTTATCCTAAAAAAAGACAATTTTTTAATAAAAAAGGACATTTATTTATCTACTTTTTTGCTCTTATTTCAAAAACAAATGTATATAAGATTCTAACGACTTATAAAAACATAAAAATATTGTGTTATTTTGTTAGAAAAAACTATCTTATTGTCAAAAATAAAATCAAATATCATTAACATAACTTCAATAGTTATCAGAATAACTTCAATAGTTATCAGAATAACTTCAATAGTTATTAACATAACTTCAATAGTTATCAAAATAACTTCAATAGTTATTCAAATAAAATCAATAGTTATCAGAATAACTTCAATAGTTATCAGAATAACTTCAATAGTTATCAGAATAACTTCAATAGTTATCA
>CAVGDP010000169.1:0-3822 GCA_963627985.1 uncultured Eubacteriales bacterium
GAAGAAGGTATTGTTATACCTGTTAAACTTTTGCAATTATAGAAAGTACTATCATAGATATAAGTAATATTAGGAATCTCTATATTTCGTAAGTTATTACAACCGTTAAAAGCAGATTTGCCGATAGAAGTAACCGAATTATATATTGTTACATTTTCTAAAGTGCTACAATTAATAAAAGCATTATCACCAATAAAAGTAACCGAAGGACCTATTATTAGAGTACGAGGAGAAGAATTACTCCAAATATTTCTACAAACAGCATTAGAATTGATAGCAATAGTATCTAAACTGCTACAATCTTTGAAAGTATTCTCATAAATATACGTAACTGAATTAGGTATTGTTATATTTGTTAAACTACTACAATTATCAAAAGTACCAACATTAAAAAATGCAGTGCTATCGCCAATAGTGGTAACCGAATTAGGTATTATTATACTTGTTAAACTACTACAACTTTCAAAAGCACCACTACCAATAAAAGTAACCGAAGAAGGTATTGTTATACTTGTTAAACTAGTACACCTTTCAAAAGTATAATTATTTATAGCTGTAAGCGAAGAAGGTAGATCTATATTGGTTAGACTGCTACAATAAGTAAAAGCCAAACCCGCAATAAAAGTAACAGAATTAGGTATGGTTATACTGGTTAGACTACTACAATTATTAAAAGCATTATCACCAATAGAAGTAACCGAAGAAGGTATTTCTATACTTGTTAGATTACTACATCTTCTAAAAGTAGAAGAAGGAATAGAAGTAATAGAATTAGGTATTGTTACGCTTATTAAACTCTTACAATTAAAAAAAACACCCACACCAATAGAAGTAACTGAATTAGGAATTGTTATGCTTGTTAAACTTTGACAATCTCTAAAAGCACCACTACCGAGAGAAGTAACTGAAGAAGGTATTGTTACACTTGTTAAACTACCACAACCTTCAAAAGCACTCTGACCAATAGAAGTAACCGAATTAGGTATTTCTATACTTGTTAATTTACAACCGTTAAAAACATTAGTACCAATAGAAGTAAGCGAATTAGATAGTGTTACACTTGTTAAACTGCTACAATATTGAAAAGCACTCTGACCAATAGAAGTAACCGAATTAGGTATCGTTATACTTGTTAAATTTCTACAATCAGCGAAAGCAACATCACCAATAGAAGTAACCGAAGAAGGTATTGTTACATTTGTTAAACTATCACAACTAGCGAAAGCAAGATTCGCAATAGAAGTAACAGAATAAGTTGTATCGTTATAAGTAATTTGTGAAGGTATTACTATATCGCCGGCATATTTACCATTAGGATTAAATACAACACTTACAGTATTTGAGGATGTAGAATCATAATATAGTGTCTTTCCTTGATAAGTATATGAAAAATTCTGTGATTTTATTTCCCCTGCGAATAAAAACAATGCAATTAGAATAACTGCAAAAATTGATTTATTTGTCATAGTTATTATGTTATATATGTTCAACTCTTATGAGTTTGCAAAATTACAAAAAGTTTTTCAAAATAAGCAAATCATTAGAAGAGAAACTTTTATATAAAGTTCAAAAAATATTTGTGAATAACGATAGGGGAGTAATAGGCAAAAGAAAAACAACCGAGAGAAATCTTTTTAGCAAGAAACTCTCGGTAGTCTTTTGTGTGTTTTATTAGATAAAATTCTATAATTAAAACATAAATGAAATCAAAATTAATATCTGTGCCACAAAGATACGTAAGAACATACTCAAAGGATATACCGTTGCGTAGCCTACAGAAGGGCGACCAGTAGTAGTAGCAGAGTTATTAAACGCTAATGCAGGAGGGTCGGTGTATGCACCAGAGATTAAACCAGCCAAAGTATAATAAGGTATCTTGTAATGTATTCTGCCGATTAAGAACATAACGATAATAGGTATTATAGTAATAATCAAACCATAAACAACCCACATATAACCGCCCGATACAATCGTACTAACAAAGCCTTGTCCTGCACTCAAACCAACAGCTGCCAAGAAAAGACATATTCCCATCTCGCGAATCATCATTAATGCAGAAGTTGTAGCGTATGTAACGACTTTATAGATAGGACCAAAACGAGCGATAAGAATTGCAATAATCAAAGGACCACCTGCTAAACCTAATTTAACTGGTTGTGGTATTCCAGGAAACTTAATAGGTATGATACCTAATATTATACCTATAGCAATACCTGAAAAGATAGGAATAAGATTAGGTAAATCTAATTTCTTAAGTGAGTTACCGAGTTTAGCAGCTACTTTTTCTACATTTTTCTCTTCTCCTACCACAAGCACTCTATCTCCCATCTGTAGTTTAAGATTAGGAGATGCCATCAAATCTACAGAAGCACGTTTAACTGCTGTAATAGTTACATCATAGATATTACCTAAATGCAATTCACCTATACTTCTTCCTTGTATATCATCTCTTGTAACAACTATACGTTTAGAAACCAAAGTGCCAGCGTTACGATTCCATTCTATAGTACTATCATCTTCTTTCTCGCCAACAAAAGAAATAAACTCTGGAGTATGATCTTTATTGATAATTATTCTTAGGATATCACCCTTATGAATGATTGTGTTTTTGTTTACGTGTTCTACTTCACCTGTGGATTGAACCAAGATACGAGAGATAATAAACTTACCCGTAAAGAGTTGATGTAGTTGTTTAATTGATATATTATCTATATTAGTAACCTTCAAGGCGATAATTTCTCTATTAGTTGTGTTTTCAGTCTCTACTTCCTGTTCTTCTTTTATTTCATCGATACGCATTATTTTCTTCATAATAAGCGGAGTAAATATTATTGATAGTACGGCAAGTGGATAAGCAACAGCGTATGCAGAAGAAAGGATTTGAGCATTAGTATCTCCATTATCTATAAGTGTTTGACCTGCGGCACCGAGTGAAGGTGTGTTAGTGGTAGCACCGGTCATAATACCAGTCATTATTTTTAGCGGAGTATCAGTTAAATAAGCCAATACCAAAGTAACAACACAAGACATAAGAATACCAATAATGGCGATCATATTCATTTTCATACCTCCTTTTTTAAGAGAAGAGAAAAACGAAGGACCAACCTGTAAACCAATTGCATAAACGAAAAGAATAAGACCAAAATCTTTTACAAATGCAAGTGTTGTACTATCGGCACAAAGACCAAAATGAGATAGAATAATACCTACAAAAAGTACCCAAGTTACACCGAGACTAACGCCTTTAATTTTGAATTTACCGATATATAACCCAACAGCAATAGATAGAACAACAAGCATAATGCTTTGCCCTACGCTTTTAGTTAAGAATATATCATAAAACCATTGCATAATAAAATAATATTTTAAAGGTTAATAAATAAAAATTATCTACAAGTTTAAAACAATTTATGTAAACGATTTTTCGGAATTAATATTGTAAAGAAATTATCCTTTTATTTTATTTGTGTTGGATAGATATACTTATTTCCCTTGTAAGTTATTTATTTTCAGCAAAGAGAAAGAAATAACAAACTTTCTCTTTTCTTAATTTTGTTTTTTATTATAGTTGTAACATTCTAATTATTCTTAATTATTAGCGTCCGCTAAAACATATCTAATTAGACAGAATTAGTTGTTTTATTTTCAGTAAAATTCATAAATAGAATAATATCCCACTCCCTCTTTTCTACACAAACTTTACTCGCTCGTTTTATTATGATTTTTCTAATATTTTTCCTTTCGTGAAACATTCATTAAAAATTTACGATAAGGAAAATAGAATATTTTAAATAAGTAGAAATTCGAATAGTATCGCATTTT
>CAVGDP010000170.1:0-13610 GCA_963627985.1 uncultured Eubacteriales bacterium
TACACTCTTGTAATTATTTAATTATACGGTATTTAGAATAAGTACTAAAATCATCCAAATAGTTATTGATTTTATTTGAATAGTTATTAAAGTTATTTGAATAGTTATTAAAGTTATTTGAATAGTTATTAAAGTTATTTGAATAGCTATTGATTTTATTTTGACGAAATGCGATACTATTCGAATTTCTATTTCTTTAAAATGTTCTATTTTCCCTATCGGGGTATTTTAATAAGAGATAAAAATGCGATTAAAATATCTCAAAAAAGAGAAAATTAATATTTTTTGAATAACAAGATTGAAGATTATTGCGATTTGATAAATACGCATTATTATGAAGTATCTGTACGAAATCCGATGAGAGAAAAAGACATCTTTTTCACAATTTCCCATATATTAATGTACGGGTACAATAATATATATAGTAAAATAAGTAGCGTGAATTATAATAAAATTTATCTTTTATACCCAACTTCGTATCAAAAAACATTTCATTAATATCAAAAAAAAATCTTTATTTTTTAGTTCTATATGGGGCGTATTTATATAGTTTATTCGTTTTTTATTCGTTTTTATTGTCCTTTTTTCTATTGAAACACAACAAATAAAAAGAAAATACACAAAAATTATATTTAACAAAATCAAACTTTTACAAAAATGAGATAAAACGAAAAACAAGAAAATCACATAATTATTTGGTCATTTGGGATTAAAGTTGTAACTTTGTGAGTGATTTTAATATTATGGCAATATTAAATGTCTAAAGAACACATTTTTTGTTGCTTACAGTATTAAAACGATAAGAAAAAATTGTTTTATTTAATAAAAAAAATTCATGTTTAATTTTAAAATTTTAAAACTATGGAAAAACGATTAGGTTTTCTGTTAGTGGCGATAATGTTTATCGTTACTAGCGCCTTCGCTCAAGTGAGTTCGCTGAGCGAGGACTTCTCCAATTCGGATGCTCTTCCTAGTGATTGGACTACTATTGAAGGTAGTAGTAGTACGCATTGGCAAGCATCTTCGGCTAATGGAGGAACGGCGTATATTAGTGATAGTTATTATGGAACAGATGATTATCTAATTACTCCGCAAATTGCAGTTGGTTCCAACTATTTTTTATCCTTTAAAGTGAAAGCAACGTATCCTAGTTATGCTAATTCTACAACTTTTACAATTGAAGTATCAACAACGGATGCAACTGCAGCAAGTAACTTTACTGCAATTAAAACTATAGACTTAACTTCTTGTAGTAGTTTTACAGAGTTTGAGGTAAGTTTAAGTGATTACGCTAATCAAAATATATACATTGCTTTCCATCATTTAGATAATAATGGAACAGGTGTATATCTTGATGATGTGGCAGTATTTAACAACAGTTGTCCAAAACCTGCTGATGTTGTCGCTAATATGTCTGCAACAACGGGAAGTATTAGTTGGACTGGTACAGGTACTGCTTACGATTTCAACTACAAGGTAGATGGTGAGGAAGATTGGACAGAGTTAACTAGTCAAATCTCTCCTATCAATCTAACTGGTTTAACTGCTGGCACAAAGTATGCTTATCAAATAAGAAACAATTGCGGTACAGATCAAAGTGATTGGGTAGAAGGTAATTTCTCAACTACTACTGAACCTATTACAGTAAATGGTTCTGTAACGATAGACTTTGAGGATGATACTTATAATAGTTATTTCACTAAAGGCACATCTAATGGTGATGCTTGGGTTATAGGTTCTGCCGTTGGTAATACAGGCAACTCCTTATACATTTCTAATGACAATGGTACAAGTAACGCTTCTAACCTAACCGCAGGTACAGACATTATTGCATCTGTTGCATTAACCTTTGGTGATTATGCAGAGCAGAACATTAGTTTTGATTACAAGAATTATGGTGGTTCTTACTCTTGGGGTAATTATTACAATAATTCATTGAGTGTGTATTTAGTTCCTTCTTCTGTAGAAGTACCAGAGAGTGGTGCTCCAACAGGTACAGGCGTTAAGACTCTATTAGACCAAAAATATGGTATAAGTGATTGGACTACTTATTCTGGTACATTTACTGATTTGGCTAATAGTACTTGGATATTAGTATTCCGCGAGAGTCTTAATTATTCTTATTCTTATTATACAGCCAACCCTCCTGCTGCAATAGACAATATTGTTATAGCAGAGTCTAATTGTGCTAAACCAACGGATGTAGCATTAGCAGAAGATGAAGATGCTCAACAACAAAACTCTTTGATTGTTACTTGGGCACAAAGTGGTACGGTTTCTTCTTGGAATGTTTATTATAGAGAAAAAGGAGAAACTGATTGGAGCGATGCACAAAGCGTTGGCTACACAACTGATACTCCTACTGCTACAATAGATGGTTTAACATCTAACACATCTTACGAAATCAAAGTTACTGCTGTATGTAACGGCGAAGAGACTGCTGGTGCAACAGCTACATTGCGTACGGCTTGTGGTGATATGACCATTGCGGACGATGGTGTTTGGTCAGAGGGCTTTGAAGAAATAGGCGAAAATGATAAACCTATTTGTTGGACTACTGTTCAAGATGCAAGTGGTTTTCCTAATGTAGTAACATACGCTTATGCTGCAAAAACAGGACAAAGAGCTTTGGAGTTCAAACAAGGTGATTGTATGATAGCATTACCTTATATCACAAACGCAAGCGACAAGAATCTACGTTTAAGATTTTATCATAGAGAGAATGCTTATTCTAATGCTAACATAGGTAATATGTATGTAGGTGTTATAGCAAAAAATTCTATAGATGATCCTAATGCTTTTGAACAAATAGTGGAGATAACACCTCATTACGGAAATAGTTCTTCTAGTTTTTCTGATCAAGAGGAAATATACTTAAACAACTTTACTACCGAGGGAGATGTTTATATTGTATTTAAATATGTTTCTGCAGTAGCAGGTACTTCTTGGTATATAGATGATTTGACTGTTGATTATATTCCTTCTTGTACTGCTATCAACAAGAAATCTGTTGCTGTTGTAGATAGTACTATAGAGTCTTATAGTGCAACAATCAACTTCACGGATGCAGACGAATCACACACTTCTTGGAAAGTTTATTATAGAGAAGAGGGTGATACTGTTAATGCTCCGCTTTCTACTACTGCAGTTAGTGCTGTTGTAGACTCTACTAATTTATACGAAGCAGAACTTAGTAATTTGAATGCTGACACTAAATATAATGTATGGGTAACAGTTATTTGCTCTGATAGTGAAGAGTCTGAATCAAGTAACGTTATGTCTTTCCGTACGGCTTGTGCTCCTATTGCAATTTCAGAATTACCTTATACTAATAGTTTCTCTAGTGAAGGTTCTGATATTTGTTGGAAAAAGGTTGGTAACAATGGTGCGAAAACTTGGGAAAATAACACATTACGTATCTATGCTACTAGCGATGGCGTTGCTACAATAGTTGCTTCTCCTCAATTAGAAAAAGATATCAATGATTTGAGAATAAAATTCTCTTACAAACGATACGATTATTATTCAGATTACGCTTCTGCTAAATTGATTGTTGGAGTTATGTCTGACCCTAATAACATAGGTACATTCGAGACAGTACAAACAATAAATGTTACTAATACAGATGCTGTTAAGACTTCTATTAATTTTAATAATACTCAATATATAACAGGTGGTAATAATTATATAGCATTTAGAGTTATATCTAATCAAGATGGTTATTCCTCTTATTATAATAATGCTACGGTATATATTGACGATGTGGAGATAAGTTTAATACCTGATTGTATATCTCCAGATATGTCTTCTGTAGAGATAAAGAATATTACACACAATTCTGCAAAAGTAACCTTTATAGATTCTAAGGCTACTAATGATTCTTGGCAAATTTACTTTAGAAATATGTCAGATAGCACAGTAACTGACCAAACAATTTCTACAAAAGATCCTGTTATAACGGGTTTAGCAGCAAATACTACTTACGAAGTTTGGATTAAAACTATTTGTAATGCAGACGGTGAATTGAGTGAAGATTCTACTAATATTGTTACTTTCACAACTAAAACAGTTCCTGTTTCTATTCCTTATAACCAAACATTTGAAGACGATGCTACTTCTTTGGCAACAACAGATTTTGCTTTCTTGGGTACTTCTGATAAATGGAATGTAGGTACCACTCAAAAGAAAGATGGCGAAAAAGGTATGTATGTAACTACTGGTACTAATGAAACTTATTCTACGCACTATGCAACTGCTACAGTAAATGTAGAGTTTGATGAGAATCCTGAGCAAGTTATTTCTTTTGATTACAAAGCATTTGCTTCTTCCTCTTCTTATTACTCTGCTGGAATAAAAGTATACTTACTTCCATCTTCAGAGAATATAACAACTAATGGAGAACAGAATGAACAATACTTGATTGGTGATTTGAGTAATGTTTCTTCTTGGACTAATTTCCAATATGTAACTAATAATTACGTAAATCAAACTGCACAATTAGTATTTGTTTCTCATGCTTATTATGGATATTCTTCTTATGCAACTGGAGCAAATGCAATAGATAACTTATCTATTTATAGCAATGCTTGTGCAAGACCATCTAATATAACTAAGGTTATAGATGATCAATCTATAACTTTGTCTTGGACAGATAACGCATCCGAGGGTTCTACTACAAGTATTAGTTATGCAAAAGTTGATACAGTAGAGACTACTTTCACAACCGTTACGGCTACATCTAATCCATTTACTATTGATGGTTTGGACGCTGAATCTAAATATCAAGTAGTATTGTCTGTAGATTGTGGTGATGATGGTGTTAATAGTGTAGACACTATGATAATAGGTACAACTACTTCTAACTTTGTTATAGCAGGTACTACAGCTGCTACAATAGATTTCGAAGATAGTACTGCTTATACAATGGCTACAGTTGTTTCTGGTAATAACAAATGGATTGTTGGTACAAAGGCATACGATTCTACTGTTGTAAACAATCACGCTTTGTACGTATCAGATGATGATTCTTCATTCCATTATAGTACTACAGCATATTCATATAATACAAAATATTCTACATTTGCTACTATACCTGTTAAATTCGGTGGAGACAATCTAAATGAATACGAAATCTCTTTCGATTACAGAGTTGGTGGTAATTCTTATAGTAAATTCGCTGCTTACTTAGTTCCTGCTGACGTTGAGTTGACTTACAACAACCAAATCGACGAAAGCAACGCATACGTTCTAACAAAAGATGTGTCTGGAGTAACTGATTGGACTAATGTTATGACTATTGCACAAGGTGTTCAAGGAGTTTATAACCTTGTATTCGAGTGGAGATATACTGATTATTCTTACTATGTAGGCAATCCTCCTTCGGCAGTAGATAACATCAAGATTCAAGGATACGAGTGCAGACGTCCAATAGATCTTAACTACGATTCTGTAACTACAACTAAAGTATATTTAACTTGGAAAGAAGCAGGTACAACAGATACTTGGAAACTTTATTATGGTATTAATAAAGATAGTTTATCTTCTTCTGTAGAAGTAAATAGTACTAATTCTACATACAACGCTACAACCAAAACAGTATATTACACTGTTGATAGTTTGTTGTCGGGTGCTAAATATTATTTCAAAGTTACAAGTATTTGTGGAGAAGAGTCACAACCTACCGCTATAATTAAGGCTTCTACATTAGGTACTCGCGTAGATGAATTCCCTTACTTCTTATCATTTGAGAATAGTTTAGAGAATAATACCTTCACAATCACAGGTACAGGTGTTAATCAGTTCGTTATTGGCGATGCTGCAGGTGTTGATGATCAATACGGCGATGGTTGGACACATCACGCTTTGTATTTATCTAATGACGATGGCGAAAACTTCCAATGGTCTGGTAATACAGCCGGAACATCTTCTAATGCTTACGCTACAATGCAAATATTATTTGGTTCCGATGATGAGTACTCTATAGAGTTCGACTATATCACTTCTGGATATGAGACTCAAAATGCTCTAAAAGTTTATCTAAAAGATGAGAATGGCGAAGAGACTCAAATTTTACCTAAGGCCAAAGGTTATGGTATCAATACTTGGACTCACTTCCAATATAAGACAACTAAGGTTAAGAATGGTGCATACGATCTAGTATTCTATTGGTACAATGGTACAAGTAACCATATCAACCCAGGTGCTGCTATCGACAATATTCGTATCGTAGGTTCTTCTTGTACTTCTGTTGATACTCTTAGAGTTGATAAAGGTCGTAAGACTTATACAAACTCTTTACCTGTTCAATGGTACGACAATAACCCAGAGCATACTTCTTGGACAGTAGTATATAATGAGGCAAATACAGAGGCTACTACAATAGTAGTTGAGGATACAAATATCGTGCTTACTGATTTGAATTCTAATTCAAGATATGAAATTCGTGTTTATGCTAATTGTGTATCCGGCGAGGATACTACATTATCCGTTCCTACATATATTGCTGCCTATACAGATTGTCCTCCTATTGCAAATGGTTGGTCAGATGCATTTGATATCCAAAAATACAATAATAGACAAATCCCTGCTTGTTGGGTAAGATTATATACGTACAACGGTGCTGACGCTGTTGCTGGTACAGTTCCTTTCCCTTCAATTATTACATACGCTGGTACAGGACACGATCAAAGTGCCGAACTTACATCTTCTGGAACGGGAGACGCTACTTCTATGGAATGGAAGGGTAAAGGTATTATGGCAACGCCTTATTTCGAAAATATAGAGTCTTCTATATTTACTTATTATGGTTTCCGTAATGGTTCTGCTTCTACATCTGAAGGTGCTGGTATTTGGATTTATGTTGCTGATGATATCTATGACTCTACTACATGGGAGCCTGTTAAGTTTATTAAGAACTCCGATATGGCTGATTGGGATTATCACAACAATAACTTCGGTGGTCAAATCAAAATACCTATGAATGGTATTATCTCAACAGGTGTTAAGGCAATCGTTATGGACTACTACAACGCTGGAAATAATGGTGGATCATTATATTTGGATGACTTCCGTTTGTTACCAGGTGAAACAACCGAGATTCTTTGTGATAACAATATTACATTGTCTTTAACAGATGGCGAGACTAATGATGAAGATGGTTTGTTATATACTGCTACCGCAGATTCTACTTCGGCAACTGTTACTTGGACAAATCCTGATAATATAAGAAAGTTTGATTACAAAATAGATATCCACGGACATTGGACAACTACAGAAGTTGGCGATTCTTGTACTGCAACATTTACCGACTTGACACCAGGTACAGAACACACTATTTATGTACGTGCTAATTGCTATGATATTAATACTATCTATAATGCAGATAGTACACAAGTTATAGGATATGATACAGTAGAAAACGGTGATGTTTCTGTTTGGAAATCTATTACTTTCACTACATCTGGTGAGAATCCATTATTCTGCCCAGAAGTTACTTCTATTACATTAGATTCTGTTACAGATGTTACTGCAAAAGTTTCTTGGACAATAGAAGGTGCGTTCGCTAATGGTGTAGATATAATGCTTACAGAAGATGATAATCCTAAATATAATGCTTACGATGGCAAATATATTACATTAGGAGACACAGTAAGTAGTTATACTTTCACTAAGACTTCAGAAGGTTATGATATCAAACAATTAACGACTTACAATGTATATATCCGTTCTCATTGTTCACAATCTACTTCAGAGTGGGATACATTGTCCTTAACTACATTAAAGACTAAATTCTATCCAACTGTTGTTACTAATAGTGCAGAAATTGGTACTGCTACATCTTTCACTGCTGCTAATGCAACATTAAAGGGTGCTGCTAATCAACAAGATTACACTATTACCGAGAGAGGTTTCTACTACTATGAAACTAATTCTCCTTCTTCTCAAACATCGGTTACTTCAGAGGAAACAACTTATAATTTCTCTGCTACACTTACTACATTAAAACCTTCTACATCTTATACTTATTTTGCATACGTTAAGATATCGGAGGATACGCTTACATTCTTCGGTACTCCTCAAACATTCACAACTGCATCTTATATACCAGTGAAACCTACATTAGCAGTAACTGCTGATAGTATTACTGACCACAGTGTAAAATTCAATGGTACATTTACTATGACAGATGAAATTCTCATTACTAAGGGATTTGTATTCTATCGTGCAAACGATCCTATGAATACAACGGAGATTAATGTTGTTGGAACTGCTACAACGGCTACTGTTGATACTTTGAAAGACAATACAACTTACAAAGTATATGCTTACGCAACAACTAATTACTACTCTACTGCTGTAACGAGTGATACAATTACCTTCACAACCGATGCTAATGCACAGACTATTATAGATCCTATTGTAGTTGCTAATACAGTAACAACAGTAGATACTACAAAGGCAACATTATCTGCAACAGTTACCGAGACAGGTACACTACCTATCAAGGGTATTGGATTTATCTATAATATCAAGGGTACAACCAATATGGATACCATTACTATGGCTACAACTGAAATGGATAACAATGGTGCATTTAGCAAACAAATCACAGGTTTAACTAAGAACAAGAATTATGAGTACGTTGCTTGGGTTAAGACAGATAGTGGTATGTTCACTTCTGCTAAAGTTAACTTCAAGACTGCCGAAGGTCAATTCTATGCTCCTTCAGTTACAACTTTGGATGCAGATGCTATAGATGATTCTCACGCTACTTTGTCTGCAACGATAGTTCCTGGTAGTAAGGAAATCACTACAAGAGGATTTATTTATGCTAAACAAGGTCAAACAGATTCTACTACAGTTGTTTCTACTGCAACAGGCAATAGTTACTCTTATAACTTAGTTAACTTGTCAGCAGGTACAACTTATAATTATAGAGCTTTTGTTATGACCGAAGGTGATAGCAACTACTATGGTGAAGAGAAATCATTCACTACAACTGGTGGTGTTGTAATTACTTATCCTACCGTTCAAACTTACGATGCTACTAACGTTGCTCAAACATCGGCTACATTGAATGGTCGAGTGGATGAGACAAATAGTACAGTATCAGTAACAGAGAAGGGATTTGCTTATAAGGTTCAAGGTTCTACTAACGTAATAGAGAAAGTTGTTACTACAACTAATGCTCAATTTACAGAGATAGTTACCGATTTGACACCTGCAACAGAGTATGTATACTATACTTACGCTAAGATAGGTACAGATACTACTATTAAGGGAGAGGAGAAGACCTTTACCACTATTGCTAGTGCAGTTGTTGATCCTACAGTTACTACTGGTAATGCAGAACCAACCAAGAATACAATCACATTACACGCAACAGTTACTTCTGGAACAAAAGATATCACAGCCTCTGGTTTCAATTATAGAGAGTCTGGTTTGAATGCTTGGCAGACAGTATCTGCTACTATTAGCGATGGTTCTATGATGGCAACTGTTGAAGGTTTGACACCAGAAACTGTTTATGAATATCAAGCCTTTGTTACTACTGAAGATGGTACTATAACAGGTAGCGTTAAGACAGTAACTACATTAGAGGATGGTGCTTTGATAGACGTAACTGATGCAAACTCTGTAATAGTTTATCCTAACCCTACAACAAATAATGCTACATTGAGAGTAGAAGGACTAAATGCAGATGCACAAGTAATCTTGGTAGATGTATCTGGTCGTGTAATCTCAACTGCAACTCTTGTTAAGGGTCAGACAACTATGACAATCAATATGGAGTCTTTGAATGTTGGAACATACTATGTAAGAGTAGTAAACGACAACTTCACAAAGACTATGTCATTGATAAAAAAATAATCTGTAAAGATTAAATCTACTTTCAAGGAGACGAACTCAAAGGGGTTTGTCTCCTTTTTCTTTTCTGTGGTTTAAGTAAAATAGTTTTTGGGCAGATAGTCCATAAATCTTACTTATTGATTAGGATAAAGTAAAAGAAAATGCGACTTTAAGGATGAGAGTAATAATTTCGGAAGGAGTAGTTAAGAATAATTTATCTTTAATTTGTAGAATAAATTTTGAGTAGAAAAGACTCAATAGTTGGATAGAATATTTTCTCAATTAAAAAAATTTCACAGTGGCGTATTTGGTTAGAATAATATCACATTTTATGCAAATAACTATAGATATTATTAGGATAACTTTTGAGACTATTAAAATAATATCAAAGAATAATTAAATAACATCAATAACTATTCGAATAAAATTAATAACTATTCGAATAACATCAATAACTATTCGAATAACATCAATAACTATTTGAATAAAATCAGTAATTATTTTGATAATCTCAATATTTACGGTAACTATTATATAATCAAATCACTACAAAGGTGAAAATTTGCCCCATTTTTCTCAAAAAATACCTCTCAAAAATTGACTTTATAGGAAAAATAGAACATTTTGGGAGCGTGAAACATTGCAAAATTTTTGTACTTTTGTGGTAAATTAAAGTAAGAAATTATCTATTTATCCTAAATATACTCATTACCCCCAAAAAGTAAAGACAGATATATTTTTCTTATAACCTTGATACCTTATTGAAAGAAACCCATAGCCATAATCTTCTGTTTGATTATATTAGCAATAGTCTTGTCTGCAAAACTTTTGTATATATTATGGCGTCTTGCGGCAAAAAGTCCTACCGCTCCGTCAATATTAGAATAAGTAGGGGTATAGTTAAGACTATTTTGCGAGGAGGTGTTGATAGATATATAATCGAACATAGACAAATCACCAGCCGCTACTCTAATTTCAAATGGACTCGTGGCGTACCAACCTAAATTAGACTTATCTTTTAATTGCAATCGCATAGAAGAAAAAATTGTTGCCGTATCTACTAATGTAGACAAAGAGAAACGAGCATTGTCATTACTCTTTTTTGATACCGGAATATCTATATGTTTAACTTCTCCGTTTTCTGTATAATTGAATCGGATATCTACTGAAAATAATTTGGCAATTTGCGTAGAACCCTCTTGCTGATTATAATTATTAGACCAAACTATATTCATTGCTCCATTCTTTTCAGTAAAGGTAAAGGTAGAGTTTTCTATTGTGTAATCACCAATTAGAGCTGTGCTAGCAGAGGCAGTAGTACCTGTTTTTAGATTAGTTACTACAAGTTTGTAAAGACAATAAGGTGAGAGTTTTCCTTTTGTTACACAAAAATATATAGGACAATTATCATCAAAATAGAAATCCCCACTATGCTTTATAGTAGTAGAATAATTAAAATCAAAAACTTCTTTCAATTCATTTGTATTCCATACATTATAAGCATATAATTTGACATCCAAATCATCTGGGGAATAGTAGATACTATCTTTTATTTTGGCTTCTTGTCTTGCGTTGCCCATACCAAGAAAACATTTCTCCACCCTTACAAATGTAGTATCGTCATCTTGGTCTAATAAACAATAGATAACCATATTCTCTCTCCAATCATCATTAGGGTTGAAATCAGCATCGCAAGCACAAAAAACAAGTACAGATATAACGAATAAGAAAACTATTTTTTTCATTTCAATTGCTTTTTATCGTGCAAAGATACTAAATTTTATTTATACGTCAGTTTTTTTCACTAATTTTGTAATCGCAATAACGAGTTACAAGTATGAAATATCAACAAGATTTATTGATCACAAAGAGAGAACAATTGTCTTTGAATTGTTTTTTATTGTGTTTACAGAGTCCAAATACATTTGGCGAGATATTGCCAGGACAATTTGTGAACGTATTGGTAGAAGATATTGCCAATAGAATACTCCGCCGTCCAATAAGTATACACGATGTGGACTACAATACTAATACCATAACAATAGTAGTACAATCTGTTGGTCAGGCAACTAAAAAACTCTCCACTTATAGAGTAGGCGAGAAACTTAATGTTGTTTTCCCTTTGGGAAATTCTTTTCCTATCAATGAGAATAGACCACTACTTATCGGAGGAGGCGTAGGTATAGCACCATTATATTATTTGGCGAAAAAATATTTAGAAAACGGCAAGAAAGTATCAATCTTAATGGGGGCAAGAAGCGAAAATCAATTATACCTTATTGATAAGTATAGACAAATTGCCGATCTTTTTATCTCAACCGAAGATGGTAGCAAAGGAGAAAAAGGTTTGGTTACACAGAACTCTATTTTGCAAGAAAACTTTTCAGCATATATCACTTGCGGTCCTACTCCTATGATGAGGGCAATAAACGAGCAAGCAATCAAACGAGAAATCCCTTGTTTTGTATCATTAGAAAATAGAATGGCATGTGGTATAGGTGCGTGTTTGTGTTGTGTTACGTCGACCAAACAAGAAGGGAATGTATGCGTATGTACAGAAGGTCCGGTATTTAGTGCAAATGATTTGAAATGGTAAGCAATTATGATAGACAATAGATTAAATACAAAAGTAGGTTCACTTAATTTGATAAATCCTTTACTAACTGCCTCGGGGACTTTTGGTTTTGGAACAGAATATGAAGATTTCTTGGATTTGAGTACACTTGGCGGTTTTATAGTAAAAGGAACAACAGGAGAGAAAAGAGATGGCAATCCATACCCACGTCTTGCCGAGACGCCAATGGGAATGATTAACGCAGTAGGTTTGCAAAATAAGGGTGTGAAGTATTTTTGTGAGACGATATATCCTACAATTAAGGATAAGAATCCTAATATTATCGTAAATGTGTCGGGTTCGAGCATAGAGGAATATTGTTTGGTTGCAGGGATGATTAATGATTTAGAGGAGATTCCTGCAATAGAATTAAATATTTCTTGTCCTAATGTAAGACATGGAGGAATGTCTTTCGGGGTTAATAAAGATATGGCACGGCAAGTAGTAGAACAAGTTAGGAAAGTATACAAAAAACACTTGATAGTTAAACTTACACCTAATGTAACTAATATTGTGGAGATAGCCTCGGCAGTTGAGCAGGCAGGAGCAGATTCTCTTTCATTAATAAATACAGTCTTGGCAATGGCTGTTGATAGCGAGAAACAGAAACCTATACTCTCTACAGTAACAGGAGGTTTGAGCGGACCATGTATCAAACCTATTGCCTTGAGATGTGTTTGGCAAGTAGCACATGCGGTAAAGATACCTATTATTGGTATAGGTGGTATAATGAATGCTGCAGATGTGATAGAATTTATGTTAGTTGGTGCTTCGGCAGTAGAAATAGGGACGGCAAATTTTGTAAATCCGAGTGTATGTAAGCAGATTATTGCCGACTTATCGGATTATTGCACACGCCATAAATTAAATAGTATAACGGAGATAATTGGAAAAATCTGAGATATTAGCAAATAGAAGTTAATGGACGAAATTAGAGATTTGGGAAATAGTAGCTAGTGAAAATCTATCTATAACGAGCAGAAAAATCTTTAATAAAAAAATCCTTATAGGGAAAATAGAACATTTTAAAGAAATAGAAATTCGAATAGTATCGCATTTTATCAAAATAAAATCAATAACTATTCGAATAATATCAATAACTATTCGAATAACATCAATAACTATTCGAATAACATCAATAACTATT
>CAVGDP010000171.1:0-2976 GCA_963627985.1 uncultured Eubacteriales bacterium
TCAATAACTATTTTAATAACTTCAATAACTATTTTAATAACTTCAATAACTATTTGAATAACTTCAATAACTATTTTAATAACTTCAATAACTATTTTAATAACTTCAATAACTATTTGAATAACTTTAATACTTATCAAAATAAAATCAATAGTTATTTTTATTATTTCATCTAATATTCTATATTTTTCTCAAAAAGGTAAAAGAAAATTATTGTGAGGTGAATTTTTTTGTCTATCTTTGCACTCAAATACGGCAATTGTGCCAAAAAATTTATGCAATAACTATTATTTCGCATTCAAAATAAGATTCGCAACCTAATTTTGTTTTTCGGAATAATAAAATAGGTAAGACGTATAAATAAAAACTCATCGTTATATGGGCATTTGCACCACTATGGTGTAAATATTTCTAGATGAGTTAGGTGTTTTGCGAATCTTTACCTGAATGCGATAGAAAGTTTACACCTTTCTATTTGTGTTTTTTCCGAAATAAGTGAAAAGATAGTTATTCCAAACTAATAACTATCAAATGAATACAGCAGAACAAACAACAAAACAAAATCTTATCAAACAAAAATTTCAGAAAACTATAAAGAAAATAGGACAAATCTTTACTCCTCAATATATTGTTGAGCAAATGCTTGATTATATTGGATATGTTGGCTCAAATATTATAGAAAAACATATTATTGATAATAGTTGTGGTGATGGTGCGTTTCTTAAAATTATTGTATACAGGTATTGTGAGGAATCTATTAAACAAGGTCGTTCTTTAAATGTGATTAAAAATGATTTACAACAATATATACACGGAATAGAAATAGATAAAATTTTTTACAATCAATGTTATGAAAACTTAAATAACATAGTTAAACAATTTGGAATTGAGAATGTAACATTTGATTTATATAACGAAAACTCGCTTTCTATTAAAAAATTTGATAACAAAATAGATTTCGTTATAGGTAATCCTCCTTACATTAGAGTACATAACCTTGATAGTTTATATAATACAGTTAAGCAGTTTAATTTTGCAAATGGAGGAATGACAGACATTTATTTAGCATTTTTTGAACTTGGTTTTAATATGCTTAATGCAAATGGAAAATTATGTTACATTACTCCGAGTTCATGGTTAAATAGTGTAGCCGCAAAAAATATGCGTCAATATATATTAAAAGAAAAAAATCTTGTTTCTTTAACAGATTTAGAACATTTTCAAACATTTGAAAACGCTACAACATATGCAATAATTTCATTGTTTGCAAAAAATAAACATGATAAACATTTTAATTATTATACATTTAATGGAGATATGCATAAAAGAGAATTTATTGATACCATTTCTATTGATGATAGTTACATAGATTCATATTTTTATCTTTCAAATAGATTAAATCTCCAAAAATTAAAAGATATTAAAACAAAATGTTCAACAAAATACGTTTCTGTTAAGAATGGTTTTGCAACACTTACCGATAAAGTCTTTATTGGTGAAAACATACCAAAAACTCCAATAACAATAAAGGTACTAAAAGCATCTACAGGAAAATGGTATAATTGTCTTTTCCCGTATGATAAACAAGGAAAATTACTTTCACGAGAAATCATTTTTGCAAATTCTATTCTTGCTAAACATTTTGAAACACACAAAAAAGATATTCTTAAAGGAAAATCCGAATATCCTACTTACTATGAATTTGGACGCACCCAAGCAATACGTGATGTTTGGAAAAACAAAATTGCTATAAATACTTTACTCCGTACTGAGAAAGATTTGAAAATTGAAGAAGTTAGTAATGGCAAAGGAGTTTATAGTGGTCTTTATATTACAAGTGAAGAAAATATTTCATTCGAAGATATAAAACAAATTTTAGTAAACAAAGATTTTGCAGAATATGTACGTCTCTTGAAGAAATATAAAAGTGGCGGTTATTATACATTTAATTCTAAAGATGTTCAACAATACATAAACTATTATTTAACCTACAAATCAAATAAGAAATATGTTGACAAATCAAGGTTTTTTGGACAAGATTTTAAACTCTTTTAAGTCCTTTATTAATATTGGTACCTCACGAAGTACAGCAAAACTAAAACCATTACATGGTGCTATTGCAAACGACATAGCAGAAAAAATTGGAGTTGGTTATACTATCAAATCACAAGGATATGGTGATGATAAAGAAGCTAAAATAAAGGGACGATATGTTGATAAAATGGTAGATATTACTATTAAAGACAATATAACGAACAAACCTATTGCAGGAATTGCAGTCAAATTCGTTATGCAAAATTATTCTCAAAATTCAAACAATTATTTTGAGAATATGCTTGGTGAGACTGCAAACATAAGAACAATTAATTGTCCGTATTTTCAAATATTTATTATTCTTGACAAATTACCTTATTATAAGAATAATGGTGAATTATTTAAGTGGGAGAAATTTACAGATCATAACATAACAAAGTATTGTAAACTATCTTACGATGATACAGATTATTCCTATCATACACCCAACAAGACACTAATTTATGTAGTTCATCTTATACCCGATGCTCCAGAAAACGCCATAATTACAAAAGCAGAGTATATGAATTATTATAAAAAGAATATTCCTACTTTACAACTTACACAACATCAATACCCTGGCATTAAATTTAATGGTGCAGTAATACTCAACGATTATGAGAAGTTTATAGATAAAGTTTATCATACAATTATGGCAAGATAAGTGTCAATAAATAAAATTATTCGTATCTGCTAAAATAGATATTTAGATAGGATTAGTTTATTTTCAGTTAAATTTCCAAAAGAACACTACTTCAAACAAGCACATTCTAAAAAAACTTCAAATACTCGTTAAATTATAATTTCTCTACCGTTTCTCCTTCCGTGAAACATTGCTTAAAATTTTACGATAGGGAAAATAGAACATTTTAAAGAAATAGAAATTCGAATAGTATCGCATTT
>CAVGDP010000172.1:0-15302 GCA_963627985.1 uncultured Eubacteriales bacterium
GATTTTAGTACTTATTTCAACTATTATATAATCAAATTATTATAAAGGTGAAAAATCCTCCATTTTTACTCAAAATATACCACTCCGAAAAGACCTTATAGGGAAAATAGAACATTTTAGTGGCGTGAAATATTGCAAGATTTTGTGGTTTTGATTATCGTATTTTTTGCGAGCACCAATGGATTAAAGTATATCAAATTTATGATTTATACATTCAAAATTTCTTTCTTTTATGTAATATTTAGATGAAAAATAGACAGAATTTAGCAAAAAATATAGTAAAATTGAATAAAAGAAGACTTAATTATAAAATAAATAAAAACAATTATTAAAATTTTTTATCCTAAAAAACAGTAATTTATAAAAAAAATGAAAAAAAAATTAATAAAATATTTGGTCAGTATTCAAAAAGATTGTACTTTTGCAAACGCCTTTTGAGAGATAACTAAACGGAGGACGAAAAGGATAAAAATTGTAAAAGACAAGGAAAGTTATTTGAAATAAATTTTATATAAATGCCGATATAACTCAGTTGGTAGAGTAGCTGATTTGTAATCAGCCTGTCGGGGGTTCAAGTCCCTCTATCGGCTCAAAAGTTTGGGGAAGTCGCATAGCGGCAATTGCAACAGACTGTAAATCTGTCCTCTTCGGAGTTCGGTGGTTCGAGTCCACCCTTCCCCACAAAGTCAAGAGGTGTTTTCTAATTCTAATTTTTGCATTATAAATTATGTATCATTAAAACAACTTGAGGCTTATATCAAGCGGGAATAGCTCATTTGGTAGAGCGATAGCCTTCCAAGCTATAGGTGGCGAGTTCGAGCCTCGTTTCCCGCTCTTAATAAGGGGCTGAAATAATAGTACCATAAAGGAAGGAGGAGTGTTGTTAAGGCTCGTCCTTATCGTTGTAAAATGAAGTACGTGCCGTTATAGCTCAGTGGTAGAGTACTTCCTTGGTAAGGAAGGGGTCACGAGTTCAACTCTCGTTAACGGCTCTAAAAGATATAGGTAATATATTATAATAGTATAAGAAAATTAACGCATAAAGAGATAAAGTTATGGCAAAAGAAAAGTTTGAACGTACCAAACCACATGTTAACATAGGTACAATCGGTCACGTTGACCACGGTAAGACTACTTTGACGGCAGCTATTACCAAAGTATTGGCTGAAAAAGGTTTGTCAGAAGTAAAATCATTTGATTCAATTGACTCTGCTCCAGAAGAAAAAGAGAGAGGTATTACTATTAACACAGCTCACGTAGAATATCAGACAGAGAATCGTCACTATGCTCACGTAGACTGTCCAGGACACGCCGATTATGTAAAGAACATGGTTACAGGTGCTGCTCAAATGGATGGTGCTATATTGGTTGTTGCTGCTACTGATGGTCCTATGCCTCAAACAAGAGAGCATATATTATTGGCTCGTCAAGTAGGTGTTCCTCGTATGGTAGTATTTATGAACAAGGTTGACTTGGTAGACGATCCAGAATTATTGGATTTAGTAGAAATGGAGATAAGAGATTTATTGACATTCTATGAATTTGACGGAGACAATACTCCTATTATACGTGGTTCTGCATTAGGTGCATTGAATGGTGAACCTAATTGGGAAGAGAAAGTAATGGAATTAATGGCTGCAGTTGACGAATGGATTCCTACTCCAGTAAGAGATAACCAAAAAGACTTCTTAATGCCAGTTGAGGATGTATTCTCTATTACAGGTCGTGGTACTGTTGCTACAGGAAGAATTGAGACAGGTATCATTAGAATAGGAGATCCTGTTGATATTATCGGTATGGGAGCAGAAAAACTTAAATCTACTGTTACAGGAGTTGAGATGTTCCGTAAGATACTTGATGATGGTGAAGCAGGAGATAATGTTGGTTTGTTGTTAAGAGGTATTGACAAGGATCAAATACGTAGAGGTATGGTAATTGCAAAACCTGGTACAATCACTCCACATAAAAAATTCCAAGCAGAGGTTTATATCCTAAAGAAAGAAGAAGGTGGTCGTCATACTCCATTCCAAAATAGATATCGTCCACAATTCTATTTCAGAACAACTGACGTTACTGGTGAAATCTCACTTCCAGAAGGACGTGAATTGGTTATGCCAGGTGATAACTTAACTATTACAGTAGAGTTGTTATCAGAGATTGCTTTGAATCTTAACCTTCGTTTTGCTATCCGTGAAGGTGGTAGAACAGTTGGTGCTGGTCAGGTAACTAAGATTTTAGATTAATAATAAACAAAGCAAGTCTATTTTGGTAGACTTGCTTTACGAATAGGAGCGTAGTTTAATGGCAGAATAGTGGTCTCCAAAACCATTGATGGGAGTTCGATTCTCTCCGCTCCTGCTAGATATGATAAAAGAGATATAGAGATGGCTAATAGAATAGTAACTTATGTAAAGAGTTGTTGCGATGAAATGAAGAGAGTTTCGTGGCCTACTATGGACGAATTAACTAATAGTACTGTTGTGGTATTTGTGGCTTCATTGATTATCGCATTGATAGTTTTCGTAATGGATATGTTGGTAGGAGTTCATCCTACAATGTTTTGGAAAGGTTTGTTAGGTTATCTATATCAATTAATGGGTTAAAAAGAGTATTTTTTCTTATATCTTGCTTCCCAAGTATTCTTTGATAGAGTATATGAGATATAGGATTAGATATTATGTGTTTTATCAAATTTCTCTAAATACTATAATTACAGTTTGGCTATGGGTGAACAGAAGAAGAGGTGGTATGTCGTTAAGGCAATAGCTGGAAAAGAAAAGAAGGCTAAAGAGTACATAGATAATGAGATTAACAGACAAAATTTGAATGATTTTGTTGGTAATGTCTTAATACCTGTTGAGAAAGTTTACTCTGTGCGAAATGGAAAGAAAGTTAGCAAAGAAAGAACTTTGTTTCCTGGATATATCTTTGTAGAGGCTAAGTTAGAGGGTGAGGTTATACATATAATAAGGAATATACCTAATGTTTTGGATTTTATATCTGAAAAAGGGGGTAAGCCTATACCGATGCTTGATAGCGAAGTTAAGAGGATATTGAAAACTATTGATCAAAGTATTGGCTCTACGGAGGCTTCTGAGGAGGTATTTATAATAGGAGAGACGGTTAAGATTATTGATGGTCCTTTCAAAAATTTTGATGGTACTATTGAAGAAATCAATAGCGAGAAACAAAAATTGAAAGTAATCGTAAAGATTTTTGGTCGTAAGACTCCTGTTGAGTTATCTACTTATCAAGTAGAGAAAGAATAGATAGAAGACTATAACATAAAAAAACAGTGAGAAAATGGCAAAAGAAGTTGCAGGATTAATTAAGTTGCAAATCAAAGGTGGTGCTGCAAATCCTGCTCCACCAGTCGGACCTGCTTTGGGTGCGAAAGGTGTGAACATTATGGAGTTTTGCAAGCAATTCAATGCCAGAACACAGAAACAAGCAGGTAAGATATTACCAGTAGTTATCAATGTGTATACTGACAAGAGCTTTGATTTTGTTGTTAAGACACCTCCTGTAGTTGTACAGATTTTAGAAGCAAGCAAAGCGAAAGGTGGTTCGGGAGAACCTAATCGTAAGAAAGTTGCTTCTATTACTCAAGCACAGGTAAAAGAGATAGCAGAAGCCAAAATGGTGGATCTAAATTGTTTTACTATAGAGAGTGCTATGAGAATGGTAGCTGGTACAGCTCGCAGTATGGGTATCACAGTTAAATAAATTAAAATAGAAATTTGCAAAGATGGCAAAACAATCGAAAAAAACTTTAGAGGCCTTAAAGAAGTATGATTCTTCTAAAGAGTACACAATAGAAGAGGCAATAAAGATAGTAAAGGACATAACTTTTACTAAATTTGATGCTTCTTTTGATATAGATGTACGTTTGGGAGTTGACCCTCGTAAATCCAATCAAATGGTAAGAGGAACAGTAACACTTCCTCACGGAACAGGTAAGACAAAGAGTGTTCTTGTTTTGTGTACAGAAGATAAAGAAGAAGAAGCAAAGGTTGCCGGAGCTGATTATGTTGGTTTGGATGAGTACATAGCCAAGATTAAAGGCGGTTGGACGGATGTCGATGTTATAATTACTATGCCAAGTGTAATGCCAAAAATAGGAGCATTAGGTAGAGTGTTAGGACCAAGAGGTCTTATGCCTAATCCTAAAACCGGCACAGTTACAATGGATATAGCAAAAGCAGTCCAAGAGGTAAAAGCCGGCAAAATAGATTTCAAAGTTGATAAGTATGGTATTATTCATACAAGTGTTGCAAGGATGTCATTTCCTACGGAGAAAATAAAGGACAACGCAATGGAAGTGATTCGTATGATTGAAAAATTAAAACCTGCAACAGCAAAAGGAACATATATGAAGAGTATATTTGTTTCATCAACTATGAGTCCAGGTGTTAAGGTAGATGCAAAATCTATTAGTAAATAATCTTTATATACGAATTGAGAAATGAGAAAAGAAGATAAAGGCAGACTAATAGAAAGTATTGGACAACACTTAAAAGAATATCCTTATCTTTATGCTGTTGATACAGAAGGCTTGAATGCCAAAGATACGGCAGCATTGAGAAGAATGTGTTTCAAAAGAGATATTAAACTATTAGTAGTTAAGAATTCTTTTTTGAAAAAGGCAGTAGAAAGTTCTGGTTTAGGTTACGAAGAACTTATTCCTACATTCAAAGGACAAACATCTTTGATGTTATCCAAGGTTAATAATGCTCCAGCAAAACTTATAAAAGAATTCAGAAATCAAAAGGAAAAGAAAGAAAAACCTTTGTTGAAATCAGCATACGTTGAGGAGGAATTCTATATAGGTGATGAGCATTTGAATACTCTTGTTGCTATCAAGTCTAAGAATGAAATGATAGCCGATGTTATTTCTGCTTTGTTGTCTCCTATGAGAAATATCATAAGTGGATTGACCAACGAAGAGAGAAAAGACAAACAACAAGATACTGCAACAGCAGAGTAGTTAAAAAAAGTTATTTAGAAACAATAAAAAAGTAAAATAAAAATGGCAGATTTAAAAGCATTAGCAGAACAATTAGTTAATTTGTCTATAAAGGAAGCAAAAGAACTTGGTGATATTCTTAAAGAAGAATATGGTATAGAACCAGCAGTAGCTACAGTAGCAGTAGCAGCAGGTGATGCAGGTGGAGCAGCTGCAGAAGAGAAGACATCTTTTGATGTTATTTTGGCAGAGGTTGGTCCTTCTAAATTAAATGTTGTAAAACACGTTAAAGATCTTTGCAGTCTTGGTTTGAAAGAGGCAAAAGAGTTAGTAGACAGTGCTCCAAAAGCATTGAAAGAAGGTGTAACAAAAGAAGAAGCAGAATCTTTGAAAGCTGCGTTAGAAGAAGCTGGTGCGAAAGTTGAAATTAAATAAGACATTTCGCTAATCAATTGATATTGGAACAGATATGCTCTTGCAGAAATGAGAGTATCTGTTCCTGTTTTGCGTTTTTATAATGTTTCCTCTATAGAAGGAAAAATGTTTTAACTTTATAATTTTTAAAACCTTGGCAAATAATAATTCTAATATAGTCAATTTTGCGACTGTAAAAAAGTTTGACTATCCAGATTTTTTGGATATTCAGTTAAAATCTTTCCGTGAGTTTTTTCAGTTAGAAACAGATACAGAAAATCGTAAAAATGAAGGCTTGTACAGAGTATTTTCTGAAAACTTCCCAATTAGTGATTCAAGGAATAATTTTGTATTGGAGTTCATAGATTATTTTATAGATGCACCGCGTTATTCTATAGAAGAATGTATAGAAAGAGGATTGACTTTTTCTGTTCCTTTGAAAGCCAAACTCAAGTTGTATTGTACGGATGAGGAACATGAGGATTTCAAAACCATAATACAAGATGTGTATTTAGGTATGATTCCTTACATGACTCCCAGAGGAACATTTGTTATCAATGGAGCTGAGAGAGTTGTAGTTTCTCAATTGCATCGTTCTCCTGGTGTATTTTTTGGAACGGCTACTCACAATAATGGTGTACAATTGTATTCGGCAAGAATTATTCCATTTAAGGGTTCTTGGATGGAGTTTACAACGGATATCAACAATATAATGTATGCCTATATAGATAGAAAAAAGAAATTACCTATTACGACTCTTTTGCGTGCTATTGGATACGAGTCCGATAAAGATATTTTGGAGATATTTGATTTAGCAGAAGAAGTAAAAGCAACCCGAGTAAACTTAAAGAAAAATATAGGACGTAAGTTAGCAGCGAGAGTTGTTAGAGCATGGGTGGAAGATTTCGTTGATGAAGATATAGGTGAGGTTGTTCCGATGGATAGAACGGAGATAATCTTGGAGAGAGAAAAAGTATTAGAAGCCGAAGATATTGATAAGATATTAGACGCCGGTATTAAATCTATCTTACTACACAAAGAGCATAGTGAAGACTCTTCTGCAGTGGATTATTCCATTATCTTTAATACATTACACAAAGATACAGCTAATAATGCCAAGGAGGCTGTTGAATATATTTATAGACAATTGCGGTCGGCCGAACCACCGGACGAACAAACAGCAAGAGATGTTATAGAAAAGTTATTTTTCTCTGATAAAAGATATGATTTGGGTGATGTTGGTAGATACAAGATCAATAAGAAATTAGGTTTACATGTAGATCCTAATATTAAAGTCTTAACTCAAGAAGATATCATATCTATAATTAAATATTTGATAGAATTAATCAATTCCAAGACGGAAGTAGATGATATAGACCACTTAAGTAATAGAAGAATTCGTACAGTAGGCGAACAATTACATAATCAATTTGGAGTAGGTCTTTCACGTATGGCAAGAACAATCAAAGAGAGGATGAATGTTAGAGATAATGAAGTCTTTTCTCCTACTGATTTGGTTAACGCTAAGACGTTGTCTTCTGTTATAAATTCATTTTTCGGGACAAATCAATTGTCTCAATTTATGGATCAAACTAACCCTTTGGCAGAATTAACACACAAAAGACGTATTTCTGCTTTGGGTCCAGGAGGTTTGTCAAGGGAAAGAGCAGGATTTGAGGTTAGAGACGTACACTACACACATTATGGACGTCTTTGTACAATAGAAACACCAGAAGGACCTAATATTGGTTTGATTTCTTCATTAAGTGTTTTTGCTCAAATCAATGAATTAGGTTTTATTGCCACTCCTTATTATAAAGTAAATGATGGTAAGGTTAATTACGAGGCAGGACCTATTTATCTAACAGCCGAGGAAGAAGAAGAGCAGATTGTAGCACAATCTGTAACTAAAGTAGATAAGGATGGTACTATTTTGGATGCAAGAGTTCGTTCAAGAGAGCAAGCAGATTTTCCTATAGTTTCTCCACAAGAGGTTAATCTAATGGATGTTGCTCCGAATCAAATTGCTTCCATTGCGGCTTCATTGATTCCTTTCATAGAGCACGATGATGCTAATAGAGCTTTGATGGGATCTAATATGATGCGTCAGGCCGTTCCTTTATTAAATCCACAAATTCCTATTGTTGGTACAGGTATAGAACCTTATGTAGCAATGGATTCAAGAAACTTAATAACTGCTGAATCTGATGGTGTTGTTGATTTTGTAGATGCAAGACAAATTGCTATTATTTATGATAGAGATGAAGACGAGAGATTAGTTTCTTTTGATGCTGATAGAAAAGTATATAATCTTGTTAAGTTTAGAAAAACTAACGACTCTACCGTGATCAATTTACGACCTATCGTCAAAAAAGGCGACAAAGTCAAAAAAGGTCAAATATTATGCGAAGGATATGCAACTACTGATGGGGTTTTGGCTTTGGGTAGGAATCTACAAGTAGCATTTATGCCTTGGAAAGGTTATAATTATGAGGATGCTATTGTAATATCTGAAAAGGTAGTAAAGGAGGATTGGTTTACTTCTGTTCATATAGATGAGTTTATTACTGAAGTTAGAGAGACTAAACGTGGTTTGGAAGAATTGACCAAGGATATACCTAACGTTAGTTTAGAGGCTACAAAAGATTTGGATGATAATGGTATGATACGTATCGGTGCCGTTGTCAAAGAAGGTGATATACTTGTTGGTAAGATAACTCCAAAAGGAGAAAGTGATCCTACTCCAGAAGAAAAACTACTTTCTGCAATATTTGGAGATAAGGCAGGAGATGTAAAGGATGCTTCCTTAAAAGTGCCACCTTCGGTAGATGGAGTTGTTATAGATAAAAAATTGTTTGAGCGTTTTCTTAAAGATAGAGAGGCAAGACAAAAAGATAAACTTATCCTTAAACAATTAAAAGGCGACTTTGATGATAAGATTCAACAATTAAAAGATAAGTTGATAGGTAAGTTGTTTATCTTACTTACCGGTAAAGCATCTAATGGTGTTTATTCTACATTCGGACAAGAACTTATAGCCAAGAAAGTAAAATTTAATCAAAAATTATTGCAAGGGTTAGACTATGAGACGGTAAATCCTAATGATTGGACGGATGATAAACAAACTAATAGTTTGATAAGAAAATTATTGAATAATTATAGTTTGCGTTGTAGAGAATATCAAGGTAAATTAGCAAGAGAACAATTTGCACAAACTATAGGAGATGATTTACCTACTGGTATAGTTAAGATTGCCAAGATATATATTGCTAAAAAACGTAAATTAAAAGTTGGTGACAAGATGTCTGGTCGTCATGGTAACAAAGGTATTGTAGCCAAAATCGTTAGAGAAGAGGATATGCCTTTCTTGTCTGACGGCAAACCTGTTGATATAGTCCTTAACCCATTAGGAGTGCCTAGTCGTATGAATTTGGGACAAATTTTTGAGACTATTTTAGGATGGGCAGGACACGAATTAGGTAGAAGATATCAAACACCTATTTTTAATGGTGCAACATTAGAACAAGTTAATCAACAATTAGAAGAGGCTGGTTTGCCATTAAATGGTAAATGTTATCTTTACGATGGACAATCAGGAGATAGATTTGATCAGCCGGCTACTGTTGGCTATGTATATATGTTGAAATTGCACCACATGATAGATGACAAGATGCACGCACGTAGTATAGGTCCTTATTCTTTGATTACTCAACAGCCACTTGGTGGTAAGGCACAGTTTGGTGGTCAACGTTTCGGAGAAATGGAGGTTTGGGCTTTGGAGGCATACGGTGCTTCACATGTATTACAAGAGATGTTGACTGTTAAATCAGATGATGTTAATGGTAGAGCGAAGACATACGAGGCTATAGTCAAAGGCGACAATATGCCAACACCTGGTTTGCCAGAATCATTTAATGTACTTGTACATGAATTGAGAGGTTTGAATCTTGAGATCACGTTTAATTAATTTTTTCATCAAAGAATAACCTTAAAATAAATAATATTAAGTATCATGGCTTTAACAAATAAAGGAAATAATTCTTCATTTCAATCTATGACGATAAGTTTGTCTTCTCCTGAATCAATACTTAAACGTTCAAGAGGAGAAGTAACTAAGCCGGAAACAATAAATTATAGAACATATAAACCAGAAAGAGACGGTTTGTTTTGTGAAAAGATATTTGGACCGGTTAAAGATTGGGAATGTAGTTGTGGTAAGTACAAAAGAATTCGTTATAAGGGAATAGTTTGTGATAGATGTGGAGTAGAGGTTACAGAAAAGAAAGTCAGACGCGAGCGTATGGGACATATTCAATTAGTTGTTCCTGTTGCTCATATATGGTTTTTCCGTTCTTTACCAAATAAAATCGGTGCTTTGATAGGTATTCAAAGCAAACAATTGGAAAAAGTTATCTATTATGAAAATTATATTGTAATCAATCCTGGTGTTGCAGAGACGGACGATGTCAAAAAATTGAAACTATTAACGGAAGAAGACTACCAACGTATATTGGAGTCTTTACCGGAAGAGAATCAATCTTTACCAGATGATGATCCTAATAAATTTGTTGCTAAAATGGGTGGTGAGGCTCTATATGATTTGCTAAAATCAATGGATGTAGACGCTCTTTCCTATCAATTAAGAGATGCAGCAAGTAAAGAGAATTCTATGCAACGTAAAAAGGATCTATTGAAGAGACTTAACGTTGTAGAATCTTTTAGAGAATCCAAAATAAAGATGGAAGCAAAAGGAATGGAGAATCGTCCTGAATGGATGATAGTCAAAGTCGTTCCTGTTATTCCACCAGATTTAAGACCTTTAGTTCCATTGGATGGAGGTCGTTTTGCAACTAGTGATTTGAATGATTTGTATCGTAGAGTAATTATTAGAAACAATCGTTTGAAACGTTTATTAGAGATTAAAGCACCTGATGTAATTATGCGTAACGAAAAACGTATGTTACAAGAGGCAGTAGATTCTTTGTTTGATAATTCAAGAAAGGTATCCTCTGTTCGTAGTGATTCTAATCGTGCTTTGAAATCTCTTTCCGATTCACTAAAAGGTAAGCAAGGTCGTTTTCGTCAGAACTTATTAGGTAAGCGTGTTGATTACTCTGGTCGTAGTGTTATAGTCGTAGGACCAGATCTAAAGATGTATGAATGCGGTCTTCCAAAAGATATGGCGACCGAATTATTCAAACCATTCATAATAAGAAAGATATTAGAAAGAGGTATAGTCAAAACTGTTAAGAGTGCTAAACGTATAGTAGATAGAAAAGAGCCTGTTGTTATAGAAATATTAGAGAATTTAGTTAAGGGACATCCTGTCCTTCTCAATAGAGCTCCGACTCTTCACCGTTTAGGTATTCAAGCCTTTCAACCAAAATTAGTAGAGGGTAAAGCAATACGTTTGCATCCATTAGTATGTACAGGTTTCAATGCTGACTTCGATGGAGACCAAATGGCAGTCCATTTACCATTAGGTAACGCCGCTGTATTAGAGGCACAACTATTAATGCTTTCTTCTCACAATATCCTTAACCCTGCTAATGGTACCCCTATTACCGTACCTTCACAAGATATGATACTTGGTTTATACTATATGACCAAAGAGCGTAAGAGTGATAACGACTTTAAGATAATGGGAGAGGGTAAGGCGTTCTATTCTATAGAAGATGTACAAGTCGCTTATAATGAAGGTAGATTAGATTTGCATGCCGGCATAACTCTATACCATAATGTACAAGGAGAATATCTCCAAACAATACAATATTACGACAAAAAAACAGATTCTAATAACGAAGGTATTGCCATAGGAGATAGAGGTTATTTTAGTGTTAGTGGATTAAAATTAGATATTACTTCGGAGGATGTAGTAGAAGCAAAAAAAGGTATTCATACAACTGTCGGTAGAGTATTATTTAATAGATTAGTACCAGAAGAATATGGTTATGTTAATAAGCTAATCAAAAAGAATGTTCTTCGTGATATTATCGGTGGTGTTCTAAAGACTTGTGGTTCTGCTCGTACGGTGCAATTCCTTGATGATATTAAAGACAAAGGTTATTATATGGCATTCAAAGGAGGTTTGTCTTTCAATTTAGCCGATGTTATCGTACCAGAAGAAAAAATAAAATTAATTGATGAGGCAGAGAAGCAAGTTGAGGATGTAATGGGTAATTATCAAATGGGATTTATTACCGATAGAGAGCGTTACAATCAAGTTATCGATATTTGGACCACTACTAACCATACTCTTGCTAACTATGTTATGAAACACATGGAATCGGATCGTCAAGGATTTAATTCTGTTTATATGATGTTGGATTCTGGAGCTCGTGGTAGTAAAGAGCAGATTCGTCAGTTGTCGGGTATGCGTGGATTGATGGCAAAACCTCAAAAAGCCGGTAGTAGTGGAGCAGAGATTATAGAGAATCCTATTGTATCTAACTTCAAAGAAGGTCTAAACGTATTGGAATACTTTATCTCTACACACGGTGCAAGAAAAGGTTTGGCAGATACCGCTTTGAAGACAGCCGATGCAGGTTACTTAACGAGACGTTTGGTAGACGTTGCACACGATGTTATTATTACAGAAGAGGATTGCGGTACTTTGCGTGGCATACCGACAAGGGCATTGATACGTAATGATGAAGAAGTACAAAGTCTTTATGATAGAATTCTTGGTCGTGTAACTTTACACGATGTAATAGACCCAAGAACAGGAGAGATAATTGCCCAAGAAGGAGATGAATTAACAGAAGACATTTGCCAAAGAATACAAGAATCTCCTATTGAAGAGGTAGAAATTCGTTCGGTACTAACTTGCGAAGCCAAGAAAGGTGTTTGTGCTAAATGTTATGGTAGAAATTTAGCAACAGGTAAACTTGTACAAAGAGGAGAATCTGTTGGCGTTATCGCAGCACAAGCCATAGGCGAACCAGGTACACAGTTAACTTTGCGTACATTCCACGTTGGTGGTGTTGCATCTGGAGACTCTGTAACCGTTCATGCCAAAAATAATAGCGTAATAGAAGACTTCCAAATAGATTCTAAAAATCTTCTAGCTGCATATACTAAGGACAAAGACCAGACTATCAAAGAATATTTTGATGAACGTGGCGAAAGAGTTCATAGAGCATTAGGTAGTTTTGAGATTAGAGCAATTGATACCTTATCTGGTAGCGTACAATTAGAAACTATACAATTTAGTACATATATCTTTGTTAAAAAAGGACAAGAAATTCAAAAAGGTCAAACAATAGCTTTGCCAGACCCTTATTCTTCTCATATCATTACAAGTGTTGCAGGTAAGGTAAGATATTCTAATATCATACAAGGTGTAACATCGCGTAAAGAGTCTGACCCTCAAACAGGTTTGGAAGAAGAAATCATTATAGAGACCAAACAAAAAGGTATCGTTCCTTCGATATCTGTAATAGGTAAGTCTTATCAAAAACCAAAAGGAGTAGAGGCTTTAGTACAACAAGGACAAGAGTTAGGCAACGCACCTTTATTCAAAATAGAGGACGTTACTGCCAAAGATGGTTATACAACTATTGTTAGTCATGTAGATGGTATTGCCGATTTGAGTCTTAATGCCGATAAAGATGTTTTGGACGTAGAGAAAGTTAATATCAACTATGTTGTAAGATCATACGATATACCAGCAGGTGCTCGTTTGAATGTAGAAAATAACGAATTTGTTTTCCCTACTATTACATTAGCAACCAAAGCAAGAGCAAGTGCCAAAGCGGGCGATATTACAGGAGGTTTACCTCGCGTAACAGAATTATTTGAAGCACGTAATCCGTCCGACCAAGCCGTTATAGCCGAAATAGATGGAGAAATATCTTTCGGTAAGAAACTAAAACGTGGTAATCGTGAAGTTATCATAACCGGTAAGACTGGCGAACACGTTACTTATCTAATACCTACTTCAAGACAAATCTTAGCACAAGAAAAAGATTATGTCAAAGCCGGTACACCTATCTCCGAGGGTGAAATTTCTCCTGCCGATATATTAAATGTTTTAGGACCTTTGGAAGTACAAAAGTATATTGTCAATGAGGCTCAAGACGTTTATCGTTTGCAAGGTGTTAAGATTAATGATAAACACTTTGAGGTTATCGTTCGTCAAATGATGCGTAAAGTAGAGATAGATGATGCAGGTGATACTCAATTTTTGGAGTCAGAAGCAGTTAATAAACTACAATTCCAAGCAGAGAACGATAGAATATATGGTATGAAAGTCGTAACTGACCACGGTGATAGCGAGAATTATCAAAATGGTCAGATGATAACTATGAGAGAATTAAGAGAAGAAAATTCTTCTCTTACACGTAGAGACTTGCATACGATGGAGGCAAGAGACGCACAACCTGCTACTGCTCACCAAATACTTCAAGGTATTACCAAGGCTTCTTTGCAGACGGAGAGTTTCTTATCTGCCGCTTCTTTCCAAGAGACTACAAAAGTTTTAACCGAAGCTGCTATTAATGCCAAAGAAGATAATTTGCAAGGTATGAAAGAGAATGTTTTGGTAGGACATCTTATCCCAGCAGGTACAGGTTTAAGAGAATATACTGATGCCTTTGTTGCTAATAAAGACCAATTAGATAGGATAACCAAATCAAGTATTCAACCAGTTAAGCGTGGCAAGAAATCAAGTAAGAATTCTTAAATTATTAATAAGATGAAAGAGCAAGAAGAAAATAATAAGCCATTAGATATTACATTACCGGAGCAGTTGGCACCTGGTGTATATAGCAATTTGCAAGTCGTTCAACATTCTCCTGCAGAGTTTGTAATAGACTTTGTTCAAATTATGCCAAATGTCAAAACTGCACAAGTACGTAGTAGGGTAATTCTTGCACCTATGCATGCAAAAAGACTTTTGAATGCGTTGCAAGAGAATCTTTCTCGTTATGAGATGAAATATGGTACAATAGAAGATGTTGCTAATAACGAAGTAGAATATACTGATATTAACCCTATGGGTAAAGCATAATCTTAATTTATTTAATGCATGTTTGAAAAAATATACTCAAACATGCATTTTCTTTTATATAAGAATATTTCGTACTTATAATACATACCAATAAATTTATTTTATGCATTTTTGTTTTTATTTGGTGTACGTTAGAAGTTTTTCTTAATTTTGCACACAAAACGGATTTTTAAATATTAAAAAGAAAAACATATTATGAAAAATAAATCAATTTTTGCAGTTATTCTAATTGTGTTATTCTCTTTTGTGTTGGAAGTAAAAGCACAGGAGGATTTTGTGTACGAGTATAATGGTAAAACACTAGCTTATTTTATTGTGTCTTCAAATACAGTAATGGTTAAAGAGGGAGCTTATTATAGCAATGCCCAGGAATGGTAGGTACGCAAACTACTATTGATTATACCGGTGATATAACAATACCTTCACAAATTACTCATAACGGTCAAACTTATACTGTTACTTCTATAGATTGGGGAGCTTTTACAAATTGTAGCAGTTTAACTAGTATAACAATACCTAATACGATTACCGGTATTTATTTGAATACGTTTAGTGGTTGTAGTGCTTTAACAAGTGTAACAATACCTAATTCAGTTACTTCTATTGGTAGTTGTGCTTTTGAATATTGTAGCAGTTTAACTAGTATAACAATACCTAATTCAGTTACTAAGATCGGTAGTAGTGCTTTTGCTGATTGTAGTAGTTTATCAAGTGTAACGATACCTAGTTCAGTTATTGAGATCTATAATAATACTTTTGCTAATTGTAGTAATTTAAAGACTATTACTATTAATTCTAATGCTTCTTGTAAAAAAAATTTGGGGCAAATCTTCTCCTAATACTCTAATAATAGGCGATTCGGTTACTTCTATTGGTGATAATGCTTTTAATAATTGTAGTAGTCTAACCAGT
>CAVGDP010000173.1:0-5306 GCA_963627985.1 uncultured Eubacteriales bacterium
GAATAGTTATTGAAGTTATTCGAATAGTTATTGAAGTTATTCGAATAGTTATTGATGTTATTTTGACGAAATGCGATACTATTCGAATTTCTATTTTTTCAAAATGATCTATTTTCCTTATCGCAAAATTTTATGCAATGTTTCACGGAAGGAAAAAGGTTAGAAAATTCATAATAAAACGAGTGCTTGAAGTTTTTTTTGAAAAAGGCGGTTGGAATATTGTTTTATTTGGAAATTTCACTGAAAATAAATCGATTATATATAAATAGATATATTTTAGCAGACACTAATAAATTTCTATACTAAATACCCAACTCCAAAGCAATTTGATTAGCAACATTAATACCGTCCAAACATGAAGAAGTAATACCACCGGCATAACCAGCACCCTCTCCGGCAGGATAAAGATTCTTTATTTGGACATGTTGCATAGTAGTTTTGTTGCGTAATATACGTACAGGGGAAGATGTTCTACTTTCCAAGCCAATAATATTAGATTGAGAGGTAATAAACCCTTTCATTTTTTTATCAAATTCTTTGAATCCTATCTTTAGATTATCTACAACGATATTTGGCAGTCTTTGTCTCATATCCATACTAATTAAGCCGGGTATATAAGAACTACTTGCTAAATTAGAAGATACTCTGTTTGTCATAAAGTCGCTCAGACGTTGTGCAGGACATACACATTTGTCATAATACATTATTTTCTCCCACTCCTCTTGTACTTTCAATAAAGATAAAGCACCATAGTCGCTAAATTCTTTTGCATCCTCTTGATTGATTGTAACCACTACTGCACTATTAGCGAATTTGCCACTATGCGATGAATTAGACATTCCATTAACTACCATTATGTTAGACTTATCTACAGTAGGGATTACCATACCACCAGGACACATACAAAAGGAGAATATTCCTCTATCGCCATTTTGACAACTTAAAGTATATCTTGCAGGAGGTAGAATGGAATAATCTTCAATATGATGATATTGTATACTATTAATCAAATCTTGTGGATGCTCTACTCTAACACCTATAGCAAAAGGTTTAGCCTCTATTGTCCAATTATTATCATAAAATAGCTTGTAGATATTTTTTGCTGAATGTCCGGTAGCGAGAATTACTTTTCTTGCCATAATATCTTCTCCCAAAGCGGTAGTAACACCCATAATTTGATTATCCTTTACAATCAAATTGACTACTTTGGTATCGAACAATATTTCTCCGCCACAATCAAGTATCTTTTGGCGAATATTTTTTATTACTCGCGATAAAACATCTGTTCCTATGTGAGGATTTGACTTGTAGAGTATATCTTCTTGTGCTCCGAAGTGAACAAAAAGTTGTAAGACTTCTTTTATATTACCTCTTTTATTAGAACGAGTGTATAGTTTGCCATCGGAGAATGTTCCGGCACCTCCTTCTCCAAAACAAAAGTTACTTTCTTCATCCAAAATGCCATTACGCAACAAAGAGGCTACATCTTGTTTGCGTTTTTCTATTTTTGAACCTCTTTCGATGATTATGGGTTTCAATCCTTTCTGCAATAATTTTAGTGAAGCCATTAATCCGCATGGTCCTGCGCCCACTACAATTACAGGCATGGAGTTACTAACATTTAGAAAAGCATTAGGAGTAATGGAAGGTAAGTCATTATTAGCAGAAGCGATGATATCTAAATGATAAATAGGTGTCTTACGAGCATCTAAACTCTCTTTCTCAATTCTATAAGACAGATATTTGAGATCGATATTTGTTTTTTTAGATATCAATTTAGCTAATTCTTCGCTATCATTATATAATTCGGGGCGAATATTTAAGTCTATACGCTTTTGCATATTATTGAAAGATTAAATTGATACAAAATAATTGCGTTTTCATTTTGTCTATACAATTAGAATAGACAGTTTGATAATTTTTGTCTAAAACGTCGTTAAGACCAAAGGAAGATTTTAATTCCAAAGTAAATTTGAACCAGGACATATAGAAATCGAAACCACAACCAACGGTATATAGTATTTCACTATCTTTGATTTTGAAGAGGAATTCATTATCTGCCGATTTTTTTCTTAATATAGATCCCATATCATAGTCATATCTTATACCACCTATTAAATATGGGCGGAAATTACGCCAACGTTTTGTAGCAATCTTTATTTCTAACGGCAAATCTAAGTAAATAACTTCAAATCTTTGATTAGTTTCGCTAAAAGTATTCTCTTTTTGAGTTAGAAAAGTAAAACTTCTATCAGTAAAGAAAACATTAGGTAAGAATCTTAAATGTAGAAAAGAAAGCAATCGTAGATCTCCTAAAAGTCCTACTTGAAAACCATAACCTGTATTGGCTCTAAAAGACATAATAGTATCATTGTAGGGCAGTTGTTTTTTATCTATGATATTTGTATATAGATTATTACCACCTACATACCAACCAAACATTATAATTTGGTCATCATAGTCTGGTATATTGGGCGGAGAATCTTGTGCTAATAGTTTATTATCGAAATAATGCACAAAACATACCCCTAAGATTATATATAATATCAGCCTATTCTTTATTTTCATCTTCGTTTAGACAATATCCTTGTTTCTTATTGTAAATATTATTGCCATAAGACTACATTCTACAAGTAAGATAATATATAAACTAAATTTCTATGGTTTTTATTGTATAGACAGTTAAAGAATAGTTTTCTTTGTGGGTATTTATGTCTTGTAGATAGCTTGTTAGTTAGGTATTGATTGATTTTTTCTTTTGGGAGTATTTCTCTAATTGAGTTATTGCTTTGTTGTACAAAAAATAAACAAATATTCCGAGAATTATTCCTAATAATGCTCCACACAAAACATCTAATGGGTAATGATAACCGCAATATATTCTTGACACTCCTGTTAATATTCCCCATAAAAGTAATAAAATATAGCAGATAACTGTCCTTTCTTTTTTTAAGATTAATATTATAGAAGTGATTATCGCAGATGTATTAGCAGCGTGTGAAGACACAAATCCATATTGCCCACCTTTGTTATCATATACTAAATAGAAAAAGTGTTTTAGTTTGACCGTAAAGACGTCCATTAATGCATGCGAAGGGCGAAGTCTACAAAATACGTCCTTAAAACAAACTACACTAATTCTATCTGCCAAAAGAAAACACAAACCAATAACCAAAAGATAGATCCACCAAAAGCGAAAATGCTTTTTTATCATCACGTATAATAAAACAACAATAATTATTATGCCTATTGTTGTATGTGCAGAGAACAAACTAAAAAACCAATCCTTGAATAAACTTCTATCGTTATTAATGTATCTAAATAACTGTGTATCTAAGGATAAAATTTTATCTAACATAATGGGACAAGATAATTAACTATTTATCTTCTTGTATATAGCATCTTTTAGTTCAACTATACCCTTTTGGGCGACAGAAGAAATAAAAAATACTTCACAATCAACATTTATTGTCTCTTTTAGCTGAGATATCATTTGTTCATCCATTAAGTCGCATTTAGTAATAGCCAATATACGTTCTTTGTGTAATAATTCGGGATTATATTTACGCAATTCGTTCAGAAGTATATTGTATTCTTCATTAATATCTCTATCTGTATCACAACCAACCATAAACAAGAGAATACTATTTCGCTCTATATGTCTCAAGAATCTTAATCCTAAACCTTTACCATCGCTTGCTCCCTCTATTATACCTGGTATGTCAGCCATAATAAAAGACTTATCGTCTCTATATTTTACTATTCCAAGATTTGGTACCAAAGTAGTAAAAGGATAATTTGCTATCTCAGGTTTTGCAGCAGAAACAACACTCAATAGAGTACTTTTGCCGGCGTTAGGAAATCCTACCAAACCGACATCTGCTAATATTTTCAACTCTATTATTACCCATTTTTCGATACCTTCTTCTCCTGGCTGGGCAAAACGAGGTGTGCGATTAGTAGCTGATTTAAAGAAATCATTACCTTTACCTCCTCTACCACCTGCGAATAATATTTTCTTTTCACCGTTTTCGGTTATCTCACATAGTTGTTCTCCGGTCTCGGCATCTTTAACTACGACTCCCAATGGTACTTCTATTATACGATCTTCCCCATCTGCTCCATGTTTAAGGTTACTTCCGCCTGCTTCTCCATTTTTGGCAAAGATATGTTTTGTATATTTCAAATGTAAGAGTGTCCATAATTGAGCATTACCTTTTAATATAATATGCCCTCCTCTACCTCCGTCTCCACCATCGGGTCCGCCTTTGAATTCTTTCGCTGCGTGTAGAAGATGCATACATCCTTTGCCACCATTACCACTTCTGCATAGAACCTTAACATAATCTACGAAATTACTTGTCATAGTTAGGAGATTGCTATTTGTTTATAATCTGTCTAAAACTTCTATTAATTGTAGAGATATATCTTCTGGTGTGCCATGTTCTCCATCTATAGAGATATAAGCATTTTTCTTTTTGTAATAATCAGCAACGGCAGACGTTTTCTTATCATATTGATTAAATCTTTCACGAATTGTTTGTTCATTATCATCCTTTCTGCCTTCTATTTGTGCACGTTTCAATAATCTTTGCATTAAGACGTCCTTACTTACTACTAATTCAACAACTTTTGCATTACCTTTTTGTAAAGAATCAAGTATCTCGTCCAAGGCTTCTGCTTGCTTAACGGTACGTGGAAAACCGTCCAAAAGTAAATCTCTATTTTTGTTGGCTTCTATAAATGATCTGATCATTCCGATAATAATCTCGTCACTAACTAATTCTCCTCTATTGATAAGTTCTTCTGCTTGTTTGCCTAATGGAGTACCTTTTTGAATTTCTTTGCGTAAGATTTCGCCAGTAGATATATAAGCGAAGTTATATTTCTCTCTAATTATGTTGCTTTGCGTACCTTTGCCAGCACCTGGTGCTCCGAATAAAATGATATTTTTCATATATAGATTTATTATTTTTTATTTTTCTTGTATAGAACAATTCAACGTTGCAAAATTACAAAAATATTCTACAACGAGTGAATAAAATCTTTTATTAGTGTCTGCTGAAATAGAGCTATTAGATATAACTAATTTATTTTCAGTAAAATTTCCAAATAAAACAATATTCCACCATCCTTTTCTAAAAAAAACTTTAAGCATTCGTTTTGTTATGATTTTTCTATCTCCTGTCACTGCGTGAAACATTACTTAAAACTTTACGATAGGGAAAATAGATCATTTTAAAGAAATAGAAATTCGAATAACATCAATAACTATTCGAATAACATCAATAACTATTCGAATAACA
>CAVGDP010000174.1:0-9376 GCA_963627985.1 uncultured Eubacteriales bacterium
AGAACAGCGGTCTCCAAAACCGTTGATATGGGTTCGACTCCTTTTTTCCCCGCCACGAAAATTTTATCGCCATATCGCACCTGATATGGCTTTTTCTTTACTTAAAAATAGCAAAAAATAGGGAAAAATAGCCTTTTTTAAGCTCACTGTATCATTTCTTGAGTGTATTAAGTGCACCTCATTTTGCATAGTGCCTAACGCATATCATAAAGTAATTGATATTTCTTTTCAAAATTGAGATGTTGTATGTACTATGAGTAGACTATTGATTTACCGTCCAAATGAAAAAGGATTTGATGATTGGATTAGTGATATGCCGTATGTAAGAAAAACAATTACTACATATGAATCTGAGTGGGATTCTGTTATAAAATTTAGAACTCACGATGAATATACAAGAGCAAAAGCATATTACGATAGATATTTAGAATTTAAAAACTCATTAAATATAGATTTGGGAGTTCAATTCAAATACAAGTTAAGAAATGGAAGCTGGAGATATGATTTTAATGCATATATAAAAGCGGAATTAGTAAAAGAGTGGATGAAATACGAATGTCCAAATGGTCAAAGTAGAATTAAACGTATTTCAAATGAAGAAATAGGCAAAGCTATAAGAGAAGCAAGAGAGTTTGCATGTATTGGCAGAAAAGAAATGGCGGAATTAATTGGGATAAGTGAAAATACATATAAGTGTTATGAAGAAGGAAGAAGAAGCGTCCCTTATCGAATTGTTTTTATGATTAAGCAAATTATAAAAATTTCTATTTATTAAATTGAATTTGGCGTTTTGGCGTTTTATAATGTGTTAGAGGTAAATTATGGAAGACATAAGAATTAGCATTAGATTAACTGAAGAAGAACACAAAAGATTAAAAATTTTAGCCATTGAAAAGAATACTAATATTCAAGAAATGATTCATAAAATAGTAACAGAATTATTGGAGAAAGAAAAAAATGAAAAGAATTAAGGCTGTATCATTATTTTCAAATGTTGGTATATCTGAAGCTTATTTTAAATCAATAGGAATTGATGTTTTGATTGCTAACGAAATAGAAGAAAAAAGATGTGATTTTTACTCTTGTGTATATCCTTATGTTGACGTTATTTGTGGTGATATTACATCTGCTTCTGTAAAAGACAAACTTGTTAATCTTTCTTTGACAAAAAATATTGATTTGATTATGGCAACTCCTCCGTGTCAAGGGATGAGCACTGCTGGCAAAATGGATAAAAACGATAGCAGGAACGCACTAATTTGTCATGCTGTTGAAATTATCAAAAGAGTTAAACCGAAATATGTGTTTTTTGAAAATGTTCCTGAACAATTAACAACTAAAATAAACATTGATGGTAGTGGCATACTAATTCCTGATTATTTGCATTCTGAATTTGATTCAGATTATATTTTTAATGATTCTTATTTAATAAATGCAGCAGATTATGGCGTGCCTCAACTTAGAGAAAGAGCAATCATTTTGCTAGTAAGAAAAGACATTGGAAAAAAATGGGATTTTCCTAAACCATGTAAAAAAAGAACAACATTGAAAGAAGCTATAGGCGATTTGCCTTCATTAGATCCAGAAATCAGCGATTTATCAATAGATGAAGCTCTTAAAGTGTTTCCAGAATTTATTAAGAAAAAAGAAACTGGTTTAAAGATATCCCCGTGGTTTTATCCACCTTCTCATCCATATAGACAAATTGTCGCTATGATGCATACACCAACAGGGAAATCAGCATTTTCTAATATAGAAAAATTTAAACCTAAAAAAATTGATGGTACCAATGTTAAAGGATTTGCTAATACCTATAAACGACAAGAATGGGATAAGCCAGCATTTACAATCACTATGTATAATAGAACTATTGGTTCACAAAATAACGTTCATCCTGGTAGATTAATTGGGAAAGATAATGATGGTTATGATTTATATTCTGATGCCAGAGTTCTTTCAATATATGAACTCATGATTGTTTCTTCACTTCCTAAGGATTGGCCTATTCCTAATTGGGCATCAGATCATTTTATTAGATCCGTTATAGGAGAGGGTGTTCCTCCTTTGCTAACAAAATGTATAATGAAAAAGTTATTGGAGATTCACAATGAAAAATAAAATCAAAGCCATATCATTATTCTCAAATGTTGGAGTTGCTGAAACTTACTTGAAAGAAATTGGCATAGAAGTTGTTGCCGCTAATGAAATAGACGAAAAAAGAGGAGCCTTTTATCAATACTTATATCCAAACACAAAAATGATTGTAGGAGATATAACAAAAAAAGAGGTTCAAGATTTAATGATTGACATAGCAAAAAAGAGCAACATCGAGATGGTAATTGCTACCCCTCCCTGTCAGGGAATGAGCTTGGCAGGCAAAAGAGATCCTCTAGATGTTAGAAATCAATTAATTTTCTATGCTGTAGAAATTATTAAACAACTTAAACCTAAATACGTTTTTCTAGAAAATGTGCCACAAACCTTGACAACAAGCATTAAAGTTAATAATGAAACTATGCTTATACCTGAATACCTTCATAGAGAATTTGATGGATTATATTGCTTTGCTCGACAAAGCCTTGTTAGTGCTCAAGATTATGGTGTTCCTCAAATGCGTAAAAGAAACATTTTCTTATTAACAAGAAAAGATTGCGGGTTTATTTGGCAAATGCCAAAACCACAAAAGAGAATTACATTAAGAGAAGCTATCGGACATTTACCTGAAGTTGATCCAATATTAAAAGAAGGGTTAGATGAAACATTAAAACTTTTTCCTGAATTTGAGTTAAAAAAGCAAAAAGCATTAGCGGTTTCAAAATTTCATTACCCTCCTAAACATGCAAAAAAACATGTTGTAGCAATGATGCACACTCCAAGCGGATGTACAGCATTTGATAATCCTATTTTTTATCCAAAAAAAGATAATGGAGAAAAAGTTAACGGGCATTATAACACTTATAGAAGATTAAATTGGGATAAGCCGTCAAGAACAATGACTCAAAATAGTGGTGTTATTTCTTCATTATGTTGTGTTCACCCAGGAAGAGAATATACCAAAAACGGCGAAATCCTATATAGCGATCCTAGATGTTTAACTTTACTTGAATTATTTATTGTTACGTCGCTTCCAACAGATTGGAATGTTCCTGAGTGGGCTGACGAAAAAATGATAAGAAAAGTTATTGGAGAAGGAATACCTCCGATGCTAGTTAAAAATATAATGATGAATTTAATCAATTATTTATAATATTTTGAATATAAATCGCCAAAAGAAATATTTAGTCCGACTGAAGCTAGTTGGGCTTTTCTTTCATCATAAAGTTTTTTCAAATAATCTAATCTAACAGAATCCGTACCAAGATGGATTGCTGAGTGACAATTAGGACAAATACAAACTATATTTTCTACCCTATCTAAATTAATTTTAAAATCTTTTTGAGCATGCATTGGAATTAAATGATGTGCTTCCATAAATTGACGACCGTTTTTAGATATAAATGTAATATGGTCGCCCTTATTAATTTCACATTTGAAATCCGCTATTTGAAGTGCTGTTTTAGCAATTCTAGGATTTGTTTTATATTTATTTGAACCTGATGATATTGGCTCAGGCAATCTATTGTTTTCACGCAAGAATCTGGCAGACGTTATGTCATATCCGAATGATGTTAAAATTTCTTGTTGGTTAATTCCGTCTGAATCTGTGAATTCATCAGGTTCCTCATTGGCACGAGTCAACATTGAATAAACAATGTCTGGAACCCTGTTATAGATGGTCATTCTTTCAATATCAAGTAAGAAGTTATTTCTTGTGTATTGAGAAAGGTAATATTTTCTATCAATTTCTGTAACAATTCCCAATTCTTTAAGAAGAACAGTAAATTTCACATCACTATATTTATGAGAAACATTTTCTGGAATTAGGATTTCTTTATCTTCACCGGTTGCCCTAAATTCCGCAAGAGCATCTTCGTATCTAACTTTTTTATCATGTACAACATATAAAAGATAAGCTAGGTCAATCCTTGTGATACCTCTTAAATCGTTTGAGGCTTTTAAAAATAATTTAGGAGCATCAACATCTGAATCACTGGATTCTATAGCAGTATTATTTCGTCCGAAACTATCGTGCAAAATAGATTCCATTAAAAGTGCTTTTTGTTTGTTAACATTTTTGTTTCGATATGCATCGTAAAATCGAATTCCTCTTTCAGTAATTCTTGCTCTTCCGCTGTGGTGTCCATATTCATATTCAGCTAACCCAAAATATCTAACTAATTCAGATTGTTTAACAAGATATGGTCCGTTTAAAACTGTATCTCGAGCAATTCTTGGGCATTTTCTTATAATTTGGTCTTTATAAGTTTCATTTTCACACCATTCTTCGCCTCTTAACCTAGATTCATAAAAAATTTCTAAAGAAGCATAAAAAACATCGGGTTGTCCTGCCTGCTTTGGCATTATTAACGAATGTGGCATACTAAAACCTCCACTTTAAAATTATTTTATCACATCTTTATTAGCATTTACATTCCTAAAAGTAGATAATAGTGGGTCGATTTGGGCTCACTTTTTTCCTATTGGTAATATAAAGGAGGTAATTCATATGTTAGACGAATTACAAAGAGAAATCCTTGAGAGATTACTTAGGGGAGAAAAAGTTAGAGCATTAGCTAAGGAATATGGTGTAAACGAGCGTTCGGTTAGCCATCTTAGAAGAGATTATTCAAATACTTGTATAGTTTGTGGCAAACCGTTAACTTATTGTGATAACAAACAGCCTAAAAGATTCTGCTGTGATGCTTGTAGAACTAAGTGGTGGAATGCTAATAGAGATTTATCAAAAAGAAAAACTACAGTTAAGAAAATTTGCCCAATTTGTGGAAAGAAATTTTACACCTATAAGAAAACTCAAGTTTTTTGCTCTCAAGAATGTTATAAAAGGTATCTTAAGCTTTTAAATACCTAATTTATCAAAGATAGACTCAAACTTTAATATCTCTTCAGATTTGATATAGTTTCCGTAATTAATGTCTTCTCGAACAAAATATTTTGTTTTAATAGGTTCTTCGGCATTTTCTGCGATTTCATATACATTTAGATTTGGCCTAGTTGGCATACTAAATTCAACACCTAGGAAGACTAAACGTGATTGCCCTATGGAAATGTTACCATTTTTATCAGGAATCATTCCTTCTTGAAGAATGAATATAGGCGATCCTGAAGAACCCGGCACACAAGCCATATCTACTATTCCATATTTTCCGCCATTAAAATCAAGAGCTGGATGAAATGCTGTTTTGCCTGCTCTACAAAGAGGCAGCAAATTAAATTTATCAATCAATCCGTTGGGATATCCAACCATTACGACATCGTTTATTACATCGAGCGATTCTAACTCATCCTGATTTGGAATATTCTCTCTTTTCAATGCTTTTAACAAATAGTCAAATGGTTCAATCGTTGTTTTGCTTTTGGAAAGTATTTCACTTAAGTTAAAAAAAGCTAAATCTTCTGTGGGATGTAAATGCCACTTAACATTATCTTTTAGGTATAATGCCTTGCCATTGTTGAGATGCATTGAAAGTTTGACTGGTTGAATTACCTCCGTTTTTTTAAAATCTAACTTATCAGTTTGCTCGGCAAAATGTTTATTTGAAATAATTGCCAAATTGTCTTTGTTGGTACTGTATGCAAATCCTGTTGCTGATGTGTTCCTTGTCTCTAATCTGAATGTAAGAAACTGTAATTGATCTTGTAAAGTTTTAATTTCCATAGTTTTCCCCTTTTCTATTATTATAGCTGCAAACATAGTTATTTACACAGTGGGTGCAAATTCGATTGATTGTTTACACGGGGTGGTCACTGTATCATTTCTTGAGTGTATAGCCATATTAATAAATTATAACTGACACTAGGGTGTCAGTTTTTTTATTAAAATTTTGTTAAAAATTATATGTTTTAAAAGAATAATGTTAAAATATTTATGTGACATATAAAATATTTGATAAAACAATATTTATAGATGGAAAAACTGGTTGTTTTGCATATAGTGAAAAAGAATTAGATTACTATTCTTCTAATTCTTTTAATTTTGATAATTTTAAACCTTCATTTTCTGAATATAATCCAACATCAATGACATTTTGTATAAATTTAAGCGATGCTTGTAATCTTTCGTGTGACTATTGTTTTAATCGTGATAAGCAGAATAAAAGTATTTCTATTGACGATGCTTTAACATTTTTAGAGACTTGCTTTAAAACATTTCCAAATAATGAAAAGTATTATGTTGATTTGTCTGGCAAAGGTGAACCACTTTTATTTATTGATAAAATATTAAAGATAAAAAGATTTTGTGATTCAAAATCCAAGGAATTTAAACGTGAAGTTTTGGTTCAATTTGTTACAAATGGAACCTTGCTTAATTCTTTAACTGCTGACATTTTGCAAAAAGAAGGAATATTATTTGGGGTTTCTTTAGATGGAAATGAATTTATTCATGATAAACATAGAAAAACTATAGACAACAAAACTACATATAAAGAAATTTTAAATAATGTTATAAGTATACCTAATCATGAATATGTTGGAGCAGCATGCACTTTAACCAAGGATGTGTTTTCTTTAAAAGATTCTTTAATTGAATTATCAGAAACATTTAATACTATTTCATATAAACCAAGCAGAGATTGTGATTTTGCAATTGATGAACAATCTGTCAATAAATGGCTAATTAGTTACGATGAGCTTGTAATGTTTTTAATTGAACAAACTATAAAGGGAAATCTTAAATATATTAAAATATTGCTTAATGGAGAAGATTATTTGGGTAAATATATAAAAAGAATTATTTTAGGGCAAAGAAATATTGTAAGATGTGACGCTGGATTTGGTAGATTCACATTAGATGATGTTAATGTATATGCTTGTCCTGCATCTTTTAAAATCGATGACTTTCTTGTAGGAGATAAAACTAAGATAGACATAAATAAATCATCAAAATTATTTGTTCAACAAATAAATAAAGATGGATGCAATAGATGTGATTTTAGAAATATTTGTGGAGGCGAATGTCAAATTGAAAGAGCTTTGTCTAAAGGTATAAATAAAACAATGTGTAAATATAAATCGCATTTGATTTTATTATCAATGTATTTTGTTTTGGAAGTATCGAAATATAATGTCTATTCATTTAATAAATTACGTGAGTTTTGCATTGAAGTAGATAATAGGCGTAGACTTGATAAAAAACTAGAGATTTTCTTGGAGGAAAATAAAGGGTATAATTTTATTGAAGGTAAAAAAATATATGATAAACAAAATAAAAAATTTTAAATTTTACGTTAATAAAAATCATGTATGTATTAAAACGATTTCTATGGTTATTCCTGTATTTTGTTTGTCACAGTTTAGTATTTTAGCTTTAACATCTCAACAAAAAGTGAGTTTTTCAATTCATAATTTATATGGTTTAAATGCGATTTTAAACGAGTCTGATGGTAAAATTCAAAATAACAAACCTAGCTTAATAGAAATGGCGTTAATTTTAGAAAAATTAACTGGTTTAAATTACGAAGAGATAATAACAAATACTAGTTTGTATAGAAATATCCAAATAGTCGGAGAAGATGAAGAATTAGAGGCTTATCTTATTGTTTTTAATAATAATGGTGGATATGTAATATTTGATAACGATAAAATGTATTCAACTGACGTTGGTAATTTTGAATATTTAATTTCAACAAATTATGTTACAAATAATAGTGGTGAAATTTTATTTTTAGATGAAAATGGTCATACATATTTAGTTGAATCAACATCAGGTAAATTGTTATCTTACGGAAATAATAGTGCAGATATTAATATTTATGATAATGTCGATGGTGGTATAAGAGATAATGTTTTCGATGATTATATGAGTGAACAACATCCGTCGTGGTCTCTAGTTGAAACAAGACAACTTGGAAATTATCAAAGGAATACTCAATTTGCAACAAGTTTTTATTGGCTTAAAAAAACTTTTAAAAATGGGGATGTTAAATATTGGTATTCAGAAGGTAATTGTGCTGTAAATGCAATGTCAAATTACTTTTTAAATTTACCATATGTCACAACTCCAAGCGGAAGAAAAATTAATTATAATGAACGTTTTTCAATAGGCAACGTTTTAAATAATAGATATTCTATTTTTAGTAGTATGAGTGATGTTTTTTCCTATCAATATACTGATAATGATTATCCATATAATGAAACTAGTACTGGTAAAAGTGATTCTGAGATTTGTATTAACAAACATTACCAATTGCGTTTATCGAGTAGTAAATATTGGAACGAAGATAAAGATACATATTGGTTTGTAAGAACAGAGTCTATAAAGAAAGGATTTGATCCTGCAAATGGTTTCGTTACTCGTAGTTATGGTGAGTATGTAATGGAAAAAATCGCTAACGATTATTTTTCAACAAATCTTGATGTTTACTACACTACATCGTTTAGTGATGTCATTTCTAACTTAAATAGCGGTATTCCTGTTGTTTTTTCTGCTCAAGGAAGTAAATATTATGGTAATCATGGAATGGTTATTTATGGATATAAAAAATATAAATATGAAGAAACTAAATTAGGATTTTTATGGATACCATATACTGTCACAAATTATTCATATATGTGGTTAGTTGATGATAATTGGTCATCAGATGATAGTACTTGGTATGATTCTTCTAAATCTATAAATAATGTTTTCTTATGTACTGAAAGGAGTTCATTATTATGGCCAAGTTTCTAAATATATTTGCATTTGTTTCAATATTTTCGCTATTAATTGGATGTCAAAATAACGATTATAGTGATTTAATTGAGGATGGAGATAAACCAGGGAAAGGCGATGTTATTGGACAGACACTTTATCTTGAAGATGGTTCCACTATACGAACACAATTAGTAGTGATTAAAGGATATGAAATTTATTTTGAGTGTTATGTAGAATTGAAGAGCAACCCAAAAAATCCAAGATTTTATTCTTATCAATTTGGCTACTTTGATTGTATTTCTTTAAATATTTGGAAAGCAAGTAACAAAACTATTTTAGGTGTGAGATTTAAAATTAGTGAAGAAATGTTATATAAGTTTGAATACGGAACGACGATTGAAACTTGGTGTGATTTCGGTCTTCCTAAGCTTTCAGGTTTAACAACATATTTAGAAGGTACTGACGAAGAGAATGGGATGGGATATTATTCTTTTTATGTTTTGACTTTGGTAAATTGCACAATAAACGAAGAAGGAAATGTGACTTTCGAATAAAGATTATTCATTTTTAATATATTTATTGTTTTTTGATTTTAAATTAATATAATTATTGTTATGAATTTAA
>CAVGDP010000175.1:0-5612 GCA_963627985.1 uncultured Eubacteriales bacterium
AACTATTCTAATAAAATCAATAACTATTTGAATAGTATTAATAACTATTCAAATAGTATTAATAACTATTCTAATAAAATCAATAACTATTTGAATAGTATTAATAACTATTCTAATAAAATCAATAACTATTTGAATAGTATTAATAACTATTCTAATAAAATCAATAACTATTTGAATAGTATTAATAACTATTCTAATAAAATCAATAACTATTTGAATAGTATTAATAACTATTCTAATAAAATCAATAACTATTTGAATAGTATTAATAACTATTCTAATAAAATCAATAACTATTTGAATAGTATTAATAACTATTCTAATAAAATCAATAACTATTTGAATAGTATTAATAACTATTCAAATAAAATCAATAATCATTTTGATAATCTCAGTACTTATTCTAAATACTACATAATTAAATAATTACAAGAGTGTAGAATTCCTCCATTTTTACTCAAAAGATACTCCTAAAAAATACCCATATAGGAAAAATGGAACATTTTGGGAGCGTGAAACTTTACAAGATTTTGGCATTTTGAGAATAGGTCAGAGCCTTATCAATATCCTAAAACATAGATATATTTGCATTTTTTATTTGTTATATTATCTTTTAGCGGACAATAATGATTGTTACTTTGGGGTTACTATTATTGTTTTGCTTTTTTGTTTTTCTTGCGTTTGAATATATCTGCGAATCGGTCGTATTCTTTTTTGTATGTAATTTTAGCCCCTTGCGTGTACGGAGAGATATTATACTTGGTAAAATCATTAGCATTAGAATGATTAAATACTTGCACGCTAAGATTATCACTATATTTATAATTCGCTGTTGCGTCTCCTATAATTTGAGAACCCTCATTAACATTAGATGTAACCTCAGAAGAAGAACCACCAAACGATGTATTTACCTCGAAAGTCCATTTACCAAAAGATTTGGAGAAATTAGCATCTAATTGATCGGTAGTACTTTCACCGCTTGAAGAAGATGTATAATTCAAATCAATATCTACTATCTTCACCATATTACTTATCATGCCCGATAATTGTGAAAAAGCTATTCCCATAACAGAAGAAGTTACCCCTGACTGCAAAGCCGTAGTCTCGTAGCCACCTTGTGAATAATAGAATTGATTAGTCAATAACAAACTCGCCGTTTGTTCTAACATAGACTTTTCATTACTCTTGTCAATATACATAAAAACTTGTTCGGAGGTTTGTTCGTCTGTATTAGGTAAGGCTATATCGAAAGAAGGTTGCGGATTAGTCATCGGACCTGTCAAATGGATAATACTTTCTACATCAACTGGCTTATTATATTTATTACCTAACAAAGAAGATAAAGAAGCTTTTGTTTTATATACGGCAGATATATCCATCGTTCCACCTGCTGGCTCACCATTCCAAACGATTGTACTACCTTCTTGTAAGACAAATTTCTTTTCCATTAAATCCATGATATTAATACCAAATGTACCATTATCAATTGCTACCTCTCCTATCATAGAAAACTTTCCTTTGGAATTCATAGATATTTTCAAATCTCCATTACCTGCAACAGCCAAATTACCTTTCATCTGCGTAAAATCCATAGGTATATACAATTTGGCATTAGGATTAACATTTAGATCTAAATCAATATTATAACCAATACTTTGTTTTTTCGTTTCCCCTTTATCTGCAATAAATGAAGTATCTTTTGATTTGTCTATATCTATAAAAGTAATAAATTCTTTTTCTGTAGCATTTGCTTTGCTATTTACAGGAACATTCAAAGAGGTTCCATATTCGGTTTTGGCGTTTCCAAAAATATTTATCATATTACTATCTCCTACCAAACTAACATTAGCCGAGGCATAAACACTTCCATAATACATTTCTCCATTTGCCGATTTGGTATCTAATAATTTGATTTTATCGGCAATTGCTTTCAGATCTATATCGAATGATTTGAAATTATGATGAGTTACTTGCCCATTTATAGTAATTTTGTTGTTTTGTGCGTCTTTTAATTTGAAATCTTCAAACTCTATCTTGTTATTTTTTATAGTTATATCGTCATTTAACCAATATTTAGTATTGAGCATATTTACTTTTAGGGCAACATTATCGGTATGAAGTTTGCCATTAATATCGGGAGAAGTTAATTTACCTTTTATTTTCAAATTCTTACAACTCAAATAACCCTCCACATCGGAAGCAAAAGAAGAGATAAAGTTTTTAATAATCGCCATAGAGAATTGTTGCATATTAAGATCCAAATCTAATTGCTCTTTCTCTTCTTTTGGAGTAAAAGAACCTACTAATTGTAAAGGAACAATATCTTTATTATCGGTTTGATATAAGAATTTTATGTTTGCAAAAAACACATCTGGCGAAATACTATTATTAACTTTCAACCACGCATTTCCTAAATAAGCATCATTAAATTTAAGATTAGCAATTTCCAAATCTGAAGTAAAAGTCGGCGATTTAAGTAAGTTTTTTATTACTACTCTTTTATTCAAAATTCCCTCAATACTCATTCCCATTGACTCAATAAAAGGATTAGCAATAGATAAATCAACATTATCAAAGGTACAAGTTAAAGCATCGTTATCATTAATCATCCCGTCAATTGTAATATTGCTATTAGAAGAAGACATTATGAGATTCATAACCGAAATATTCTTATTATTTATACCTATTATATGATTGTTGTTAAGATTTATCTTTGTACCTTGAATAGTAAAGTTTGTATTATAAAAACTACCTTGTAAACCATTTTTATCTATAATAGAATTGAAAGACATTCGCATTTTAGTTGTTGTATCATTGCTTTTAGTAAGAGAAGAAAACAAATCAACGTCCGAAGAATCTATTTTAGTTAGTAGAGATACATCTTTGAAAGACAGAGAATCCGAAATAACCAATTCTTGCATAGCAAGACACAAATCTAATTTATCATTCTTTGTTTGAATATTAATCTTGGTATTATCTAATTCAAAACTATTGTAACGAATATAATCTGCATTAAGATCACATCTGAAAATAGTATCTTTGTTTATCTTTCCTGCTATTTCAAAATTGTTATCCGTGTGCAGATCTATACCAAATAGGGAACGAATGATATCAATATTTTTGATTTTTGCATCAAAATCTATATCAGATTGTATAATATATTCCGTTTGTAGTATTTCCTTTTGTATTTCTACGATTTTGTCTTTACTATCTTTAATACTATCGTTTAGAACTGCACTAAAATCGGGTATATATCTTTTTATCAAAGAATTAAAATCTTCTGTTAGACTATTTATTGTATATTTACCATAAATATTGGCATTTATTATATCGCTATTAAACGAAAGAGAATTAGTGCTATCATTATTCTGGGTTATCAGTTTAATATTATTGATTGCTAAATCATTATCCTTCGTTTTAACTAATATATTTGACAAAGTAAGATTACAATTCAAACTATCCATATCAAAATTCATCACCTCTCCTTCTATATTAGTTGCAATAATTGTAGATGTATCCACGAAAGACATTATATTCATTTTGTGAAGATCTAAATCCTTGATTGTTGCTTGTAATTTTATTGTAGGTTTTGCTTGATAATTTATAGAAGTATTACTTTCCAACGCCACAAGTTCATCATTTATATTTATTGTTGTATTTATATCGTAACCATTTATATCACCTTCTACATTTATATCATTATAATTATTTCCTTTGAAATAACAATTTTTCATATTTGCCTTTAATTGTCCTTGCATTGTTTGAGGTTTAGTCCCTATAATCTCTGCTTGCAAATCTAATGTAGTATTTCCTAATACATTATTGTTAAGTAGTTGACCTATATCCATACGAGAAGAATATATCTTGGCAGAATATTTTGTAAGATTGTTATTTTGAGGTTGTGCTATTGCATCCAAATCCAAAGAACCTAAATCTGTTGATAATATCAAATAAGATTCAAAATCATTTATCTTACCTCTGAAATTTCCGTTCAAATTAATTGTTCCCAAATTAGCAACTAATTTTGGTAAAGAGAATTTTGGTACAATTGTTCCCAAATTTAGTGAATTGAAATCCTGTACAGAAGTACTTATATCTTGTATTTGCAAATCTAAATAAGCATTATTGAAATGTGTTATTTGATTTATTTGCCCATTTGTATTGATATGTGTTTGATTAGTACGCAAATCAAAATATTTAACCAACATATCATTTACCGTTCCTTTGATTTCACAAGTAAGATATACCTTTTGGTCGGCTTTTGTTATCCTTTCATTCCAATAACATGCGTCTTTGAGATTGACATAAGAACCATTCCTTAAATTTAAAACACAATATACCGAGTCAACAAATGATTTGTATCCATTCTTTTCAGACATTGCTAAATTAGCATCTATATCCAAGAAAGAATCTTCCGATCTTATTTCACCGTCTTGTATACTTATACCTGTTTTGGAATATTTTACTTTGCCTTTTAGTTCATTAAGCGAAATACCACAACGTTCCTTTGCCTGCAAATGATTAATCAAAACTTCTATCTCACTACCTCGAATTTTGAAATCTTTTGCTTTCAGATTTATATCTTTACATACTATTTTGTTGGTAGCAAATAGTCCTTCTTTTATTGAGTGTTTTTTATCCGAATTAATCAAAGAGAAATTAGCATCCTTCAAGGAAATACTCTTTATCTCTATTGTTGTGGGTTGTTTTGTTTTCTTTTCTTTCTTTTTTGGAGAGGAGAAATAGTCTATTATAAATTGAAAATTAAATTTAGAATTCTTCTTATTCAAATAACATACTACGTCATTTAGTACTACATTTTTTATGATAATATGTTTATTCTTTGGGATATTCATTAAGTTGGCTTCAATATATGATGCACTCAAAAGAGTATCTTTATTCAAATCTTCAACATAAATATCTTTTATTCCTGCATTGATAAACGGAGTAACACTAATAGCACCTATATGGACTTTGGTATTCCATTGTTTTGCAAAATAATCTGCAACTCGTGCTGCCAAAAACGACTGCACCGGTGTAGTATTCAACAACGCCACCAATAACCAAACAAATATAAATACTCCAAGAAATATCCTACCTATATATTTTATTATTCTCTTTACAAGTTCGCTTTTCACATTTGTCTAATTTGATTGCAAAGATATAACTTTTTTTATTCTCTTAGTCTTTATTATGAATTTATTTACACAAAATGAGAAAAAAATTGCTTTTTCTTTCTTTTTACTTATCGTTTGTAGTTTTATTTTTAGATATATCTTATTCTTTGTCTTTATTGTTATTGTTCGCTAAAAGTGGTGTCATAAATAAAAAATCTTGCAATGTTTCACACTCCCAAAATGTTCTATTTTTCCTATAAAGTCATTTTCGGTAGTTATATTTTGAGTAAAAATAAGATAAATCTTTACCTTTGTAATAATTTGATTATGTAATAGTTAAAATAAGTACTAAAATCATCAAAATAGTTATTGATGTTATTCGAATAGTTATTGATGTTATTCGAATAGTTATTGATGTTATTTGAATAGTTATTGATGTTATTTGAATAGTTATTGAAGTTATTTGAATAGTTATTGAAGTTATTTGAATAG
>CAVGDP010000176.1:0-3995 GCA_963627985.1 uncultured Eubacteriales bacterium
ATAGTTACCTTTTGGATAGTCCTCTATATTTAATAAATAATGATAAGCATCTATTTTCCATTCATTTACTTTCGCTCCTTGTTCATTAAATAATTCTAACATTTGCATACGGAAAGAACATTGAATATTTACTTCTTTATTAGTAGGATTAGGAAATATAAAAGTATAATTATCAACGATATTCGCAATAGAAGAAGAGTCGGTAATAGTGGTATCTGTAATAGTAGTATCTATTTCGTCTGCACAACCGACACATTTTAACGTAGAGTCTGTTTCTGCAAAGATAGGGAACATATAAACCCCCCTATTATTATAGAGTGATACAGTTTTCCAAATATAATCACTACTAACAATATTGCCATCATAGTCAAAAACAACAGATCTTTTTTTAATATCGTGGTGAAGACAGTATTCCTCTTTAGATCCATCATATAGTAGAAGATCTAACGATATAGCATTAAATGGAGAAGAAAAAAATGACAAATCAAATCCGTTGGAATCAGGAATAAAAAACGAAGGCTTAGGACTATCAAATACAACATAATAGTCTCCAAGGGCATTTATAGCACTATCAAAAAATAGTTCCACATAATAATAATGCCCAATTTGTCCTGCTGATATAGTATCTGGTATTGTTGTCCACCTCTTTATAGTAAGAGAAGTATCTGCAACTCCGAATACATAATTAAATTTATCTGCATACAAAAAATCTGTTTTTATTGGTGTAACAACTCCAATAATCGTTAGAAGTGTATCCGTATGAAAGAGTTGTGCGATATCTTCACATTTTATTTTAAAAGAAGAACAGTGAAATAATCCACCACCTACAGAAGCATTCTGTATTGATTCTAATATATTCCAATCGACTACAGGACATTGAGGCAAAATATATTGATCTTCATATTGTCCTTTATGCAATCCTTCCTCCATACTCTGAGAAAATATGATCTTTGGTAATAAAAAAACTATTACGAATAAAAATAAAATCTGCTTTTTCATATGTTTATCTCCTATGTTTTATTGACACGTTATGAAATATTGTCCCATTGCGGGAATACTGATCAAAGATGTGAATATTAAAAATCTATTCATCGGTATAACAAATAAAGGCTCTCGTTTTCTAACTCTATTAACAAGTTCTACTTCAAAGATACCATCTACTACACATCTCAAATCAGAATAATCTAATGTTTTTTTATCAAGTAGATAAATAGTATTATTAGTATCTTTACCTACGGCAAGATAATAATTAGTATCATACGGAGTTAGATAATAAAATAAATGACGAGAAATATTTATTTCGGGAATAGTTACAGAGGTAGTATATGATAGTGTATCAAAAGGATAAATCATAAAAATATTGTCGGTAAGATCAATCCCAGAATTCCAAATTAAACAAATAAGACCATTATGAAACTTTGAATATTTCATATCGTATAGATAAGAACGTACTTCATTATTACTTGTTACCGCTTGAGTATTAACAATACTCATACTATTATTTAAATCGATATTGCAAATTTCAGTACCACTATAGATATCGGTAGAAGAAAAACCAACAGCAACGTTATTTGTACTGTCTACATCTAATGGTTCTAATAAATAACGATAATCAGTTGTGTTAATAAAAATGCTATCATTATATGTATATAGGGTAGGTGTTGAAAAAGAATATCCTATAAAATCATTAATATTATTTTTATTGAAGGTATATAGACCAAATAAACCATTATCAATCTTTGATAAGACTACAACAAAATCCTTTGTATGTTTAACATCTACAAATTCTGAGTTAAATCCTATGCATTTGTATTCAGTTGTTGCCATTGTTATCAGGTTTATATCGATAAAAGTATTATCACTACTAATTAATGAGATTTTTCCAGCTCCGTTAGCATCAATGTAATAATCGATTTTCGAAAAAGATCTAAAGGCATTTATATCAAATTTGTTGATTGAAATATTACCAGTCATAAGATTATTTATACTTGTTATACAAAAGAAACTATGATTTAATATAGAATCCCATCCACAAAAGAATATACTATTATGATATACAACAAAATCTTCTATTTTTACATTTAGAATATAAGAGGAAGGGAAAGTATTATTGGTATTAGTAACATCTGCTGTCAAACTAAAAACCGACGCAATAGTATTACCATTTTTGTAATGACTTAATGTTAGTATTTGCGTCTGATCGTCTAATGGTAAAGACTTAATTGGTTTAATATTCTGCACCGGAATAACTCTTTTTGTACTCGTTGTAATAACGGATTGCATTTGTGCAGTACAATAATTGGGGATTGCTAAAATTATTATCAAAAAGGATAAGAATAGATAATTCATGTGTCTCATGTCTATAACATTTTTATTAGTTACTAATTTAATGACAAGATTATAGAAAATATTTTAATTCACCAAACATTTTATAAATTTTTTTTCAAAAAGTTATTTTTATTCTTTTTATTGCACAATTATTTTCTTTACTGTCGAGCCGGATTTAGTTTTTATTTTCAGGATATAATTACCTTTTGGATAATTTTCTATGTTAAGTAAATAATGATAAGCATCTATTTTCCATTCATTTATTTTCGCTCCTTGTTCGTTAAATAACTCTAACGCTTGCATACGGAAAGAACATTGAATATTTACTTCTTTATTAGCAGGATTAGGAAATATAAAAGTATAATTATCAACAATATTCACAATAGAAGAAGAGTCGGTAATGGTGGTATCTGTTAGATTTTCACAACCGATACACTCTAAAGAAGAATCTGTTTCCGCAAAGATAGGGAACATATAAAAACCATAAAAATTATTAGCATAATCATCTGTTATTTCCGTCCATCCACAAGTATCCGATATAGTTGTTATATCTGTCTGTTTATCATATTTAAAGAGAGCACTTTTGTGAAAAGATTTATTTGGAGTACAATCAGTATTTTTCAGAGCTCCATATATTTTGGTTAAAAAAAAGTCTGAATTATAATAAGTATTCCAAGGAACACTATAATCATTCATAATTTGGGATATATTAAAATCATTATCATATTCTGCATATTGAGAAGGCTTTGGAGTATCAAAGACAACGGAATAATCACCAAATACATTGATGAAACTATCAAAAAATATATCTACAAATGAGTAATAAGATACACCCCAATAAACATCTTGCGTATTTTCGGGAATTGAACCACTTCTCTTAATATTGAAAGTAGTGTCTCCGACACCGAATAGATACTTAAAAAGATTTGGAAAATATTTACAATAAGATGGTTCTAATACCACGGATATACCACAAATTGTCAGAAGTGTATCTGTATGAAATAATTGTGCAACATCATCATTTTTACAAGAGAATGGTATATCCACACCTTCATTATATGAAATTTCTCTACGAAATTGAAAATATCCATTAGTATGTATTTTAAGAAAATGTGTGACAGAGTCCGGGTAACAACACGCATTTGCTATAGCATCAGGTAATACATATTGATCTCCGTGTTCGCCTTTTTGTAAAGGAGTATTTACAATTATTTCTTGTGCTATTATATTAACAGATAAGTATAATAGAAGAGAAAATAAAACTAACTTTTTCATTTTTTTGATTCCTTAATTATTTACAGTCTAATGAATATTGTTGAGTTTGTATAGAAATACTTGTCAAATTTGCTACAATAAAGTTTATATTTGCTGGCGACATAGCTATATCTCCTAATCTTTCAACTGCATTAACAAGTTCTACTTCAAACTTATCATCATTCATACAATTCAAGTTAGAATAATCCGATATTGTTTTATCAAATAAGTAAACACTATTGTTAATATTTCCGGCAACCAAATAGTATTTATCATTATATGGGGTTAGATAATAAAGTAAGTGTCTTCGCGTGTTTAATTCTGGGATAGTTGTATAAGTAGTATATGATTGTGTATTGAAAGGATACATCATAAAGATATTGTCTGTAAAATTAATAGCAGAATTCCAAATT
>CAVGDP010000177.1:0-5175 GCA_963627985.1 uncultured Eubacteriales bacterium
GTTATTTGAATAGTTATTAAAGTTATTTGAATAGTTATTAAAGTTATTTGAATAGTTATTAAAGTTATTTGAATAGCTATTGATTTTATTTTGACGAAATGCGATACTATTCGAATTTCTATTTCTTTAAAATGTTCTATTTTCCCTATCGGGTATTTTTTACTTAAAGATAATTTTACCAAAAGGGATAATTTTGTAATTAAATTTCTTTGTGTTGGATTTTGTTTATAAAACGATGTTTTGGTATTATATTTTGATAGGAAAGATTAAAGGGATGGGACGATATTATTTATAAGAATGTTTGTAAGGTTAGACAATAAGATCGCAACTTGAAGAGAGAAAATTGGAATATTACTATTTGTTTGGATTTAAGGAGAATATGTTAATATGATTAGAATACTTGAAATTCTAACTTATATGAATAAAAAACTATTCGCTCCTTTTGGGAACGAATAGCAAACAATAACCTTCAACTAATCATTTTTTTATTAGAAGTAATAAACTTTTTTCTGTGTTTTTCTTTACTTTCTTTTGCTTGTTTGAATATTTAAGTCTATTCTTATTAGATTATTACTTGATTAAGAAAGTAAATTTATCGTAGTTTTTCAATGCTACTCCTGTACCTCTTGCAACGGCACGCAAAGGATCATCAGCTACATGAACTGCTAACTTAGTCTTTGCAGCAATTCTTTTATCCAACCCCCTCAATAATGCTCCGCCACCTGCCAAATATATACCTGTATGATAGATATCACTCGCCAACTCGGGAGGAGTCATAGCTAAAGCTTCCAAAACAGCACTCTCTACTTTTGCAATACTCTTGTCCAAAGCATGTGCTATCTCTTTGTAATTAACAGATATAGCTTTTGGAATACCTGTTAATACGTCTCTACCCTGAACAGAGAAATCGTCAGGCGGATTATCTAACTCCGTTATAGCAGCACCACATTCTATTTTTATCTTTTCAGCCATTCTCTCACCTATATATATGTTGTGTTGCTTTTTCATATATTCCACGATATCACCATTGAACTCATCGCCCGCAATACGAATACTCTTATTGCAAACTATACCACCCAAAGCAATAACAGCTATCTCCGAAGTACCACCACCAATATCTATAATCATATTACCAACGGGCTCCAAGACATCTATACCTATACCTATAGCAGCAGCCATTGGTTCGTGGATTAGTCTAACGTCTTTGGCACCTGCTTGTTCTGCGGCATCCCTAACAGCTCTTTCTTCTACATTAGTAATACCGGAAGGGATACAAATAACCATCTTCAAGGCCGGAGGTATCAAGGAACGTTTGGCAGGAATTAATTTGATTAACTCCTTTATCATATCGTTAGCCATATCAAAATCAGCTATAACACCATCTCTTAAAGGTCTTATAGTCTGTATATTATCGTGCGTCTTGCCGTACATCTGCATAGCTCTTTTACCGACTGCAAGTATACGTTTTGTAGTCCTATCTATTGCAACAATGCTCGGCTCGTCAACTACTACTTTGTCATTGCATATTATAATAGAATTAGCAGTACCTAAATCTATTGCAACTTCCCGTGTTAGAAATGAAAATAATCCCATTCTTTTTTTCTTAACTTTTTATTCTTCTATTACGAAGTTTTATGAATAATGTTACAAAAGTCTTATCTTTTTTGTAAAAAAATTAATGTTTGAAATGCCTAAAACCTGTCATTGCCATAGCCATATTATGTGCTTTGCAATAATCTATAGACTCTTCGTCACGAATAGAACCACCAGGTTGAATGATACTATCAATACCCTCCTCGTGTGCAATAGTTACACAATCACTAAATGGGAAGAAAGCATCCGATGCCATAACTGCACCACGCAAATCAAAATTGAAACTCTTAGCCTTTTCTATTGCTTGTTTCAAAGCATCTACGCGTGAAGTTTGTCCAGTACCAGAGGCAAGTAGTTGTTTATTCTTAACGATTACAATAGCGTTGGATTTGGTGTGTTTAACGATTATATTGGCAAATTGCAAATCCTTTTGTTCATTCAAAGTAAATGGTCTATCGGTAATACTCGTTATTTCTTTAATTTCTTCTATCTTATTATCTCTTTCTTGCATCAAAACTCCATTTAAAGCATTGCGAAAGATATATTTACTCTTTTGGTTAGATTTTCTTTTTAGTATGATACGATTTTTCTTGGAAAATAGAATATCCAAAGCTTGCTGATCATAATCTGGTGCAATACAAACCTCCATAAATATCTTGTTCATCTGTTCTGCAGTAGATTTATCAACCTTACGATTGCAAACAAAGATACCTCCAAAGGCGCTAATAGGATCTCCTTCTAAAGCTTTGAGATAAGCATCTTTCAAGTTATCCCTTGATGCTAAACCGCACGCATTATTATGTTTGATAATGGCAAAAGTAGTCTCCCTAAAATCATCTATTAAATTGCAAGCAGCATCTATATCTCCTATATTATTATAAGAAATCTCTTTGCCATGCAATTGTTCGAAATTAGCGTCAAAGTCCCCAAAGAAATAGCCCTTTTGATGAGGATTTTCGCCATAACGTAATTTGTGCGGATGGATAAAACTTTCTTGGAATATTTCCATAGATTGAGGTATCTTACTCTCAAAATACTTGAATATTATTGTATCATAATGAGATGTAACTGCGAAAGCATAACAAGCAAAACGCAATCTATCCTCTAAATCAGTAGAACAATCTTTGTCGCAAATTAAATTGTAAAACTCTTTATAATATTCTCTACTTGGAACAATAACAACATCGTTATAATTCTTTGCTGCACCTCTTATTAAAGCAATACCGCCGATATCTATTTTTTCTATTATTTCACCATGTGAAGCACCGCTTTGGAGAGTATCCTCAAAAGGATACAGATCTACAATAACTGCGTCAAAGGTAGGTATATCGTACTCTTGCAATTGTTGTATATCCCCCTCATTATCTCTACGTGCAAGTATTCCACCAAATACTTTTGGATGCAAGGTTTTTACTCTGCCACCCAAAATAGAAGGATAAGAAGTTATACTCTCTACCGTGTGAACATCTATACCTAAACTCTTTATAAAATCATACGTGCCACCAGTTGAATATATCTCTACCGATTGTTGATCCAACTTCTTGGCTATTATATCAATGTTTTCTTTGTTGAAAACACTAATCAATACTCTCTTTAATCTTTTCATTGATTTATTATATTTTCTATACGATTTAAAATCTCTTGTTTGCCTAATTTATTTATAGAAGAGGACATTATTATGTTTGGTAATTCCTCCCATCTCTCACTTAAAGAAGTTCTCATAAGAGAAACATTCTCCAAAGTTTTTTTTCCACTCTGTTTATCTGTCTTGGTATAAATAATATCAAACGGAACACCATTCTCTCCTAAGAAGTTAATGAAATCTATATCTATCTTTTGCGGAGAAATTCTACTATCTATCAAAACAAAAACACAATAAAGATTTCTACTATATAAGAGATAATTATCAATCATCTTACGAAACTCTTCTCTTTGCGTTTTGGATACTTGAGCATAACCATAACCGGGTAGATCTACGATATACCAACTATGATTGATTAAAAAATAGTTGATTAGTTTGGTTTTGCCCGGAGTAGAAGAGGTTTTGGCTAATTTGGAATTGTTAGTCAACATATTAATAAGCGAAGACTTGCCAACATTACTCCTCCCGATAAAAGCAAATTGCGGTAAATCCCTCTCATCTACCTTACCCAACTTACTTTGACTTATAACAAATGAGGCACTTTTGATTTCCATAACTATTCCACCGAATACTTTTCGCTTATTATTGTTTTTCTTATCTGTTAATGGTTAGATATCTTTTTTTCTTATCCTCGTAAATATCTGCAATAGTAACTAAAATACCTGTTTCCTCAACATTAGAAAAATGAGCATTAATACTTGTCCCAAAGGACTTCATTGTAGAAGATAGATTCATATACGCATTAACAAGAGGAGGAATATTTTCTCCTCTTTCTTTTACTTTTTTGACCAAAATTTGATAATCCTCTTTGTAGTTCTTGCCACAAAAGATACGATTCAATTCATTATAATCACCTTGTATATTAACCTCTTGTTTTGCAAACACTAAACCTTCATTATCAGGGAAATGTTTCTTATAAAAATACATTATATAGTCTTTTGCAATGCTATCCATTTGAGGATACATAGTTATCTTGCCAAAGAAATATTTCGCTTCGTCTTTCATTTCCAAAGCCAAGCCACCTAATCCGTCCCAAAGATTATCCAAAGAATATAATCCTTTGCGAAGATTAATAGATGGTTGATATTCTGGTCTAACAAAACTTCTACCTAATTCTATAGTGTAAGGCCAATATTTCTCCAAGAAATTATCAGTAAAATGGAATAAATCTGCTGTTGCTGATAATAATGTACCATTAGCCTCACGGAAAACATTCTTACCAAGAATAAATCTATAACCTCCAATAATCTCCTCATCTGTAGGATCCCAAACAAATAATTGCTTATAACAATGAGGTAATGGTGCAGTGTCGTACATATCTATATCACATTCTGTATGGGAGCCACCACCCAAGGCACCGAAGCTTTTTTCTCTCAAACGACCTATTTCTCTCATTATGTTAGGTGATGCGATAGCGTCCGTTATATAGATTTCCCTACCACCATTATGAGTTTTGCAGAAAAATATATCTTTAGTTAATTCCTCTTTTATCAACTCCTTATCAACGGGAGGTATGACGTACGAGGTATCCATTGATTTATCCATTTTTGGTTATAAAGGTTTGATATTAAACATAACTCTATTTGGGTGCAAAGTTACAAATTTTTTCTTAAATAATAGAGAAAGGGGAGGGATTATTTTTTCTTTTCACTTCAATTTTATTGTTTCCTTTTTGTACATTATTCCAAAAGAAAGAAAACGAATAGATTTCTCGACAAAGCGAGTATCAAAACTTCCAAAATGTTCCATTTTCCTTATAAGGTCATTTTTAAAAGGTATATTCTGAGTAAAAATGGAGATTTTTTTATCTTTGTAATAATTTGATTATATAATAGTTAGAATAGGTATTAAAATCATCAAAATAATTATTGATTTTATTTGAATGGTTATTGATTTTATTTGAATAGTTATTGATTTTATTTGAATGGTTATTGAAGTTA
>CAVGDP010000178.1:0-5458 GCA_963627985.1 uncultured Eubacteriales bacterium
AATAACTTCAATAGCTATTCAAATAACTTCAATAACTATTCAAATAACTTCAATAGCTATTCAAATAACTTCAATAACTATTCAAATAACTTCAATAACTATTTGAATAAAATCAATAATCATTCGAATAAAGTCTGATATTATTTAGATAAAGTCAAATATTATTACATCGTTTTCACATAACCAAAAATTATTGTATCTTTGCAAAGTCTAAAAGATTATTAAAAACATAAAGAACTATCAAAATAACATGAAGAAAAAAGATTTATCCTTCGTAATCGGAATTATTGTATTTGTGGGATTATTTATTGTTGTAACACCTATAAAAGAATGGTTTTTGAGTTGGTCTGCCGCCAAAGATTATAGAAGTCTAATTATGGCATTTTTGAAATTTGGTATCTTATCTACTATTGGAGAATGTATCGGATTAAGAATTACTTCGGGCGTATATAATAGAAAAGGATTCGGAATATTTCCTCGTTTTATTGTTTGGGGAATCTTGGGTACATTTATTTCTATTGCAATGGTAATATTCTCATCTGGCGTATTTACTTTCCTAAATATCTGTGGATTAAAGGGATTATGTGCTCAAAATGTAACTGATTGTTTTGGTATAGACTTATTATATGCTTTTTGTGTGTCTTTCTTTATGAATACTTTCTTTGCTCCCGTCTTTATGACCGTTCATAAGATTACTGATACTCATATTCTTAAAACCGGTGGCACCTTAAAAGGCTTCTTCTCTCCAATACCTTTCGGTAATATTATCAAGAACTTGGACTGGGATACACAATGGAATTTTGTTTTCAAAAAAACTATTCCTTTCTTCTGGTATCCTGCTCACACTATAACATTTTTATTACCTGCACAATATAGAGTTTTATTTGCTGCCTTTTTAGGAGTCGCTTTAGGAATAATATTATCTATTGCAAATTTGAAAAAAGCAAATAAATAATTGTAAATAATAGCAATACAATTATTGCGAATAATCTATAATAGAATAAAAAAATTACGAAAACTTCTTTTAATAAATTAGAAATGGAATACAAAGCAATAAAAGGAACAAGAGATTTTCTGCCATTAGATATGCAAAAAAGAAATTACATATTTGGCACAATAATAGATGTTTATAAACAACACGGTTTTCTACAAATAGAGACACCTGCCTTAGAAAATCTCTCTACTCTTATGGGTAAGTACGGCGAAGAAGGAGATAAACTACTTTTCAAGGTATTAAATTCTGGGAAATTTATAGATGAAGAGAAATTACCTGTATTAGAGGAAAATATAAGAGAAAATCACATAAACAAAGCAACTTCTATGATTTGCGAAAAAGGACTTAGATACGACCTTACTGTACCTTTTGCCCGCTTTGTAGTTAATCACCAAAACGAAATTGTATTCCCGTTCAAACGTTATCAAATCCAACCTGTTTGGCGTGCAGATAGACCACAGAAAGGACGCTATCGTGAATTCTATCAATGCGATGCTGATATAATTGGGTCTGATAGTCTGCTTAATGAAGTAGAATTGGTAGAGATTATAAGAGATGTTTTTGAGCGACTTAACCTAAGTGTAACAATAAAAATAAATAATCGCAAGATCTTAACTGCTATTGCGTTATTAATTGATAAAGAGGACAAAATAACAGATATAACTGTTGCGATAGATAAATTAGACAAGATAGGTTTGGAAGGTGTTGAGTCGGAATTATTATCTAAAGGTCTCACGCAAGAAGATATTAATAAGATACGTCCTATACTTTTGATAAAAGGAGATAACACAGAGAAAATCAAAACACTATCCAATATCTTACAAGATATTCCTATTGCAAAACAAGGGTTAGACGAAATAGAATATATACTTGATAAGAGTAATTTATTAGATATTTCTAATTTAGAATTTGATATTGCCTTGGCAAGAGGTTTGAATTATTATACAGGTGCAATCTTTGAGGTAAAAGCGAATGATTTGCAGATAGGAAGTATAACCGGTGGCGGTAGATACGATAACCTTACTGGAATATTTGGCTTAAAGAATATGTCCGGTGTTGGTATCTCATTCGGTGCAGATAGAATCTACGATTGTTTGCAAGAAAAAAATCTTTTTCCAAAAGAAATAAGCGTTGCTACTGATGTTTTGTTTATTAATTTTGGCGAAAAAGAGATAGAAAGAAGTCTTGTATTGGCTAAACAATTAAGAAAACAAGGTCTTGTGTGTGAAATCTATCCTGACAATTGCAAAATGCAAAAGCAAATGAAATATGCTAATAATCGTAATATACCTTTTGTTTGTCTTTTAGGTGAAAATGAGTTAAATAATCAAACAATAGTAGTAAAAGATATGATACTCGGCTCACAAGAAACTATTCCACAAGACGGATTGCTTAATTATTTTAGCGAAAAATAAAAATTAAAGAATGCAAACAAGAGCTAAAAAACAATATACAAATATATTTAAGCACGATAATATATCATTGTTACAAGGAGATTGTTTAGAATCTAATACTTTCAATAAAAGTTTTGCAGACTTGATTATAACCTCGCCTCCTTATAATGTTGGAATTGAATATAATTCCATTGATGATGAATTATCCTATGAACAGTATTTGGATTTTTCTCACAAATGGATTAGAAATTGTTATAATTGGGCTAATACACAAGCTCGTTTTTGTTTGAATATTCCATTAGACAAAAATAAAGGAGGTAATAGGTCTGTTGGGGCTGACCTAACTCTAATTGCTCAACAAGAAGGTTGGAAATACAAAAGTACTATTATTTGGAATGAAGGTAATATCTCTCGGCGTACAGCATGGGGAAGTTGGAAAAGTGCTTCTGCTCCTGTTGTTATTGCACCTGTTGAATTAATTATTGTTTTGTATAAGGATGAGTGGAAAAAAACTAACGGCAGTAAAATCTCTGATATAACTTCTGAAGAATTCAAATCATGGACACAAGGTGTTTGGACTTTTAATGGCGAAAGCAAAAAAAGAATTGGTCATCCTGCTCCATTTCCTACTGAACTTCCATATCGGTGTATTAAATTATTTTCATATCAAAATGATATTGTATTTGATCCTTTTTGTGGTTCTGGCACAACATTATTAGTCGCTCACGCAACACATAGACAAGGTATAGGATTAGAAATAGATAAGCAATATTATGAATTAGCCAAAAACAGATTAATTAAAGAATTTTCAATATAAGATTATAATACAATTATATTTGATTAAAGTATTGGAAAAATATATAAAGAAAAAGGAAAATGATGAATTAATGATAAATTTTACAAGTGAAATATTGTCCGTTTTTGAAAAGTATGGCATAAATGGTCATATAGAATGGAGCAAATAAGTAGATTATATTATGTGGTTAAAAGAACATAAAAGTGCAGTATTACCTATTGCAATGTTATTAGGTGTTATAGGATTCAATTGGTTTTATACCCTTATGGATGTTGTTGTCTTTAATGTTTGCGTAATGTTCTTTATCGCTTATTGTTCATTGGATTTTAGACGTTTAAGAGTAACAAGAGTAAATATAATTATGCTTATACTCCACGTTGTATTGATTTTTGTGTCTTATTTACTCGCCAAATGGTTATTCTCCGATATTGTAGCCAAAGGTGTACTACTCTGCGTCTTATGTCCTACGGCTGCATCCTCTTCGGCAATAGTTATAATCTTAGGTGGTAACAAAGAGATAAGCATAACTCATATTATATTAGATAGTTTCTTGGTTGCCTTACTCGCTCCTTTGATACTATCATATATAGAACCACAAAATGATTTCTCTTATATTCTCTCCGTCTTGGATATACTCAAAAAGGTTGGACCATTGATACTTGTGCCGTTCTTTTGTGCTGTATTGTGCAAACGTCTAAAACCTAAATTAGCATTAAAAATAGCCGAGTACAACTGGACTTCTCTGATTTTTTGGTCAATATCCTTGATAGTTATCTTTGCAAGTACAACTCACACAATAGTATATGCGAAAAAAGAAGACGCACAAGATATTATACTTATGTTTATTGTCTCCCTAATTGTATGTCTATTGCAATTTGCGATAGGTAAGATTATCGGCAAACGATTGCATCAAACTATTGCCTTCACACAAGGCGTCTCTCAAAAGAATACTTCTATCGGTGTTTGGTTAGCACATACCTATCTTTCTAATCCATTGAGTATCATCTTCTCTGCCGCCTATTCTCTTTGGCAGAATCTTATCAACACTTGGCAAGTATATTATTACGAAAAGAAACACCGTCACTCAAAATAATATCTCTTTTCTGGCTCAAAATAATTAATTGCTATGCTTATTAAGTATAATAACAATTCTTACTTAATCTACAGATAATTACTTCAAACAAATCTCAAAAAAATCAATCAATTAAAAAAAATTATTTATAACTTTGCACTCGATTATATCGTTTAGTATAATATTTTTAAGACATTTTCAAATACTTAATATTATGAAAAAGATTTTTTTGTTTTGTTTAATAGTATTATCTACATCGTTCGTAGCGAAAGCACAATGTTTCTTGGAACCAAATTCCGATGGCGATACTATCGCATATAAAATAAAAGATTCTATTAATCATTATGTAGCAGTAGTTCAATATCTCGGTCCATATAACTCCTTAAGTCATACACCTTTTTATTTTAAATATAAAGATAGTTTAAACATTCCCCAAACCGTAATACATAATGGCATAGAATATACTGTAAAAACTATAGGAGAGAAAGCATTTAGTTATTGTGAAGCCATCATCGGAACAAACGTATGCGATAGTTTATTTAATATAACTCTACCCCCGACAATAGACACAATCGAAGAAAGTGCCTTTAGTTGTAGATCTGAAATAAAAAGTCTCATACTCCCTAATAGTATAAAATATATTGGCGATAGGGCATTTACTGGAGCACCACCCTATGGGTCAGTAGCAGGTTATGCTGATTTTATTTGGAACAATCTTGATATTAATATACCTGATAGTGTAACAGAAATAAATCCGTTTACTTTTGCAAATACAAATTTCAAAGATAATAACATAAATTCTTTATTAACCGATAATATTAGAAAAATAGACTCCTTTGCACTTGCTTTATTTTTTGGTGTAGATTATTATGAATACCGCAAACAAACTTGGGAAGAATATAAACAAGAACATCTTTATGCCATAAACATATATGGAGAAGATGTTGTATTAGAGTGGTTTGTTCAAAATGAACCGGCTATTAGTATACGACGATATCAGTCACAAGGATCGTTAAGAATACCACCTAAGGTGGAATATATAGGAAATAATGCTTTTCGGTTAAGATTTTTTGATACAATTTTTATTACCCCTTTAACTCCACCTATCGTAGAAGGAATTCCTTTTCTTATACCCGAAAAAGAAGACTTTCCTTTGGATAGTACTATTTATATCGTTCCTTGTCAATCATATTTTCTTTACA
>CAVGDP010000179.1:0-2576 GCA_963627985.1 uncultured Eubacteriales bacterium
TATTGAAGTTATTAAAATAGTTATTGAAGTTATTAAAATAGTTATTGAAGTTATTCTAATAGTTATTGATGTTATTTTGACAAAATGCGATACTACTCGAATTTCTATTTCTTTAAAATGTTCTATTTTCTATATTAGGTATTTTTTCTGCTCAAAAATTATTCTCAATTTATAGAAAATTTTTTCTAATCATTATTCCTCCAAAATATTAACCTTACTTGTCTATCTAATTAATGTAAATATCTAAATGGCTAATGTAGTTGTTTAGGTAATTTGTATAAATAATTTAATATTAAATAAATATAGAAATGTAGTTAATGAAAGAAAATAGGCAAAAACAAATAAAGAAAAGTTTTTTGGTGATATATTGAAACTATTTTCTCTTGTTATTAAATCAAAATAAGAAAATATTCTCCTCTCTACCCCATCCTCTCTACCCTTTTATTTTATAGAAAATTTAGATTTTATTTGTACGATTTTGAAAATAGTTGTAAATTTGCAAACAATAAAAATAAACGAAATAATAATAATTTTTAATAAAATGAACTACGATATAATAGTAATAGGTGCAGGTCCTGGAGGATACGTTGCTGCAGAAAAAGCCGCAAAAAATGGTAAAAAAACTTTATTGATTGAACGAGAAAGATTAGGTGGTATATGTCTTAATTGGGGATGTATTCCTACCAAAGCATTAGTTAAATCTGCACAAGTATTTCATTATACGCAAAAAGCGAATGAATATGGCATTGAGATAGATACAGAAGCAAAGGTTGATTTTGCTAAAATAGTTGAACGTTCAAGAGGTATTGCTGACCAAATGAGTAAAGGCGTTGAGTTTTTGATGAATAAAAGCGGTGTAGAAGTAAAGTATGGAACGGCAAAACTAAACAAAGACCACTCCATTACTATTACAAATAACGACAATACAACAGAAATCGTTACAGCAGAACATATTATCTTGGCTGTTGGTGCTCATAGTCGTCAATTACCTAATTTGCCACAAGACGGAAAACATATTATCGGCTACAGAGAAGCAATGACCTTGAAAGAACAACCAAAGAGTATGGTAGTTGTTGGTTCTGGGGCGATAGGTTCGGAGTTTGCTCATTTCTATCAAACTATTGGCACGCAGGTTACTTTGGTTGAGTTTATGCCATCAATAGTTCCTAACGAGGATAAAGAAGTTGCCTCCACGTTGCAACGTTGTTTCAAAAAGAATGGTATGAAAGTTTATGCAGGAACATCTGTTGATAAGGTAGAAATAGTTAATGATAAGTGTATTGTCTCACTTTCGGGCAAGAAGAACGAAACTTTGGAGTGTGATATCGTGCTTTCTGCCGTTGGAGTGGAGACTAATTTAAGCGGTTTGGGATTAGAAGACGCTGGTGTTGAATACGAAAGAGGTAAAATCAAAGTTGATGATTATTATCAAACTAATGTAAAAGGTATTTACGCAATTGGTGATATTGTTAAGGGTCCTGCTTTGGCTCATGTGGCAAGTGCAGAGGCTAAAGTGTGTGTTGATCATATTCTTGGCAAACAAACTCCACTTGTTGATTACACTAACGTACCTGGTTGTACCTATACATCGCCAGAAGTTGCCTCGGTAGGTCTATCAGAAGAGAAAGCATTGGAACAAGGTTATGAGATAAAGATTGGTAAGTTTATGTTTGTCGCTTCGGGTAAAGCAACGGCGGCAGGTAATAGAGATGGTTTTGTGAAGATTGTAATAGATAAGAAAACAGATCTAATACTTGGTTGCTCAATGATTGGCGAGAATGTAACAGAAATGATAGAAGAGATAGTACTTGCACGACAAATGGGCTTGACAGGTAAACAAATCTTGTCTTCTATTCATCCTCATCCAACGATGAGTGAAAGTGTTATGGAAGCAATAGAAAGTGCAGAAAATTAATAACATAGTATAGAGATGAAAATTATAGATACGTTTATAGAAGGGCTAAAAATTATAGAGCCGGATGTATTTAAGGACAATAGAGGTTATTTCTATGAGTCTTATAATGAAAAAAGATTCTTCGATGCGGGTCTTACGATGAAATTTGTTCAAGACAATGAGTCTATGAGTCAAAAAGATGTCGTAAGAGGACTACATTTTCAGTTACCTCCTTATTCTCAAGGAAAACTAATTAGAGTTATTCAAGGAGAAGTAATGGATGTGGCAGTGGATTTGAGAAAAAATTCTCCTACGTATGGCAAACATTACTCTATTGTTTTAAGTAGTGAAAACAAATTAATGTTCTATATCCCAGAAGGCTTTGCTCATGGCTTTAAGACAATGAAAGACAATACTATTTTCTCTTACAAATGTACTAATCTCTACAATAAAGCGAGCGAAAGCGGTATTATTTGGAACGATGATAGTTTGCAAATAGATTGGAATATAGAAAATCCTATTCTTTCGGATAAAGACAAAGTAAATCAAAGATTTGAGGATTTCAATTCTCCATTCTAAACAAAGGACTATATAAAAAAGAGAATTCTTTTCAGTAAAGAATTTTTTATTATCAGATAATATTTTATTTTTTACTGAAAAGAATTTATTTTTTACTTATAAT
>CAVGDP010000180.1:0-5312 GCA_963627985.1 uncultured Eubacteriales bacterium
TACTGAAAACAAATTAGTTATATCTAAATAAATATGTTTTAGCGGACACTAATAAAAAAAATTACTATTATTTTTTTGTCAGTTGAAAAAGTTTGTATATTTTTGCAAAAAGAATAAATGGACAAAAAGTAATGAATAGTAATATCATTTTTTCTAAATACAACAAACATAACTCCTTAATTATCAGTATGGGGGGGGGTACTAAACAATAATAAACCTTATTCTTATTTAGTTTCTAAAATACTTTTTATTCACAATTACTTTGCGACTTTGCCTTTCAAAGTTGTAGAGAACTTATTTGTATTCCTTATTCTTACAAAATTCTTCCTTTGGCTTGCTTTTGCAATTCTAAACAAGAAATATTTTTTAACAAAAAGATATCAAATTATTTTTCAAACCTTTATTAAAACCGACGAAGCGATGGGATATAACCGCGAAAAAACAAAATGAGTAAGGAATATTGGAAAAAGTTAATCGTTGAGTATCGTGCTAAATTAGAAAAAGAGCGTGAGGCGAAGAAAAAAGACAATGCTTATTATGCGAGTTTGATAAAGAGTACTTCTTCTCCTTCAAATAAGGCGTCTTATAGAAAATCAAAGATAAACCGGGCTGCTCAACATGATCGTAACATAGAGTCTTTAAAACGCCAGATAGCGTCCGCTCGACAATCATTGAAGACGTCTAAATAGTATTAAAAATATTGTTAAATTAATGAAAATAAAAGAAAAGCACTATGGGAATACTAAATAGTTTGCTGGATAATTTTAAGAATGCTGAATTTTCAGTTGCTCCGCAAAAGAAATTAAAAACAATATCTAACGACTTTAAAAAGACGTTTCAATTATCACTTTTTTTTTACAAGGGAGCTGCTATTGCCGATGGAGATTTGACCTTAGCTGCCTTGGATAAGAGAACTACTAAGAGTGTAAAGTATACGAGTGAAAGTTTGAAAATTAAAGCAAGTATGAAAGTTGGTAGTGTGGAGGAGTTGTTTAATACTAACTTTGGAGTAAAGGTTCAGATTAAAGATATAAGTGGTAAAACGCTTATTCCTAACGATATTACCATTGGAAAGGCAGCAAGAGGAGAATATTAAAGCAAATGTGCAAAGAAAATAGGAAAAGTTTTTTGTAAAATAATAATTCTATTAACAATTTAAATTAAAAAAGAAATGGCAAGTTTTAGTTTAGATGGGCGAATGAAGGTTAAAACCTTAAAAGCCAATTTTAAGAAAGAATTTGGTGCATCTTTAAGAGTGTACACTACTACTAATTGTATTAGACCAGCCGATGACGAGGCAACATTAGCTAGTCTTCGTAAAGATGGTTGTAAGGGTGGATTAATATCTGTCGGAGGAAATTTACTTGTAAGTAACTTTGAGAAAAAAGTTGCTGAATTGTATGGTATCGGTGTTCAAGTTGCCAATAAACTTAATACAGCTTTGGCAAACGATGATATTACACTCGTAGCAGCAGGTAAGTAATGCACTTTTCAATGGCCCACCGCGGTGGGCCATTGAAAATCTTGTGTATAATTATTAATCTGTAAAGGAATTTGCAATAAGATGTGTATGATAATTGTACAAGAAGGAAATTGACTATAAATTCTAATGAGTAAGATAATCCTTTAATTATCTACAACAATAGCTTGTGATAAAATAAAAGTAAAGAGATATGTATAACGAGGAATTAGAAATATTGATAGATGCTGCTCTTGTGGACGGTAAATTAACAGAAAAAGAGAAACAGATACTTTTCAAAAAGGCACAAGCGTTGGGCGTGGATTTGGATGAGTTTGAGATAGTTTTGGATGCAAGGTTAGTTAAACTTAAACAGAAACAGGACAAAGAAACCAAAACCTCTGCACCTAAATCTAACAAGTATGGAGATGTAAAAAAGTGTCCTGCTTGTGGAGCGATTGTACACAGTTATCAAGGAAGTTGTTCAGAATGCGGTTATGCTTTTGAAGGAGTTGATGCGAACGCTGCGGTGAAAGAACTTGCGTCCTTGTTACGAAAGGCCGAGCATGATGCAACTATGCAAGAAACAGAAATAAAAAAAGCAAGAGCAATATCAGGACAAAAATCAGGTCTCCTTGATTGTGATCGTGTTGATGCGAGATTAGACACTATAGTAGAAACATATCCTGTCCCTACAGAAAAAGCGACCTTACTTGCTTTTATATCATGGCTATTATCTCATAGTTTTGGAGGTGATAATGGCTCAACATATAGAAGGAAGTGCGAAGAATGTATTCAAAAGGCAAAAATATCGTTTCCAAACGATGAAATGTTTGCTCGTGTTATAGATCAGTACAAACAGAAAAAATGGAAACAGCAAAAAAAGACTATAATTATGGCGATTAGTGGAATTGTCTTATATCTTTTGCTAATGCTTTTTTGTGCAATAATGGCGTATTTTGAAGATAAATAGTATTTTTTAATATGAGAAATTAATACATAATAAGGGTATTTAGTATTGTTCAGAGCGTAGCAGAGTTTACGGTTCAAATAAAATAAGAAAAGTTATGGGTTTATTCGGTAGCAAAAAAGAGGGCGGATTGATGGATGTTATCCGCTGTGATGAGCAAAATTATCTTGTTTGGAAATGGACTCCAAATGGACAAGGGGCTAATTCAAGCAAGAAAGAAAACGCTATCCGGTATGGAAGTAGTCTAAGGGTTAAAGATGGAGAGATGGCTGTCTTTGTTTATAAACAAAAGTACGGCACAATGGAGGATTTTATTACTGGCCCATACGATGGAACTATAAAGACTGCTAACTTTCCTGTGCTTTCGAGTATTGTAGGATTGGCTTTCGGTGGTTCCTCTCCATTTCAGGCAGAGATTTATTTCTTTAACTTAGCAGGCAATGTACAAATAAATTTCGGTGTACCATATTTTGATGTAGCAGATCCGAGATTTTTGGATTTTACAGTGCCTGTTGCTGTTAGAGGAATGATAACATTCAATATAACAGATGTTAAACAATTTATTAAACTTAATCGTTTGCAAGACTTTTCTTTGGATGTATTTAATAACCAAATAAAAGGAATGGTGCAGAAGTTTGTAAGAAGTTTTGTAACCAATTGTCCTGCACAAAATGACATATCCGTTTTGCAATTAGGTAACAAGATTGCTGAAATAAACGATATGTTACAAGAGAAACTTGCTTCTCAAGTGCAAGATAATTTCGGAGTAAACCTAAAGCGTATAGATGTCTCTGCTATCGATATAGACAAAGAGAGTGAGGATTATAAAGAGTTTATACATGTAACTAAGGAACAAGTAGGTCGTAGAGCAGAAATTGACACAGATATCTATGGTGAGAAAGGTCATCTTGCAGCAGAGAGTCAGTTTATTCAGGCTCATGCAATTAATCAACAGACAAAAGTTATGCAAGTAGTAGCGGAGAACTTAGGTAATATGTCCCAGATGGGCTTTGGTGGAGGAGGAATGAATCCGGCAGGTATAATGATGGGAATGGCTATGGGCGGAGCCATGGGTGGTCAAATGGCAAATATGATGAACAATATGGGGCAAGCACAACAACAAGCCATGCAACAGCCTAATCAAAACGCACCGCAAACTCCACCACCTCCACCACCGCAGGTAACATATACTTTGAATATCAATGGTCAGAATATGGGGCCTTACACTTTGCAACAACTACAACAGATGATACAGAGTGGACAGATAAACAAAGACACATACGTTTGGAAACAGGGTATGCAAAATTGGGAATTAGCAGGTAATGTACAGGAATTGTCTGCATTGTTTGGTGCAGTTCCTCCGCCACCTCCACCAATGCCACCTACTAAATAATATAAAAATGAAAAGATTATGAAAGTTAACTATGTTTATGGCGTTATTGCCGTTGGTATTTGTGCGTTACTCTCGTACGCTGTCTATGCAATAAGCAAGAGTATGGATAGGAATGTATTAACTCTTTGTAGTTTTGTTGCTATGATTATTCCTTTGTTTTGTGCAATGGGAGTGAAGGTAGAAGACATAGAGAGAACAAATATCAACTTGAAAGTTTTGTCAAGTGTGTTTTTTGTTTTGACTTTGATTTACAATATGATATTTGCGTTTTGTATTAGTTTCTCTATGCCGTTATACATAATTCTCAATGGATTACTAATACTAATATTCGTCCTTATCTATTACAGTATCTATAGAGCAAACAATAAGTGTTTTACCCTAAAATAAAAAATAATTAAATAAAAATAAGTAATAATAAAAAACATTATGTATTATGGCAATACAATTAACACAAAACGGAAAGATAGACAAGCGTACCAAGGAAGGTAAGGCTATGTTAGCAAGACTTGCAAAAGCTCGAAAGGCTGTAGCAAAGAAGCGGAAAGCAGAAAGTACGGTACAACGTACAAAAAGCGGAAAGATTGACAAGCGTACCAAGGAAGGTAAGGCTATGTTAGAGAATCTTGCAAAAGCTCGTAGAGCAGCAGCAAAGAAACGTAAGCAAGAAGATGCAAAACTCATGAAGCGTATCTCTCGCTTACTAAAATAATTGTTTAACTAAATAAAAGACAAGGTAAAATAAAATCAAATATTAGTAATGCAGCTACATTTTTGGCTGTTGCCTTATTGGCAGGCGGAACATATTCCGAGGAAGAAAAAGAGATGCTTGGTGAAATAGCTGAGGCTCTGAAAGTAGATAAAGCAAAACTTATTTCTAAAGTAGACGAAGCTGTAACAACACTTAAGGAAAAAGATAATGAGGCAGTACAGGCATACTTGGAGGAGAATGTTTCTAAAATAGAAGAAGAGGATGCAAGTATACTTATGCAGTGTGCAATAGAAATTGTACTTACTGACGGCGTTGTGACTCGTGATAAGATACAAGTACTATTTAACCTATCTGATGCAACAGAGGTTGTGGAGTATACTGACGTAGTACTTATGCTCATTGACTTAGTAAAAGACGACTCAGATATTGAGATAGAATTTTAACGAGTCCTCATAAAGTTTAAGTATTAGAATATTTATTAACTTAAAAAAATATAAAAACATGGTAAATAAAGTAAGAGTTTATGGTAAAGCTCAAAATCGTACAGCATTAGGGATAGTACATGCTTACATGGTAATGTACCCTTATGCTACATTGGTAGATTTGCGAAAAGCATTTCCTAATAAATTAGCAGTCGACATGGGTACAAAATTCTCGGAAATATTTGTTTGTGTAGACGACAAATCTATATCCAAAGAGGATTACGATACTTGGTATTTTAATAAAGATAACTATTAGTGTCCGGTAAAACATATTTATTTAGATATAACTAATTTGTTTT
>CAVGDP010000181.1:0-4959 GCA_963627985.1 uncultured Eubacteriales bacterium
CTTCAATAGTTATTGAAATAACTTCAATAGTTATCAAAATAACTTCAATAGTTATTGAAATAACTTCAATAGTTATCAAAATAACTTCAATAGTTATTGAAATAACTTCAATAGTTATCAAAATAACTTCAATAGTTATCAAAATAAAATCAATAAGATCTAATAACAAGAAAATATAGTCAAAAAACAGATAAATAAAGAAAGAAAATGAATAGAAAAAACGTTTCAAAGATATTAATGGTTGCAATGGTGCTACCTTTTGTGATTGCTTCTTGTTCCAAACAAAGCGATAAGAACACAGAAACAGAACAAACTCCAAAAGTACAAGTAGAAGTAGCAACAATGCAAGAAGTAGATCAAATATACGAATTTACTTCTACAGTAGAAGCCAAATACAAAAACTACATTTCTTCTGCAGGTGGTACAAGAATAGAAAAGATATTTGTAGAAGTAGGTGATAATGTAAGAAAAGGACAAACTTTGGTTAAGATGGAAAGTACAAGTGTCGCTACTGCACAAGCACAATTAGATAATTTGGGAGTAGAATTGGCGAGAATGAAAGCCTTATATCAATCTGGTGGTGTAAGCAAACAACAATTAGATCAAGTACAAGTACAATACGATGTAGCAAAGAAGAATATTGCTAATTTGAAAGAAAATATAACTCTAACCTCTCCTATAAATGGCGTTGTAACATTGAGAAACTTCGATAATGGAGATGTTGCAGGTACTTCTCCTATATTACAAGTTATGCAAATATCTCCTGTGAAATTAAGATTTTCAGTAAATGAGAGTTTGTATTCAAAAATAAAATTAGGAATGAGTATTGTAGCCAAAGTAGAAGTGTTTGATGAAGAAGAGTTTAATGGTAAAATATCGTTAATCTCGCCAACAATAGACCCTTCTTCTCGTACTTTTTATGTAGAGGCAGAATTTACTAACGCAAACAGAAAACTACGTCCTGGAATGTTTGGTCGTACGGAATTGAATTTGGGTCGTGCTAATAATATTGTAGTAACAGACAAAGCAGTTATCAAACAAAATGGTACAAATGAAAAATATGTTTATGTCGTTACTTCTAATAATACATTAGAGCATCGTGTGGTTACAGTAGGTAAGAGAATAAATGACAAATATTCTATCTTGGATGGACTGAAAGAAGGAGAAAAAGTCGTTGTATCTGACCAGAATAAATTAAAGAACGGTTCCAAAGTCGTAATCGTTAAATAATAAATAATAGTAGTAACAGAAAAAATTTTTGCAATAATGAGTGTTTATGAATCATCGGTAAAAAGACCTGTACTTGTGTCTATTGCTTTTATAGCAGTGATGATTTTGGGTATCTTTTCTTATAGTAGATTGAGTATAGATTTATTGCCTGATTTCGATATGAATACGGCAATAGTAATAGTCTCTTACCCAAATGCAAGTGCAGAAGACGTAGAAAACAATGTTACCAAACTATTAGAGACTTCCCTTTCTACTGTAAATGACCTAAAAGAACTAACATCTACTTCAAAAGATAATGTTGCATTAGTTACAGTAGAATTTAATTGGGGAACAGATTTGGATGCTGCAGTAAATGATATGCGAGACAAATTAGAGATGATTAAGATGAGTTTGCCAGATGGAGCTTCTACTCCTATGATATTCAAACTCTCTACCTCTATGATGCCGATCGTTATCTATTCAGTTTCTGCACAAGAAAGTATGTCTGCTTTGTATAAGATTTTGGACGATAATATGTCTAATCCATTACAAAGAATAGAAGGAGTAGGTTCGGTTTCTATTACAGGCGCACCACAAAGAGAGATTGTTGCTTTGGTTGATCCACATAAAATGGAAGCTTATAATCTAACCGTAGAGTCCATTGGTAGTAGAATAGCAACAGAAAACAAAAATACTCCATCGGGTAAATATTATGTTGGTAATGAATCATATAATTTACGTATAGAAGGAGAATATAAAGAGAGTGAACCATTGAATGATATTGTACTTACAACTAGTAATGGTTCTCCTGTATACCTAAAAGATGTTGCCGTTATTAGAGACTCTGTACAAGAAAAAGTACAAGAAAGTTATATCAACGGTAGAAAAGGTGCAACAGTAGTTGTATCTAAACAAAATGGAGCAAACTCAGTAGAAGTGATGAACAAAATAAACAAAGCCTTACCTTCTATACTGAAAAATCTACCCTCTGATATTCACGTAACAGAGATAATGAACTCAACAGACAATATTAATAACTCGATAGATTCTTTGAAAGAAACCATCTTACTTGCTTTTGTCTTTGTTATTGTGGTTATTATCTATTTCTTGGGTCAATGGCGTGCAGCATTAATAGTTATTATTACTATACCTGTTTCACTTATTGGTGCGTTTATTTATCTATTTGCAACAGGTAATACACTAAATATTATCTCTATGTCTGCTCTGACAATATCCATCGGTATGGTAGTCGATGATGCAATTGTGGTAATGGAGAATGTTACCAAAATCTTAGAAAGAGGTGCTGCACCACGAGAGGCTGCTATATATGGTACAAATGAAGTTGCTAATGCTGTAATTGCTTCTACTCTAACCTTGATAGCAGTATTCTTCCCTTTTACTATGCTTAGTGGTATGGCAGGTATAATGTTTAAACAATTAGGTTGGATGATGTGTATCATAATGGTTGTATCTATTATCTGTGCATTAACCCTAACTCCTATGCTTTGTTCTATAATATATAAACGCAAAGAAAAACAAACGCAAGTAAGAAAAGCGAACATACTAACCAAAATACGTGATGTTATTCAAAAACAATTAGATGCCTTAGAAAACGGTTATCAAAAGATACTTTCGTGGAGTGTTAATCACAAAATAAGTACGATTGTTATTGCGTTTGCTATTTTCTTTGCTTCATTATTGCTAATCAATGTCTTGGGAACAGATTTTATACCGGCATCGGATAATGCACAGATTAGTGGTAATATAGAGTTGCCGGCAGGTGCATCTGTGGAGAGAAGTAAGGTTATTGCAGAAAGATTTCATAAATATGTAAAAGCTTCTTTCCCTGATTTGCAGAATATGACTTATACAGTTGGTACTCCATCGGATGATGAAGATAATTCATTCTCATTGATGCAAACCTCAGGTGACAACTATATTTCTTTCCGTATGAAGTTCAATGCCGTTGCTGAAAGAGACAAAACTATTTACGAGATATCCGATATATTGCGTAAGGAATTAGCCTCTTATCCCGAAGTATCCAAATACAAAGTTATTCCTACTGGACAAGAATCTGGTATGACAGGAGGTTCTACTGTAAAAGTACAGATACTCGGTTATGATTTTGAGAAAACAACTGCTATTGCTCAACAATACAAAGAGAAGTTATCCAAAGTAGAAGGTCTTGGCGATGTAACTATCTCACGCCGTGATTATACTCCTCAATTCAATTTGGAATTTGATAGAGAGAAACTTGCCGAAAATGGTCTAAATGTCTCCACTGCTTCTTCTTATATTCGTAATCGTATGAATGGTATGACAGCCTCTATTTTTAGAGAAGATGGAGATGAATACAAGATAAAAGTACGTTATGCAGAAGAGTTTCGTAATAGTGTGGAAGATATAGAGAATATCACTTTGTATGGTACTAATGGCAAACCTATCAAGTTAGGAGAAGTAGCCAAAGTAGTAGAGAAATTCGCTCCACCTGATATAGAAAGAAAAGATAGAGAGCGTATAGTAACCGTTACAGCATCATTGTCCGGTGCGACAATAGACCAAGTAACAAAGGAAGTAAATAAAATAACTAATGAATTGAGTATTCCTTCTAATATTGCAATTGAATTAGGCGGTAGTGTGGTAGATCAAGGAGATACTTTCTCTGATATTGGTATATTGTGTGTTATTATCATTATATTAGTTTATTCTGTAATGGCAGGACAATTTGAATCTTTCCGCTCACCATTTATTATAATGTTCTCCGTACCATTTGCTTTGACAGGAATGTTTCTTGGTCTGTGGATAACAGGTGGTACTTTGAATATGATGTCCCTAATAGGTGCAGTAATGCTAATTGGTATTGTAGTCAAAAATGGTATTGTATTAGTGGATTACATTAATCTTAATAGGGAACGTGGAATGGGTATTATCAATGCTGTCGTTCTTGGTAGCAAATCACGTTTGAGACCTGTTTTGATGACTACTGCAACAACTGTATTAGGTATGTTACCGATGGCGTTAGGAATAGGAGAGGGTAGTGAATTATGGCAACCGATGGGTATCGTCATTGTCTTTGGTCTTACTATCTCTACTCTTGTTACATTAGTACTTATACCTACTATATATAGTTCATTTGCAGCCTTAAAAGTAAATAGCGATAGAAAGAAAATAAGAAAAAAACTCTTAAAAGCAAAATATAATGAAAGCAGCGTTTTTAGTATATAATCAAGCATTTGTAGATGAAGTAGAAAAAATTCTTCACGATTTAAGTATAAGAGGTTATACAAGATGGGATGAAGTAAAAGGACAAGGTACCACGACAGGAGAGCCACATTTCGGTTCTCACGCTTGGCCAAGTAAGAATATGGCAACATTATGTATTATAGAAGATGATATTGCTATCAAACTCAATAAAAGAATACTACTCTTGGATGAAGATGCACCAGAACAAGGAATTAGAATATTCTTTTGGGATACAATAACTTATTAAAACACGATTCAAATACGATTATAGATAGAGAGAAGTCTATATAGAAACATTTTCGTTTTCATAAATTGTTGTTTTTTTGTTGGACAATTGGAGATTACTCTGATTGTCCTTTTTTCTTTATATGATCAAGTTTGAATATAATTTCTTACTCTAACCTACAAGAAAAACGCCAAAATCTTGCAATGTTTCACTCTCCCAAAATGTTCTATTTTTCATATAAGCTTATTTTCTATGGGTATATTTTGAGTAAAAATGAGCAA
>CAVGDP010000182.1:0-8375 GCA_963627985.1 uncultured Eubacteriales bacterium
TCAATAACTATTTGAATAACATCAATAACTATTTGAATAACATCAATAACTATTCAGATAACATCAATAACTATTTGAATAACATCAATAACTATTCAGATAACATCAATAACTATTTGAATAACATCAATAACTATTCAGATAACATCAATAACTATTTGAATAACATTAATAACTATTTGAATAACATTAATAACTATTCAGATAAAATCAATAACTATTTGAATAACATTAATAACTATTTGAATAACATTAATAACTATTCAGATAAAATCAATAACTATTTGAATAACATTAATAACTATTTGAATAACATTAATAACTATTCAGATAAAATCAATAACTATTTGAATAACATTAATAACTATTTGAATAAAATCATATATTATTTTGAGGATTTTAGTACTTGTTCTAACTATTATATGATCAATTTATTACAAATATGAAAAAATGACCCTAAAAAATAACCTTATAGGAAAAATAGAACATTTTTGGTTTTTGAAATGGAGTATAATTTTTGTATTTTAATAGTGGATCAGAATAAGGATATACTCTATTATTCCAAATTATTAACTTATTTCAAATATATCCATTTGCTTTGGAGAGATTTATATATCTCAGAATATAAATAGAGAATAATGTTTTAGGACATCACTCAAAAATTTTTTTTATTCTCTTGCTAACTTTTAACGAATACTAATAATTTTTTTTGTAACTTTGCCTATCAAATAGAATAGCATTAATATCACTACGCACAATGTACGACCAAATAATAGATAAAGATAACAACGACTCTGCTCTTAGTGTTAGCAAAGGAGTTAGCAATCCTGTAACGGTAAATACGAATTTTAAGGTTGTTAAAAGACAACAACTCTCTGTGGATGATTATGTTAAAGGTATAAGAGAGGGTAATCGTACAATCTTATCAAGAGCCATTACACTAATAGAAAGCAATTTGCACGCACATTCAATATTAGCACAACAGGTAATTGAAAAATGTTTATCTTTTTCGGGTAATAGTATAAGATTAGGAATAACCGGTGTGCCGGGTGTAGGTAAAAGTACTTTTATAGAGGCACTTGGCAAGATGCTAACAGGTATGGGACACAAAGTTGCCGTCCTTGCTATTGACCCTTCTAGTCAGAGGTCAAAGGGTTCTATACTTGGCGACAAGACTCGTATGGAAGAATTATCACAAGAGGAAAATGCTTTCATAAGACCTTCTCCTTCGGCAGGTAATTTAGGAGGTGTCGCAAGAAAAACAAGAGAGATTATAATACTTTGCGAGGCTGCTGGTTATGATATTGTAATAATTGAGACTGTTGGGGTCGGGCAAAGTGAGATATTAGCACATAGTATGGTGGATTTCTTTCTCTTGTTGCAATTAGCAAATGCTGGCGATGAGTTGCAAGGTATCAAAAGGGGAATTATGGAGATGGCAGACGCAATTGCAGTAAACAAAGCAGAAGGTAAAATGAAGGATATTAGCGAAATAGCAGCTACTAATTACAGAAATGCTTTGCGTTTATTTCCTACTAATGATAATGGTTGGAAACCAAAAGTTTTTACTTGTTCTTCTTATACAAGGGACGGAATAAGAGAGATTTGGCAATGTATAGAGGAATTTGTTCGCCAGACTAAACAAAATGGTTATTTTTATAAGAATAGAAATGAGCAGAATTTAAGAATTTTGGACGAAAGTATCAAACAATCTTTATTGGATAACTTCTATAATAATGAGAAGATTAAAGAAGATTTGTCCATTGCCAAAGAATATATTTTGGATAACAAAATTAGTGCTTACGTTATAGCACAAAAATTAATTGATAAATACTATAATCTACTGAAAGACAAAGAATAATTAATCTTTTATTCTCTCTATCAATATCTTTATTCAACAACAGATCAAGAGATGAGAAAAATAATATATTACTACAATAAATACCCTCTGACTATCATACTATTAGTTGCTTTTGTAATTAGAATGTTGAGTGTTTTGTTTGCAAAAGGATATGGTATGCACGATGATCACTTTACTATCATAGAAACATCTCGTTCTTGGGCAGAAGGTTGGGATTTTCAGGGTTGGTTGCAAACTAAACCGCAAGGACATTCGTTTTTCTACCCACTATTAATGTATTTTTTCTTCAAATTCTTATCTTTTTTTGGAATTGAAAGTCTTGATTCTCAAATGTATTTTGTTCGTTTAGTGCATGCCTTACTTTCTTTATTGATAATATATTTCTCTCATAAAATAGTATTTCGCACAAGTAACGACAAAAAATTATCTAATATCGTTGCGTGGGCATTGTGTTTGCTTTGGTGTATGCCGTGGTTGAGTGTAAGAAATTTGGTTGAGATAGTGTGTATACCTTTTTTGCTTTGGTCCACTTGGCTTTACATTCGCAACAAATATCCACGTCCAAAAGACGTCTTACTTTCGGCAATAGTTATGGGAATAGCCTTAGCGTTTAGGTATCAATTGCTAACGTTTATAGGAGGTTTCGGTTTGGCGATGCTAATTTATAAACAATGGAAAAATGCTCTTATATGGTCCATAACTATTGTGATAACATTCTCATTAACACAGATTTCAGATGTTTTTCTATGGAAAGAACCTTTCGTAGAAATGAAAGAATATTTTCTATATAATCTATTAACGGAGGATATTTATCCACATGGGGGATTTTTCAAATATATTGGTGTTTTATTGGGCATCTTGGTGCCACCGTTAAGTGTATTTATCTTATTCGGTTTCTTTTATGGGTATAGGAGATTATTTTTATTTTTGCCTTCTTTTTGCTTTTTGTTTCTGCATAGTTTAATACCGAACAAACAAGAGAGATTTATTTTCCCTATTATACCTTTTGTAATTATTTTAGGTGCTATTGGTTGCAAAGATTTCTTAATAAAAAAACCACTTTATTATAGATGGAGAAAAACGATCAAAGTTTGTTGTATTATTTCCTTGATTTTGAATACTATTTTGTTAATTCCCGTAACTTTTCATTATTCTAAACGAGCTAGAGTGGAGAGTATGGCGTACATGTACCCTTATCGTCCTAATGTTAAGGCATTTATACACGAGGATATCCCTAATAACGATTGGGCTATGATGCCTCGAATTTATACCGTTCAAGATTGTAAACAAATCAACGTAACTTCTGATACTACAGATATTTATCGTCTGTGTAATGATACTCAACCTGCCTTTATTCTCTTTGTTGACGCAAAAGATATAAACAAAAGAGTACAGCATATAAAGAAATATTTTCCTAATATTGAGTATTCTACAACTATTTATCCGAGTTTTTTGGATAACTTATTGAGAAAAATTAATCATCATAATTATAATTATTCTTTTGTAATCTATCGTAATAAGGATGTAATAAAGGAGGAAAATAAAATCAAATAACATTGAAATAACTTCTGATATTATTTGAATAACTTGCGATATTATTTTCTCTTTGTGTGTAATAGTACAAATAGAGACAAAAAAGATTAGAATCTTATCAAAAAAATATTTTTATATGTGTATAACGATTTGTTTTTATGTAAAAAGAGTGAGATAGAGTAATGAAAAAGAATTTTTATCTCAAAAAAATAAAAAATAAATTTTGTCATTCCCATAAATAAACTTAACTTTGCAATGATTTTTTAAGATACATAACACAACCTAATATGCCAGATAGTCAATTAAATAACACAAAACGACCACCTCTTACACAACAACAGGCTTTTAGTATTAATAATAATCAAATTCCGCCTCAAGTTGTTGAAATAGAAGAATGTGTGCTTGGTGCAATAATGATAGATGAGAATGCACTTATTAATACCATAGATAGATTAAGACCAGAACATTTCTATAAAGAAGAAAATAAGGAAATCTTCAATGCTATTTATTCACTTAATGCCGAAAGTAAAGATGTAGATATAATGACGGTTACCGATAAACTCAAAAAACGAGGAAGGTATGAGGCTGTTGGTGGAAGTTATAAGTTATCTTCTTTGATCGATAAGGTCGCTTCTGCGGCACATATAGAGTCTTATGTAAGGATTTTGGCAGAAAAATACATTCAAAGGGAACTTATTCGCGTTTCTACCCAAACACTTACCAATGCTTACAAAGAAACTTCGGATATATTAGAACTTTTGGACGAGACGGAAAGTAGTTTTTTGGCTATAAACGACTCTAATTTCAATTCGCAAGAAAAAAGTATGAGTACTTTGAGTGAATTGGTTATCAAAGAAATAGATGAAGCACAGAAGTCCGATAGTAATACGATTGGTTTGCCGAGTGGTTTCTATGAATTGGATAATATAACTGGTGGTTTCCAACCTGGTGCGTTGATTATCTTAGCTGCTCGTCCTGCTATGGGTAAAACTGCTTTTGCTTTGAATATTGCAAGGAATATGGCGGTACAATATGCAAAAAGTATTGCTGTTTTTTCTTTGGAAATGACTGCTACTGAATTGATGATGAGATTAGTATCCTCTGAAGCGGAAGTTGAGGGACAAAGATTGAAAAGAGGCGACCAAATCACAACACAAGAATTGGAGAGAGTTAGACAAAAAGCCCGCGAATTGGGTAATTGCAGGATGTATATAGACGATAATCCAGGTCTAAACATTATGGAATTGAAAGCCAAATGCAAACGTATGAAGAAAGCACACGGAATTGATATGGTTTTCATAGATTATTTGCAATTAATGAATGGTAATGATGCCAAAAACAATAATCGTGAGCAGGAAATCTCTTATATATCTCGTCAATTGAAGAGTTTGGCAAAGGAATTGAGTATACCTGTATTTGCTTTGTCTCAATTGTCTCGTGAAGTAGAAAAACGTGGTGGTACAAAGGAACCTATGTTGTCGGATTTGAGAGAATCCGGAGCCATTGAGCAAGATGCGGATATTGTTATGTTTATCTATCGTCCTGAATACTACGGACAAATGCAGGATAACTTTGGTTCTACAGAGGGTATCGCTTATATTAACGTTGCCAAGAATAGATCTGGTAGTATTCGCAAAGCTCGTTTGCGTTTCAAGGGACAATATGTTCGTTTTGAGAATATTGATATTAATTCTTCTATGCCTAATGGAAATATCTCATTTGATTCTGATACTCAATCCTTAATAATGGAATCCAAAGCGAATAATGATTTAGGTCAAATATCTACTAATGTTGATAATATTATGCAACCCGATGGAGATACGGAATTCTAAAATATTAAGATTAATATTCGTTTTATTTTTCTCTATACTTATTGCAACGAATAGCGTATTTGCTAATTTTATATTAATACCGATGGACGATAATCAAAAGAATCATCTCAAAGCATACGGTATTGCTTACGCTACTTTGCAAAAAGAAATAGACGTTGATTGGTTACTTAATTATCGTGGCGGTAGTTTTGCTATGGAGGAGAATAGTGAGATAATTAAGTTGTGTAAATTGAGAGGTGTTAGTTATGATTTAATATCCAATTCTGCATATAATGCTATTGTTATGGAAATATCTGACCCCGAAATTAATATGGACGTGGTTAAATTGCAAAAAGCACCCAAAATTGCCGTTTATTCTCCCAAAAGTAAGCGACCTTGGGACGATGCCGTTACACTTGTATTGACTTATGCCAAAATACCTTACGATGTTATCTACGATGAGGAAGTTCTTTCGGATGCTCTGCCGATGTATGATTGGTTACATCTTCACCATGAGGATTTTACCGGTCAGTATGGCAAATTTTGGGGAGCTCATCGCAATGCTAAATGGTACAAAGACGAACAAAATTATCAAGAGAGTTTAGCTTATTCACTTGGTTACAAGAAAGTTTCCAAAGAGAAGTTAGCTGTTGTGAAGAAGATTAGAGATTTTGTTCTTGGGGGTGGATTTATGTTCGCTATGTGCTCTGCTACGGATTCATACGACATTGCTCTGGCGAGTGAGAATGCAGATATTTGTGCTGAAATGTTCGATGGAGACCGTATGGACCCCGATGCTCAATACAGATTGAATTATGATAATTGTTTTGCCTTCAAAGATTTTCATATTGAAGTCAATCCGAGTGTCTATCGCTTATCTGATATAGATATTCCTTCAGATCGTCAAACGAAGATTAGCGAACAAAATGATGTTTTCGCTTTATTTGATTTTTCTGCCAAATGGGACTGGATTCCTACTATGCTAACGCAGTGCCATAAGCGAGTTATTAAAGGTTTCTACGGACAAACGACTGCTTTTCGCAAACAATTTCTGAAAAGTAACGTACTAATTTTGGGTGAAAACAAATCTTATAATGAGGTTAAATATATTCATGGAGATTATGGCAAAGGAACTTGGACCTGGTTAGGAGGTCATGACCCTGAGGATTATAGACATTTCATTGGCGACCCACCTACTGATTTGGAGTTGTATCCTAATAGTCCTGGTTACAGATTAATCCTAAATAATATCTTATTCCCTGCTGCCAAAAAGGAAAAACACAAAACCTAAAACATTGATCTATATAATATCCTAACCAAAAACTCACCTTTTATCAGCACAAAAGTGATCTATTGGTCAAAATACTTTAAAGAATTATATTGTTTCCTTTTAGAATTGTCTTAATACCTCGTTTAGAGACGTTTTTTTGTCTGTGGATTCTTTTCTTTTGCCGATAATTAAAGCACAATTGACATTGTAATCACCACTCGGAAAATGTTTTACATAACTTCCCGGTACAACTACTGCATTCTTCGGCACAAAACCTTTATAAATAACTTCTTTATCGCCCGTTACGTCTATTATCTTTGTTGATGCTGTAATCGTTGTACCTGCTCCCAAGACCGCACCTTCACTTATGATAGTCCCCTCAACTACTATGCAACGAGAACCTATAAAACAATGATCCTCTATTATAACCGGCTTAGCACCAATAGGTTCTAATACGCCACCTATACCAACTCCACCTGCCAGATGCACATTCTTACCAATCTGTGCACCTGAACCAACCGTAGCCCACGTATCTACCATAGTACCTTCATCAACGTATGCTCCTATATTCACAAAAGACGGCATCAAAACCACATTTTTACCCAAGTAAGAGCCAAATCGTGCAACTGCACCAGGCACTGCTCTTACTCCCCAATGCACATAATCCTTTTTCAAAGGCACTTTATCGGCATATTCTATAATACCAATTTGCGATGTTTCTACTTTATTTATAGCAAAATACAATAGAATTGCTTTTTGTATCCACTCATTTACTTGCCATGTATCATTGACTTTCTCGGCGACCCTAATCTCTCCTCTATTCAATAAAGCAATTGTATCATTAACATCATTAATGATTTTTCTATCCTTCAATAAAGATCTATCTTTCCAAGTCTTTTCTATTAAATCTATGTCTATCAACATAATAACTCTCTTTCTTATTTTATTAACAAAAATATTTACTCCCCTTTCTCTCAAAATACTCCTATCACGTTGTGCAAAATTAATACTTTTTCATATTTCTACAACTCTTTTTTCATAAATCATCATTATTAGTATTTTTCAAATAAATGTATCTATTTTGAAATCACTTATTATCAATAATGTACAATCAATAATAGTGTTTCAATTTATGTTATAGGAAGAGATCCCAATATTATATCTATTAGATGTTTTTTATTTACTTTTTTGTCTGAAAAATAATCCTAAAAGAACACTTAATAGCAGAAATAGAATATTTTTGCGAGTTGTAATTTTTAGTGTATCACATCTTGTAAAAATAAAATCAAATATTATTAGAATGAAATTATGAGTAACAGACAGAAGTTGATAATAGAAATAATTCAAAGATATAGATATTTGTAGAATATTATAATTTAGAATAAATAGATAATTCTTTACCCAAAGAGAGAGCAAAAACACAAAAATTATACTTCATTTCAAAAAACCAAAATGTTCTATTTTCCCTATATGTTCACTTTTTGAGGTTATTTTTTGAGTAAAAATGGGCAATTCGTTCATCTTTGTAATGAGTTGATTATATAATAGTTAGAATAAGTACTAAAATCATCAAAATAATATCTGATTTTATTCGAATAGTTATTGAAGTTATTTGAATAGTTATTGAAGTTATTAAAATAGTTATTGAAGTTATTAAAATAGTTATTGAAGTTATTTGAATAGTTATTGAAGTTATTTGAATAGTTATTGAAGTTATTCGAATAGTTATTGAAGTTATTCGAATAGTTATTGATATTATTTGAATAGTTATTGATGTTATTCGAATAGTTATTGATGTTATTCGAATAGTTATTAATGTTATTTGAATAGTTATTAATGTTATTCGAATAGTTATTAAGTTTATTTGAATAGTTATTAAGTTTATTTGAATAGTTATTGA
>CAVGDP010000183.1:0-5959 GCA_963627985.1 uncultured Eubacteriales bacterium
CTGAAAATAAATTAGTTATATCTAAATAAATATATTTTAACGGACACTAATAATTGTAAATAATTATATCCACGACACGACTATTGTAGAAAATACCATAACGTTATTTGATACAATTAACACTACGGATACTTTAATTGTTACTAATTATGATACAATAAACACAATAGATACTTTAATTGTAGATAATTATATCTACGACACTACTATTGTGAAAGATACTATAACGTTATTTGACACAATCAACACTACCGACACTTTAATTGTAAATAATTATATCCACGACACTACTATCGTAGAAAATACTATAACATTATTTGATACAATTAATACTACAGATACTTTGATTGTTACTAACTACGATACAATAACTCTAACTAAATTTGATACAATTAACACTACTGACACTTTAATCGTAGGTAACTATATCCACGACACTACTATTGTAGAAAATACTATAACATTATTTGATACAATTAACACAATAGACACTTTGATTGTTACTAATTATGATACAATAACTAAATTTGATACCATAACACTAACTAAGTTTGATACAATTAACACTACCGATACCTTGATTGTAAATAATTATATACACGACACAACTATTGTAAAAGATACTATTACGCTATTTGATACAATTAACACTACTGACACTTTAATTATTACTAACTACGATACGATAATACTATACGATACGATAACAAGTATTATTTATGATACCATTATCCCTTGTGCAAGAGTAACTACATACATTTATGCAACAATAAATGAGAATGAAACATACTCAGGTTATGGTTTTACGGAGACAGGAGCAGGTACATACACTAATACATTCAAAATGGAGGATGGTTGCGATAGTGTTGTAGTGTTAAATCTAACAGCTATATCTGGAGAAGAAGAGCCTTCTGAAGTAATAATGTATCCTAATCCAACTATAGAGAATGTATACCTATCTATAACAAATATTCCAAATGCCGAAATACTACTTATAGACATTCAAGGCAAAATCTTGATGAAACAGAAAGTATTATCTGATGAAACAGACGTAACTTTGGATGTAAAGGATTTGGCAAGTGGGGTATATACGATAATAGTGCGTAATAATAAAACGAAATTAGAACAAAAACTAATCAAGGACTAGAAAAATTAATAAATCTTTAATACTATGGAACAAAATATTTTTAAATACACCTATCAAAAAGTAACCCTTTGTTACGAAGTTGACGAGGAAAAGAAGACGGCAAAGGTTGTAGGATATGATGAAATAAGTGGCGGAGTAGTAATTTCAAAAGAAGTTATATATGAGGGGACAAGTTATTCGGTTATGGAGATTAATAGAGAGGCTTTCGGGAAGTGTAAAGAATTAACAAATATAGAGATACCTAAAACAGTTACTATGATTGGTAATTCTGCTTTTGCTAAATGTGAGGGATTAAGGAGTATAGAAATACCATCTTCGGTTACATTTATGAGGTATGGTGTTTTTGAGAAATGTAAGAATCTGAAGAGTGTAGAACTACCAAACTCTATTACTATGAGAATGGAAACGTTTAGTGGTTGTAGTAGTTTAGAGTTTGTGGAGATACCCGACTCGGTTACTACGATTGGAAGTTTTGCTTTTGAAGACTGTGATGATTTGGTAAGGGTGGATATACCTGCTCCTGTTACCTCTATTGATAGTAAAGCTTTTTGTAGATGTTATTATATAGAAGAGATTTATTCCAAAAGTAGTATTCCTCCTACTGCCGAGGAGGACTCTTTTGATGAGGTGCCTAATGGTAGTATGGTGATATATGTGCCTAATGGTAGCAAGGATAGTTACAAGAAAGCTACGGGGTGGAAAAATTTTCTGAATATAGAAGAATATAACTTCTAAAGATTAGATCATTATCTTGAAGGATAACCCAAAAGATGTAAAAGAAAAGATTATTTAATTAAAGATAGGTCGTAAAATAATGATTTTGCGACCTATTCTTTTGGTAAGAGGATGGAGAGAAATAAAACGACGAATTATCGGAATGAATGGTCGAAAGATTTGGATGAATGGTCAAAATAATTTTTTTATTCGACGGAAAAATTTGGAGGGAAAAGTAGCAAAGGAATAAAGGTAAGGAGAAGGGGTAGTAGTATAAAACAAAAAAACACTCACTTCAAAAAGAAGTAAGTGTTCAAAATACATTAAAAAATGAAAATGAGTACTCCGGATGGGACTTGAACCCATAAGAGCGCATTGCTCACGGGATTTTAAGTCCCGCGTGTCTACCAATTCCACCACCAGAGCAACTAATTCTATTTAGAGCGGGAAACGAGGTTCGAACTCGCGACTTCAACCTTGGGAAGGTTGCACTCTACCTCCTGAGCTACTCCCGCATGATGTCTAAATCTGTGATTGAAGTATGATACTACTCTTGTTTCTCAAACTCTTGTTAACCTCTTATAATTTAAAAGAACTCTCTTTTCTAATAAGAATAAAAAAAGAGCGGGAAACGGGACTCGGACCCGCGACCTCAACCTTGGCAAGGTTGCGCTCTACCAACTGAGCTATTCCCGCGTGATTTTCGTTTGCAAAAGTACAATGTTTTTTTATACTGACAAAATAAAAACTGAAAAAAATAACAAAAAAATTACAAGAAAAAGAATACTAATTTGATTTATAATTATTTAATAAACTGAAAAAATTATACCTTTATAGAATAGAAATTGTATTTTTCCTAACAAAATGGTCTTATTTTTTGGCGAAATACAGAGATTTTATAAGCGTGTGAGATTTCTTTATATGAATTGAAATAAATTTCTCCCACGCAAGTACAAATATTTCTTCTTATACAAATATTTATTTACTCAAAAATATACAATATATTAACATAGATAACGTTTTCAAGGCAAAGATTTACACAATGCAACATCTATTTGGTAAGACAAAAGAGGAAATACAATTGATTTGTAATGAATTAGGGTGCAAACCTTTCGTTGCTAATCAAATATGCGATTGGATATACAAAAAAAATATTGTCTCTATAATGGATATGATTAATATTCCAAAATCAATAAGAGAGAATTTATTTAATTCTTACGATATCGCCTTAACTCCTTATATTAAGGAAGTTATTAGCAAAGATGGTACTCGCAAGTATTTGTTTCAATACGCTGATGGTGTGCTTATTGAGGCTGTTTTGATATTTGATAATCTGCGTACCACTCTTTGTATTTCTTCGCAAGCAGGTTGTAAAATGAATTGTTCTTTTTGTGCTACTGGTCGTATGGGTTTTGTTCGTAATTTGACTACTTACGAAATTCTTAATATCTATCAAGTTCTTAATCAACGATTATACAAAATTCAAAGCCCCAAACAAACGAACGAAAACTCTCTTTCTATAAATAATATCGTTTTTATGGGTATGGGAGAGCCATTAGATAATTTTGAACAAGTTAGTAAAGCACTGAAAATCCTTACAAATGAGTGGGGTTATGCTGTTTCGCCTCGCAGAATAACGATCTCTACTTGTGGGTATTTACCCAAAATGCAAGAATTACTTGATAAGACAAATGTAGATGTAGCAATTTCGCTTCATAATGCGATATCACAAGAGCGTAATGCGTTGATGCCTATAGAAAAAGCCTATCCGATAGAAACAGTTGTGAATCTTTTGAAACAATATGATTGGACCAAGACAAGACATTTAACTTTTGAGTATCTGGTTCTACAAAATTATAATCATTCTTCGCACCATGTCAATGCTTTATCTCGTTTGCTTAATGGATTAAAATGTAGAATCAATCTTATTGGTTTTAATACTCTTGCAGATACTCCATTCAATAAAGCAACTAAACAAGAGATGGACATTTTTGCTCAAAAACTAAAACAAAAAGGTTTTATTGTAACTATTAGACAAAGCAAAGGTGAGGATATTTCTGCAGCTTGTGGTTTGTTAGCAACTAAAAAGATGTAAATGAGATAATTTTGTTTCAGATATAAGACAAAAGAATGGAATAAATTCGTATTTATAACAGATTAATGAAACAAAAAATTGAGTATCACTAATGAAAAATGGGATAAATTGACTTTTTTGTTTAGAAACTATTGATAATTTTTAGATTAGATACCCAGTCTTGTAGCGGAGACCTTATATTTTATATGTTTTTGAAGTAAGAAGTAGGGTGATTTTACAACATAATAAAACAATAGAAAAATAAAAAAGACGAAATATTTTACATTTTTTTTCTATAAAAATTTGGTGGGTAAGAAATTTTTATATAAATTTGCAACGTATAAATTATAAAAACATTTAGAATTATGAAAAGGACAGTTATTTTACTAGTTTTAGTTTTGTTGGGTGTTACTAATTGTTTTTCGCAAGTATCTGTTTCGTCTGCAAAGAATAAGGTTGTATCAACATTAGTTCAATCTTATTTGATAGGACCGAATATATCATTAGTAGTAGATGATGAGCATACAGCTAGATTTAACGAGAAAACTACCGTTAATAGTAATCAATTAGGAATATTTAAGAATAGTAACACAACAGGTTGTAATATTCCAATGGATACAGGTTTGGTAATAACAACTTGTTCGTACGATAACGCAGGTAGTAGTGGTTACGGGCAATCTGTTTCTCCGAGTAGCGATCTTAGTTCCTTTTCAGACGCAACAGCGACTGTTTTTCAATGGACCTATACCAAATATTGTATTGAAGAAGGTAAGACAATAAGTGCAGTTAATGATATTGGGTATTTATCTTTCTGGATCAAACCTACAATTGATAATTTCCAATTCTCTTATTGTTTTGCTTCGGATGAGTATCCTAATTATGTAGGGTCTTCATATAATGATTTCTTTGGATTTTATTTTTCAGGTCCGTATGATTCTGTTGGCAATTATCTTAAAGGTTCTCCTGCCTATTATATGCAGAATCTTGCGTTAGTACCAGGTACGCAAACTCCTGTGATGATCAATACTGTTAATCACGGTGGTGGTTATAGTAGTTCGGGTTCTTCTTATCCGGAGTATCATATCGTCCCTACGGGAAGTTGCAAAAATAGTTGTGGATTTAATCAATGGACAGTAAAACTTCCAACCGCTACAACTATTGTTCTTGCTGATGCTTATTATAAAATAGATATTTTGGTTTGTGATATATCTGACCACGCTTTACCATCTGGTCTGTATCTTTCTAAAGATATGAGACGTTTTGATACTATCAATATAGATACAACGATTTGCGAAAACCAAGATTATTTTTGTGATGCAATCAACGATTATTTAACTGAAAGCGGTGCTTATCAATTTGTTTTGGAGAATATAACAGGTGGCGATTCGGTTATAAATGTTAATTTGAAAATTAACCCAGTTGCGTTGGAAAATACTTGTTGGGAATTAAAGAATGGAGAGAGTTTAGAGGTTGATGACCAATATATTAGACAGCCTGGTACATATATTTTCAAATATAGTACTTACCTAAATTGCGACTCTACTGTTGTTTATAATGTTGAATGGGGTAGTGAAACCAAAGAAGTAGATTGCGTAAAGACAGATACAAATAGTGGCTCGGGTATAGAAGATATTGTAGAAAATGAAATAAATATTTACCCTAATCCTGCTAATGATATTCTAACAATAGAAGGTAATGTGGGAAAAACAAGAGTAGAATTTTACGATAATAACGGTAGACAAGTAAAATCTGTACTTATTCAATCTACTAGCCAAATCAATATCGGAGATTTAGCATCTGGTGTTTATTACTTAAGGATTTATAGTAACGGTAAAGTAATAAATAAACAACTAATTAAGAAATAGTTAAATGTTTTTATAAAACGGGGGAGACTTTGCTAAAAAAGTTTCCTCTTTTTTTATTTTCACTCCATAAAAACTACGTTTTTATTAAAATAATATATGATTTTATTCGAATGAAATCTGATTCCATTTTGATAAGTACTATATTTATTCTAATAACTA
>CAVGDP010000184.1:0-32241 GCA_963627985.1 uncultured Eubacteriales bacterium
GTATATTAGTAATCTTCTTAAAAGTATTGATTTATTTATAATTATACTTTGAAAAAGAAAAAAAATAAAATATTTTTCACTAAAAATTTTGTATGTACAAATTCTTTTTATAACTTTGCACTTTACTTTTAGGAGTTATAATGATGAAAGGTATAAATAAGATCGGGTTTGTATCTCATAATTTTCTAAATATAAAAGAATTAGACAAGTTCCTTAGTCTTTTATAAGAGTAATCCTCTTTTCTTATGGAGGAACAATTACTTTTATCCTTAATAAAAAAATCAAATCTATTTCTAAATAACCATCAAGGTATTAAACCTATAAGAATAGATTTTCAGAAAATAAGTTTATAACAAAATACTAAATAAAAATATAAAAATAACATTTAAAACGTTTAATATTATGGAATTACCTTTTGCAGAAGCGTGGAAAATTAAAATGGTAGAACCATTACGCAAATCCACAAGAGAAGAAAGAGAGCAATGGTTGAAAGAAGCTCATTACAATGTATTTCAATTGAAAGCAGAACAAGTTTATATTGACCTTTTGACTGACTCTGGTACGGGAGCTATGTCTCAAGAGCAATGGGCTGCTTTAATGCTTGGAGATGAGAGTTATGCAGGTGCTACATCTTTCTACAAATTTGAAAGTGCAGTTAAACGTATCTTTGGTTTGGAATATGTTATTCCTACCCATCAAGGACGTGCTGCAGAGAATGTATTATTCTCCTACTTGGTTAAAGAGGGTAATGTAATCCCTGGCAATGCTCATTTTGATACCACTAAGGGACATATAGAGTCTCGTAAGGCTTTTGCCATAGACGTTACAATACCAGAGGCTAATGACACTCAATTGGAGTTACCTTTCAAAGGTAATGTGTCTTTGGAATTAACAGAGAAGGTGTTAAAAGAGAATAAGGGTAATGTACCTTTCTTTGTTTTGACAATCACTAATAATACCAAGGGAGGACAACCTGTTAGTATGGAGAACATTAAAGCAACTTGCGAACTTTGTCATAAATATAATGTACCTGTTGTAATGGACTCTGCACGTTTTGCTGAAAATGCTTACTTTATCAAAACAAGAGAAAAAGGTTATGCCGATAAGACTATCAAGGAGATAGTACGTGAGATGTATTCATACGTTGATGCTGCCACAATGTCTTGCAAAAAAGACGCTATCGTTAATATGGGTGGTTTTATTGCTATGCGTAACAAAGAATGGTACGAAGGTTGTAAATTATTCTGTATTCCTTTTGAGGGATATATTACATACGGTGGTTTGAATGGTAGAGATTTGAATGCTATTGCAGTTGGTTTAGAGGAGAATACAGAGTTTGCTATGTTGGAGACTCGTATCAAACAAGTTGAGTATTTAGCAAAAAAACTTGATGAGTATCATATTCCTTATCAACGTCCTGCTGGTGGACATGCTATCTTTGTAGATGCAGATAAAGTATTGGATCAGATACCGAAAGAGGAGTTTCCTGGTCAGACTTTGACTTGTGAATTGTATTTAGAAGCAGGTATTCGTGCTTGCGAGATAGGTTATATGTTAGCAGACAGAGATCCTGTAACAAGAGAGAATCGTTTTGGAGGTTTGGATTTATTACGTCTTTGCATACCGAGAAGAGTTTATACTAATAACCACATGGATGTTATTGCTGTCGCTTTGAAAAATGTATATGACAGAAGACACGAGATTAAACACGGAGTTGAAATCTTATGGGAAGCACCTCTAATGCGTCACTTTACTGTACAATTGAAACGTTTGCAGTAATCATTCAAACAGATTGTTAATCATTTAAATGAGTGTAGTAGTTATTCAAATAAGTGCCGTAATTATTTAAATAGATTATATGATTGATTATAAAGGTTATAGAATTAAATAGAAAAATTGTACATTTATTCACATAGATAGAATAATTATTTGAATATCTTGTAAAATATTTAATAGAAACGTTTAATTTTTTAATGTTTAATTCATAATGTTGAGACAGAGTTTTCTTTTTAGGGAGATTCTGTCTTTTTCTAATTATCTATATATTTATAGTTATCTATCTGTATAGTAGAATTTTATCTTATTAAGTGTTCGCTAAAAGATATATATTTGGATATAACTAATTAGTGTTCAGTAAAATTTCTAAATAGAAAATATTCCAAGCCCAATTTCTAAAAACACATTAAGCAGAAGTCTCATTCTAATTTTTCTACCCTTTTTCACTGCGTGAAACATTCATTAAATTTTTACGATAGAGAAAATATAACATTTTAAAGAAAATGATATTCTAATAATATCACATTTCATCAAAATAAAATCAATAACCATTCAAATAAAATCAATAACCATTCAAATAAAATCAATAACTATTTGAATGAAATCAGTAATTATTTTGATAATTTTAGTACTTGATTTAACTATTATATAATCAATAAATTAGAGAGGTTAAAATTTTACTCATTTTGCTCAAAAAATTACCCTAAAAAATAACCTTATCGGGAAAATAGAACATTTTGGTGGCGTGAAATATTATAAAATTTTTTATTTATGCTACTGCTTTTAGTGGTCAGTAATAATTCTATATATTTATCTTAAAGGCGTATATACGTATATTAGAATTATACGTATGTGTATGAGAGTTATGCTTTTATGGTTGGTTTTTCTATCCTTTTAGTTTGATTTTGTAGTTATTTTGGAGCAATATGTCTTTTACTTTGTCCCTAAAATCACCTTGTATCAATATGATACCGTCCTTAATAGTACCCCCAACTCCGCATTTGGTTTTAAGCATTTTGCCGAGTGTTTGCAAATCCTCATTAGTACCCTTAAAGTTTTCAATTAGAGTAACTTTCTTGCCTCCACGTTGTTTCTTATCTAATGAAATATATAAGGTTTGCCAGTTATTTGGCAAAGTTGTCTGCTCTATTACATCCTCCTCATAAACGAAATTAGGATCCGTACTATAAACTATATTTTTCATCGTATTTGTTACAATTTCTGTTTTATTTCTTGTATTAATTCTGCTATTTTGGTCTCACTTAAAAAGTTTTCTTTGCGTTTTTCATCTGGTATTATAAGATTCAAAGACAATGGATTAACCTTAAAAACTAATTCCTTCTCCCCTATTTCAATTCCTTCTCCATCCAAGTTAATCAATCCGTCATCAAAGTCCAACAATCTAACCTCTTTGGCAGAATAAGTTTGAATATATGGACTGCGATCTAATTGTCTAAAAAACATCATCTCAACTAATAACGGTGTCAACGCCAATGGTATTTTCTTAACCACACTAACGTCTAATTTACCGTCATTAACGGACGCTTTTGGAGCAATTACTGCGTTGTAACCGAATTGATTAGAGTTAGCAAAAGAGATAAACAAAGCCTCTTCTTCTACCTTTTGACCATCAATTAACAAAGTGTAAGTCTTGGGTTTGTAAGCAAAATAATTCTGTAACACTAACCGCAAATAAGTTTGAAAACCTCTTATCTTACTACCAGTAAACTGTTTAGCAATCAACGCATCAAAGCCAACACCTGCAATAGAAGCATACACTTTGCCGTTAACCTCCACAGAATCCATATTCAAAGAGTTACAATTATTTATAACCTCTATCGCTTTATCCACATCCAAAGGAATATGTAAACAACGAGCCAAACCATTACCGCTCCCCGCAGGAATAATACCCAACTTAACATTCGTACCTATAACACCTCTAACACAATCATTTATAGAACCATCACCACCAACAGCCACAATCGTCCCATAACCCTGTTCAACGGCATAACGTGCGATCGTTGTAGCATGATGTGCATACTCCGTGTAAGCAATTGAATATGTGTATTTATTTATATCCAAAAGACGCTCCAAAGAACGCTCCACAGTCTTTTGCTTACCTATACCAGAGACAGGATTTATGATAAATAATATTTTCTCCTTCATAATAGTTAAATTATTTATGTAATATACTGTTTATTAACTAAAACTAAATCACCTTGTAGCGAATAAAATCTCTCTATAGAGTTATTTATTGAGGTCATTGTTAGTAGCAAATAATTATCGTTTTTGTTTATCGCAACAGGATGTGAAAAAAATTTATTGTTTTTGGATAATGGTTTAGTTTTATTAGTAGATTTTATGGTAGTTTGATTTTGTATTAATCTATTGTTATACTGCTGAATAAGTGCTTGAGTTAAACGCTCATGCGAAAGAGTAATCTTCGGGAATTGTTTTGCTATATTTTGTTTCATATTAGGATCTTTTTTGGCGTTAAATAGTTGAGTTGCAAAGCCGTCCCTATATTTACTAACATAATCACCCATCTGTAAAATATATTCTCCATTAGAATAATATATATAATAATGTGGATTGGTAGCAAATATACTCTTTCCAAAAGCAAATATATCTTTCTCGTAATGAAGCATATCCGTCAGCGTAGGGAGAATATCTATTTGTTGCATTATTTTATTAATTCTTTTGCCGTGTTTCAATAGCGGAGAATAGATAATCATCGGTATACGATAAAGACCTAATTGTGTCTTAAAGTCCTTTGTAGCATTCATAGCACTATGATCGGCGGTAATAATGAAAATAGTATTTTGATACCAATCGCATTTCTGTGCATTTTGAAAAAACTCCCTCAAAGCCAAATCAGTATAAGCGATAGTAGAATGATAAGGTATGTGCGTTTTGGGAAATTTATTTTTGTATTTATCGGGAATTGTGTAAGGAGGGTGATTACTTAACGTGAAAAGTGTTGCAAGGAAAGGAGTAGTTTGTTTATCTATTTGTTTGATAGCATATTGCAAGAACGGTTCATCAAATATCCCCCAATTATTATCATAATCATCGTTGTTATTATATTCATCCTTGCCAAAATAATTATCAAATCCCACTTGGTGAGCAAATCCGTCAAAATTCATAGTACCATTGTATCCGCCATGAAAGAAAGAAGTTGAATAACCTTCACTTTTCAAAATAGAGGCAATTGAACCCAAACGATTATTGCCATAAAACGATGTAATATAAGGAGTTTCCCCTAATAAAGGTAGTGAAGAAACTATCGCAGGTATGCCATCTATACTCTTTTTGCCATTACTCGTTCCATCCAAAACAATAGAATATTTAGCAAGAGAGTCAATAAATGGTGTATAAGTCGGAGTTTGGCGATTGTAAATGCCTGTGTATTCGGCAGAAAAGCTCTCTACTATGATTATCATAACATTTGTTTTACCTACTTGCGGTATTTCGGTAAATAATGTGTCTGTCCAAATATTTTTGGAGGGATATTGTATTGGCGTAAAGATAGATACAAGAGTTTTATTATCAAAATAGTCTTTTTTCTCCAAAGCTTCCTTACCTATTGTGCGATAAAAAGTATAAGGAGTATTCAAAACAAGAGCCGTATTTTGCGTTGTAGCGTAGTTAGAGGCGTGAATAGGACCCATAGCACGTTTTTGGAAACCACCCCTTTGGAAAATAACCAGAACAAAAGCCACAAAAAACAACAAAAGCGTATATTTAGCGTACCAAATCAATGAGTTATATTTTTTATTAGTGAAAATAGAGCAAACTTTATTTTCCTTTTTCTCATCATTCATAATAGTATAGTAATAACGTCTCAACCGCTTATCAAAATAATAGAAAAGAAAATTTAAAGCAATGAAAATGAGTATAATATGCCAATAATCATGCATAAAAGTAGGGATTAGAGAGGAAAAATCACCGCCAACACCCAAGTAAGAAAAGATATCAAAAGTAATACGTTTGAATGTAAAACCAAAATATCCACAATCAATCAAATTAAGCACCATAATAAACTCAACAGCAACGAAATACAGTGCATTTGTTATATATCTCCAAACTTTATTTGTATGAATATGCAGTGGAATAAGACTAAAAAAGAAAAAAGGTGCAAAATAGAAACTCAAAGTAGATAAGGCAAACTTGATATTACCCCAACAAATCCATAGAAAAGATGAAAAGGAAGTAACGTTAAATAGTTTAGTATTAAGCAAGTAGAATATAATTTGGGTAATCAATAATAGCACCAACGCTAATACATATCTACAAAAAGTAAGTTTATATTGTGCTTTCATTGTTGTTTATTTTTTAGGTTTATAGGCAGATTTCTGCAAGATTAATTGACTATCGGTTAGATTTATCAAACTATCGAAAGTTATGTTTTCTCTCCTCATAAATTCATTTATTATATTGTAACCTATATAGTTAGCAACTCTTGAAGGTGAATCTGTTAATGGTCTTGAGGATGGTCCATCTGCTATTAAAGATAGGTATTTGGAGCGGTCTTTTTCATACAAAAGCCTATTTTGTATTATATATCCCCATATTAATTTCTCATTATCTTGGCACCATTTCATTTGTTCTTTAGTGTATCTAAGTACTTGATAATCTTGGTATGAAGGTAAAATATTTTTCACCATATAAGAGTATTTTCCCTCTTGTAGAATAACATCCAAAAGCGTACAATCTGGGTCCATGTACATATCTTTTGTATCCTTGTAGGTAATATTTTTGAGATACATCCGCATAAAATCAGGTACAATATATTCTTTTGTCAGTGTATTACGCATATATTGAGGTATTTGCGAATAATAAGGGTTCTTTTCTATCAACGGAAATGAATACATATCCAAAGCAATAACTGAATAATCTCCATTGGTATAACACCTATTTTCAAACATATACGAAAATTCAGCAGGACCAAAAATCATAGTGAAAAAACGTTTTGGAAGAGTAGTCTCTTTGTGTTCTTCTTGCAAAAGGGCGAATGCTTGGGTTAAGTCCTTTTCCAAAAAACTAATATCAGGATATTGCTGTTGGACAATACTTTGAGCCTCTGTAAGATACTTATCAGTAATAAACTTTTCAATCATTTTCACATACTCCTTATTTTCCATAGAAGAGGAAAACATCTCGGGGTATTTATTATAAAGGTCTTGCAGAAAGGTTTCAATGTCCTTATCTGGCACCGCAAATAACTCTCTATCAAAGCGATTGATTTGTATACTCTCTTTTTCGCCTGTTTTTGGGTCAATAAATTCTTCTTTTTTGTGTTTAGAACAACTCGCCACACTAATCAACAGTACTAAAAATAAATATTTCAGTATTTTACGTCTTATCTTCATCTTTTTCGCATAAATAATTTGCAAATTTACAAAATTCTTTTCTTTTTGAATACTAAATCGTCCAAATACATCTTATTTTGCATAAAATTATTTATCTCTTGGTCAGAAACTATGATAAAGTCTGCAACTTAAAACAAAAATCATCTAAATAACTTTAATACTTATCTAAACAACTTCAATACTTATCAAAATAAAATCAATACTTATTTTGAGAAAATGTAAGAGTATTAGAATGATAGGTTCTTTGATAGATTCTATTTTATCTATTTATTTGACGAAATATAGGCTCGCCATTTGTCTATAACTGCTTGCATATCTTGTGGTAAAGCAGAAGTAAAGGATATTTGTTTTTTGGTTATCGGATGAACGAAACCCAAAGTTGTAGCGTGAAGACATTGTCTCGGACAGAGATCAAAACAATTCATAATAAACTGTTTATACTTGGTAAAGGTTGTTCCTTTGAGTATCAAGTTACCAGAATAGGTCTCATCGTTAAATAATGGGTGTCCGATGTGTTTCATATGAACTCTTATTTGATGCGTGCGTCCTGTTTCTAATCTACACTGTACCAAAGTCGTATAACCAAATCTCTCTAATACTTTCCAATGCGTTATTGCTCTTTTCCCCTTGTCCTCTGAACAGACTGCCATACGTTTTCTATCCTTTTCATCCCTCGCAATATTGGCTTCTATCGTACCTTCATCCTCTTTCATATCACCCCAAATTAACGCCGTGTAGGATCTTTCTAAGGTGTGATAATAGAATTGCTCGGCTAATATCGTTTGTGCGTCTTCTGTCTTGGCAACAACTAATAAACCACTGGTATTCTTATCTATACGATGAACTAAAAGGGGTTTCTTATCCTTATTTTCGGGTGTTGAATTTTGGAAATAATATGTTAGTGCATTAACCAAAGTAGAGTCGTAATTGCCATAAGCAGGATGAACAACCATATTAGGCTTTTTGTTGATAATTATCAAATACTCATCCTCATAGACAATATCCAAGGGTATATTTTGTGGAATTATCTCTATATCACGTGGTTCGGTAGGTAGGAATATTTGTATAATATCATTAGGTTTTACTTTGTAATTTTGTTTTACTGCCTCGCCATTGACCTTTATACAATTGTTTCTTGCCGCTTGTTGAATCTTGTTGCGAGAAGCATTTTCTATCCTCACCATCAAATACTTATCTATCCTTAATGGTGATTGTCCTTTATCTACTGTATAGCGAAAATTCTCATAAAGTACATCCTTTTCTATATTTTCTACTTCTGTTGTCATTATTTAGCAATTATTAGTTTTTTTGCTTGATTATCAATCTTTAATATATATACTCCGTTGGATAAATTAGACACATTCATAAGATATGGCAGTCTTTCTTTTTGAGAAAATAACAACTTACCCCGAGTATCATACAAAGCAATCGTTACTAATTTATTATCAAAGTATTGTCTTTCTATATTAAGATAGTCTTTGGCAGGATTAGGATAAATTTTGATATCCTCCACAAGAGGAGTTATATCTTGTATATCAACACTTTTGTAACCAAAATAAGGATGTATCATAGGAGCACCACGCAAAAATACATTATACCAATCTTTGCCTCGTTTCTCGTACATATATTTGGAGGCATCGTTATTTTGATCAAAACCAATATTGAGATATGTAGAAGTAGTAGGTCGTAAAGTGATAAAAATCTGTCCGTTACTCAATGTAAGAGGCTCATTTAAGTAATAGCGATGAAATTTATTCAAACTATCATACTGAGGAGTAAGTTTACTTGTTTCATACAAAAGATTATTCGGTATAATGGTCGTATCAGAAATATCATTACCAAGTGTATCTGTGTGAGTTGTGATAATTTGTTTGGAATCATACACACCCAAATAGAAAGGTTTAAGGTTAGACTCTTGCCATGAGCAGTTGAAATAAATATCTATCGCATAAAGCGTATCCCAATCCAAAAGAGGATAACCAATAGCAAACATAGACGCATTAGAAGGCTCTATACCAATACCACTCTCGGCAGTACCATCATCGTATGAGAAATAATTTTCAAAACGTTGCACAAAACGAGCAGTATCATTACTTTTGATATTATCTTGTCCCACACCTTCGGTAACAATATGGGTTATAGTGTATTGCGACCACTTGTCAAGCGGAGGAGTATAGGAATAATTCAATTTTATGGAGGTATGATTCTTTTGAGTTTGGAATTGATGTGTTTGAGGATAAGAGACAATATTCTCAAAACCACCAGAATAAGAATGAACAACGTTATTATCCTGGTCAGTTATATAAAAAGAATAATTAGAGTTTAAGGTAGCAGAATGAAGATTGACAATAGTATTACGAATAGTGTCTTTCATATATTCTTGTTTGAAATGTTTGGCAGGTAATGAGGTAAAATCCTTTAATAAAGACTTTGCAGGCTCCACAAAAGCAATATCACGGTATGTACTATCCTTATAAGTACGACTAATATTCATATAAACATAATCTATATTCCATCCACCTTTGTTATATATATAACTATTAGAAGGGTTATTGTCCAAAGAGCCATAATTAATAAAACGAAAACGAAAATCTTTGTTATAATACATCGTATCCAAGAGAGGAATCATATATTGTAAGAAATACACAGAATCTCTTTTGTAGATACTATCTAAATTAGTGCCACGCATACTCCAAACTGTGTTCCAAGTGTCTTGATTAGAGGCATAAAATTGCAATATAATAGAATCTTTAGAAGAAGGAGCCGAACCAATTCTCTCCCATAAAGACCCCATAGCACCAGTAGGTTGAACAAAAAACGAAAACCAAATACTATCTGCAAGAGTTAATTTCTTAATGGTCGGTTCTTTGATACTATCCAATCTAATAGACACACTACACAACGTATCTGCCACAAAACCATAAATAGTAGCCTGCGGATATATTTTTCCACTCTTATCCAAGATGTCTAATGTAGCAACACCCACAGTGGGAGGCAAATACTGATAACCTTGATTGATTAACACATTACTTTCTTGCCATAAAGCACTATTAGGTGCACCTGTATAAGAAGAGAAATCATCCAAAAAAGGTAGAAATACACTATTCTGACCATTAAGATTAGTTACACAAAATATACTAATCAACATACTTATAAGTATTTTATCAAAACATAAATTAAATACTGATAATGTCCTTATAAAATCAAATCTCGTGTGTTTCTTGTTTGTTATTATCATAATAATATCAAATATTATTTATTTTTTGTGAGTAAATAACAAATTATTTCTGTATAGTTATTTATTGTTATTATTCTCTCTACTCTACAATAATGGTATCATTGGATTGTATTTCGGCTTCTATTTGGCGTTCTTGTTCGAAATCTTCTACTTGTTTCTTATACGCTCTACCATTATCGTCCATAAGGTTCAGATTAATAGCAGTACCTATCATTACTGTGCGAGAAGAGGGTGAAAAACTAACTACTCTATTCTGACCACCCTTATCCTTACCTTGAACTATCTTACGACCAACATTTAGACCTGATTTCCATAGCATTATTTCTGCTTCTGCCTCCGTCTTACCTACAATATTAGGGATAACTACTTGACTCGTTGTAGAGGTAACCTCAACTATAAGATCTATTCGCTCACCTGATATAATATCACTACCAACATTTATATTTTTACCTTGATATCTTTGTGCAACTACTATATTGTTTATTTCACCATCTCTATACATTATCGTACCTACCCTCAAACCTGCATCCACAAGCGTACTAATGGCAGTTTTCAGACTTTTGTCATTGCACAATGGCATACGTATCATCTCACCAGAATATGAAGAAATAGTAATATATATCTTTCTGCCATCCTTAACCATTGCTCCTTCGGTAGGATCTTGATTGAGTATCGTACCTGCTATAACTCCTTCTTTATAGACAGAATCCATTACCATTATCTCAAAATGTTGAACACTCTCACTTGATTCTACCTCCTTGATATTCTTACCTACTATATTAGGTACTTCGTATTCTTGTCCGTGTCTTGTATATATTTTTAGAATAAAAGAAGTTATGAACATAAGTACTACAAAAGATGCAATAATTAGTAGCAAATGTTTCCAAAACACTTTACTTTTCAAAAATTCTTTCAATGCCATATTCTTATTTTTATATCTATGCTTCGCAAGGTTATTTCCTAATATAGTATTTACTTCAAAGAAGGATATTAATCCCTTCTTCCTGAGGTATATATTAGTATATAGTAGAACAATGTTGCCAAAGAACCTAATGCTGCTACTACGTATGTGTATGCTGCTAAACGTAATGCACGTTGTGCTTTGGGTTGAGATTGAACAGATGTGATTTGATTAGTACTTAACCAATTCAAAGCCCTTTGCGATGCGTTAATCTCCACAGGTAATGTGATAAAAGAGAATAGAGTTGTGCAAGCAAATAATATAATACCAAAGAACAAAAGTCCAGGAAATGTTTTTATTAGTATCATACCTACTAATAGCACCCACATTACCCAATGTGAAGCAAAACTAACTATTGGTACTAAGGTAGAACGCATCTGTAAAGGAGCGTATGCTGTAGCGTGCTGAATAGCATGTCCACATTCGTGTGCAGCTACTGCCGCCGAGGCAACACTATTGCCATAATATACATCCTTGCTTAAATTTAGTGTCTTATTTGTAGGATTGTAGTTATCCGTTAGTTGTCCTGCTATACAGGTAACTTGTACACCATAAATATCATTATCTCTTAGCATCTTTTCTGCTACATCCTTGCCGGTTAGATTACCTTCGGTAGGTATTTGTGAATATTCCTTGAAAGCACTACGTAAAGACCTTTGTATAATCCACGAAATTACTGCAATACCTATAAATATAATCCAATACATTCCATTTATTCCTATACCATTCATTGTTTTATTTTCTTTTTTTTGTTAATTACTCAAATGAAAACGCAAAAGTACAAAAAAAATTATTAATTTTGTCGTCCAAATAATAAAAATAGTATTAATATTTAAAGAATATCAAGAAATGAGCAAACAAATCACATCCAAAGTTACATGGGTTGGTAAGATAGATTGGGAGTTAAAAACCTTTCATGGCGATGAACTTTCCACCCATAAGGGATCTTCCTACAATTCTTATTTAATAAAGGACGAGAAAGTCGCTCTAATAGACACTTCTTGGATACCTTACGATAAGGAGTTCGTCAATAATCTAAAACAAGAGATTGATTTAGACAAGATTGACTATATAATAATGCAACATAACGAATGTGATCACAGTGGAGCGTTGGTTGAATTGATGCAATACATACCTTCTACTCCTATCTATTGCACTGCAAAGGGCGAGTCTATCATTCGTGGCCATTATCATAAAGATTGGAATTTTGTAAATGTAAAAACAGGCGACACATTGAATTTAGGTGAAACTACTTTAACCTTTGTAGAAGCACCTATGTTACACTGGCCTGACACTATGTTTACATATCTTTCCAAAGAGAATATTTTGTTTTCTAATGATGGTTTTGGACAACATTTTGCAAGTGAATCTTTGTTTAATGACCAAGTAGATCCAAGTATTGTCTATACAGAGGCGATGAAATATTATTGTAATATTCTTAATCCGTTTTCTGCTTTGGTTACCAAGAAGATAAAAGAGATTCTTAACTTAAATCTTCCTCTTAATATGATATGTCCTTCGCACGGTATTATATGGAAAAACAATCCTACACAAATAGTAGAAACTTATCTACGCTGGGCGGACGCTTATCAAGAGAACCAAATTACGATCGTATATGACACAATGTGGCAATCTACTCGTTTGATGGCACAAGAGATAGCAAAAGGGATACAAGATGAAGACAAAAACGTTACCGTTAAGTTATTCAATGTTGCAAAAGAAGACAAGAACGATGTCCTAACAGAGATATTTCGCTCCAAAGCATTTCTTATTGGCTCACCTACAATCAATAATGGTTTTTCTTTTGCTATTGCAGGACTATTAGAGATGATTAAAGGTTTGAAATTCAAAAACAAGAAAGCATCTGCTTTTGGTTCATACGGTTGGAGTGGAGAGTCTACCAAACAAATAACAGAACATTTACGCCAAGCAGGTATTGAGATTATAGATGATGGTATTAGAAAACTTTGGGTACCAGATAATAACGTTCTGAATGAATGCCGTCAGTATGGTAGAGAGATTGCAAAGAAATTGTAAGAATTAACAAATTTACTTTTATTTTTTTAATATTTTTTTGATAAGGGTGTTTTGGTGAAGAGCCATTACACCTTTTTCTTTTGATAAGAATAGAAAACAACTACACTACTCTCCTATTGCTTCTTATTAAGTATCAGAATAATATCAGTACTTATCTGAATAAACTCAATACTTATCTGAATAAACTCAATACTTATCTGAATAATCTCAAACATTATTTTCATAAATTGAGATAAAATACTTTAAGTCTTAAAGATGCTATTTCTTACTTGTTTTTTCTACTATTTATTATCAAATCCATAGCGACGGACTTTGCTAGTATATAAAATTTTCATATCTTTGCAAACTGGTATTTAACGCAAAAGGAGTTTGAAATTATGACGGATTTACTTGAGAAGTTGGAGGCAATAAACAATAAATATCTTCAATTGCAAGAGAAAATAAATGATCCCCAAATAGTTAATGACATGAAAAATTATGTCAAACTAAATAAGGAATACAAGGATTTAGAACCTGTAATAGAGGCTTATAAACAATACAAAGATATACTTTCTAACATAGATAACGCCAAAGAAGTCATTGAAAATGAAAAAGATGATGAATTTAGAGACATGGCGAAAGCAGAACTTGTGGAATTGCAAGACAAACAACTCAAATTAGAAGACGATATTCGTTTGTTATTAATACCAGCAGACCCACAAGACGGCAAGAATGCTATATTTGAGATACGAGCAGGTACAGGTGGAGACGAGGCAAGTATATTTGCAGGAGATTTGTATCGTATGTACACAAAATATTTTGAAAAAAGAGGTTGGAAATCAGAAATTGTGGACTACACTGCTGGTACTTCGGGGGGATACAAAGAGATTGTTCTCAACGTAAGTGGTAAGGACGGCGTATATGGGCAAATGAAATACGAATCAGGTGTTCATCGTGTGCAGCGTGTACCTCAAACCGAGACACAAGGTAGAGTTCATACCTCGGCTGCAAGTGTGGTTGTTTTGCCAGAAGCAGAGGAATTTGATGTAGACCTAAAAATGAGCGACATTCGTAAAGATATTTTCTGTGCTAGTGGTCCTGGTGGTCAATCTGTTAATACTACTTATTCGGCAATACGTCTAACTCATATTCCAACAGGTATTGTGGTATCTTGTCAAGACCAAAAATCACAGGTTAAAAACTTGGAAAAAGCCTTAACTGTATTGCGTACAAGATTATTTGAAAGAGAATACGCCAAATACCTTGAAGGTATAGCATCTAAAAGAAAAACTATGGTATCTACGGGAGATAGAAGTGCTAAAATTCGTACTTATAACTATCCTCAAAGTAGAATTACCGACCATCGTATCAATTGGACGATGTATAACTTACCTTCTTTTATGGACGGCGATATTCAATCTCTTTTGGACGCTTTGCAAGTAGCAGAGAACGCCGAAAGACTAAAAGAGTCCATAGAATAGAAAGTTTTTGAGAAACAAAAAAATATTCTCATCTTGTTTTCGTTTATAAGTGTATGAAAAAGATTAATTGTATAACGTTAGCGTTTTGTTTTTGTCTTATTCCACTTATATCTTTTGAACAAACGCCGAGCAGTGTAGCGGTAGGACAATGGAGAGATCATTTGTCTTCCTATTTTACTCACGCTGTATTCAAAGTAGATGATAAGGTATTAGTAGCAGGTCTTTCTTCTTTGTTTTATTTTGACCCCAAAACATCTCAAATGGAGAAATTGAACAAGATTAATGGCTTATCAGACGTTGGAGTAGAGGTTGTAGCGTACGATAATGCGACAAAATCAGTCGTTATAACGTATGATAATTCTAATATTGATATTCTCCAAAATGGAATAGTTTATAATATCTCGGATATAAAAGATCGTATCATTGAGGGTAGTAAAGATATTAATGATATATTTTTCACTAATAATAAGGCGTATCTTGCTTGTGGTTTTGGTATAGTTGTTTTGGATTTGCAACGACATGAGATTTATGATACTTGGTATTTGGGCGAGAACTCTACGGCTATTAACACTAATTGTATTTATATAGACGACACATGTATCTATGTTGGCACAGACGATGGTATCTTGTACGCCGACAAGAATAGCAAAACATTAGCAACTGCACAAAGCTGGAAAACAAAATCTATTGCCACTTCTGTAGATACCAAAGTTACCGATATTATTGCTTATACCGATAATTCTATTCTTGTGCAAATTCAAGTAAATAATTCTACTAATTCGCATTTAATTAAATACGATGGCTCGAAAGTAGATACCCTTAAAGCAAATGAATATATCGTCAAGGTAAAGAAATATAACGACCTGGTAGGAATAATCAACTATCAAGCATTGACTATTTATGACACGAACATGAACCAATTGTATCATTACAGTGACCAATGGAATCCTCTACCTACCGTAAAAACTAATTTTATGGACTTTTATATTGATACGGATACTCTTTGGCTGTCTCATTATAATGAAGGTCTGGTATATATTGCTAATTTCAGAAGCGGAAGTACTCTTGATAGCAAAAACTTCTACCCTATTGGTCCTTTAACTAACGATGTCTTCTCTTTTACTTTTGATAGCGATGGTATGTTATACGTTGCTCGTGGAGGAAAAGACCAAATGAACGCCAACAAATATCGCACTGCTGATATATATACTTATAATGGTTATTATTGGACTGTCTTGGATTATGGACAATATAATAATTCTACAAACAAGATATTAGATATATTAAATATTGCAATAGATCCCAAAGACAAGACGCATCTTGTTGCAGCATCTTGGTGGAATGGAGTTTTGGATATAAAAGATAATGTCCTAACTAATATATTCGATTCTACTAATACTAACAATCTACTTCAATCACAAGGTTATAATTATCGTATTGCAGGTGTTGGTTTCGATAGGTCGGGTAATCTTTTTGTTGCTACATCACTTGTTCCGTACGGTTTAGTTTATAGGACTTTCAATAATGAATGGGGTAATTTCTATACTTATCCTTATATTGGCGGACAAGAAATTTGTGGCTTAACTTTGGATTATTTCAATTCTTACAAACTAATCTACACAGCTTCTAATAGTATTCTTTTGATTAACAATAAAGGTGAGATGAAGCTTATCGATCCTAATAATGGTTCTTTACTACAAACCTCATCGGTCAATTGTTTAACGCAAGACAAAGAAGGTGAAATTTGGATAGGTACCGAAAAAGGTATCAAGGTGATTTATTCTCTTTACGGAGCCTTTGATATGAACTCCTCTGCATACGATGTTCAATGCAATAATATTGTTTATTCAGAGAATGGTATTGCACAATACTTACTTAGTTTTGAGAATATTACTTGTATTATGGTAGATGGTGCAAATCGTAAATGGATTGGTACCGATAGGAGTGGTATTTATGTAATAAGTGCTAATGGCGACAAAGAGATTGCACATTTTACGGCAGAAAATTCACCACTATTTTCTAATAGAATTATTTGTATGGCACAAAGTCCTACAACGGGTGAAGTCTTTATTGGTACCGATAGAGGTATTATTTCTTATCGTGCCGAGAGTCTTGAACCCGAGACAGAGGATGTTACTCTAACTGTTTTTCCTAACCCAGTTCGACCAGATTATACAGGCTCTATTGCTATCAAAGGTTTTGTTGATAACTCCGACGTTAGAATAACCGACGCTAATGGTCGTTTAGTTGCTCATCTTCAATCTTTGGGTGGACAAGTTGTTTGGGATGGTCGCAATTTCGAGGGTCAAAAAGTAGGTAGTGGTATATATTTCGTATTTTCTTCTGCTAACGAAGGAGAGAATAAGGCAAAAGGTAAATTCCTTATCATTAGATAGTAATGTTAGTTAAAACACCAGCTATTTGTTTGAAGTCTTTCGTTTTCAAAGAGAGCAGTTCCATCGTCTCACTACTAACAAAAGATTATGGTTTAAGGTCTTTTATTATCAATGGAGGCAGAAAACCTACCTCGAAAGTTAAATCCTCGTATTTCCAACCTCTACAAATCTTGGAGATAGTTTTCTATGACAATCCAAAATCAAATCTCAACAAGATAAAAGAATGCAATATTCTCTCTAATAACATAAATATCAATAGCAATATGATAAAAATGTCCCTATCTATGTTTATTACCGAAGTAATGTTGCTATCCCTAAAAGAAAACAACCCCAATAATGAATTTTTCTCTTTTGCTCAACAAAGTATTACCTACCTCAACCAATCAACTAACGATACCTATTTGAAGGACTTCCATATATATTTTCTCTATCATTTAGCCTCTTATTTAGGTTTTAGTCCTATGAATAATTATTCCCCAGAATATCCTCTATTTGATATTCAAAAAGGCACCTTTGTCGCAATCAAAGACAGTACTACATTAGACAAGCAGAATAGTCTTTTATTGCATAACTTTCTAAATGATATTACATTAGATTACAAATCATTTACCCATAACGCAACAGAGAGAAAGGACTTGTTATCTCTTTTTATTCGTTTTTTTGAGGAGCATATAACTAATTCTCGCCGTATCAAATCAGGTCAAATCCTCCATACTATTTTCTAAAATTATTTGCTTTACAAAACAATAACACTACATAGAAATAATATCAGTACCTGTTCTAATAATATCAAAACCTGTTCTAATAATATCAGTACCTATTCTAATAATACTACTAATTAGTCTAATCATATTAGTCCTTATCTGAATAACCTCAAAACTTATTCTCACAGATTCACTACAACCTTAATTTCAAACCTGCCAAAATAGTAGAAGGTGAAAAAGAAAACAAGCTATAACTTTCGCTTTCCATACCAAAACCACACTCCTTACAAGCATCATATTCCTTGCCTGCACATTGTGATAATTTCGTTCCATCGGTAAACACAAAATTAGTTATCCAACAACAAGAAGCAAACCTCTCTACTGAAATCTTCCCCTGATAGAAATTCAACATGGTCTTCAAACCTGCCATTGAGTTCATTATTGGATAATTCTTTTTCTTGTAAGCAATTATCTTTTTCAATATCTCTATTTTTTTCTTTCTATCTAATGTCAAATATTCCGTCTTTGGAAATGGTGTATGAAAATTCAGCGAAACACTTTTTATATAAGGAGATTTTTTTGCGTACTCTATAACATTATCCACATCCTCTGCATTCAGCGTATTAATAGCCATATTAACCGAAACATTATTATGTTTGCTTTTCTTTATATTCTTTTCTAACCTGGCAAACGTTCCTACTCCCCTTACCTTCTCATGTATTTCACCTATACCATCTAACGATACCCAAATACTATCTGCCTTGGAGGTGCCAAAATCCTTTTGTGCGTTAGTGGTAATCGTACAAGAATAGAATCCCATATCTTTTGCACACTCTATTAGATTATTTATATCTTTGTCTCCATCTTGCCACAGAGTAGTCTCTCCTCCTTCGAAATCTATAAACCTTGAACCCAAAGAATAGCAGTATTGCATTTCCTGTCTTATTTGCTCAAAAGTCTTTGTTATTGGCTCATTATTATACACGCTACAATGTTTGCATTTTAGATTGCATTTATCCGAAATAAATATAACGCTTTGTAATGGTGTCTTTTTGCCAAAGAACTTCGCCTTTATAAACCATTTTCCTAAATATATCACTTGTGAAAACTTCATTTTCTATAAGAATATTCTGTTTATAATATTTACTATAATTGCTATCACACAATAGAACGAACAAATGTTTCTTGCTATCGGCCATCTTATCCATTCTATTCCAAACTCCTTCATTTTGTCTAATGGTGGCATAGGTCCGAAATATCTTGGGTACTTATCTATTTGTAAAGTCTCTTTTCTATACCATTTATTCAACGACCTTAATAACCAAATACTCATCGGCAAGGTCAATAGCACAAATAGATAATCCCAATGCATATCAAAAAATATTATTCCAATAAATATACAAACGTATGGCATAATCAACAGAAAATAAGAGAATATTAAGTTATATTTATCCTGTTTTAGAACCCTTGCCCAAGTCTTTTTGCCTGCTTGCTCATCTGCTTTGTAATCTATTTGCGAATGAATATAAACTATATTCGTTACTAACATCCCTACGGGTAGTGAAATCAGAAGTATATCCATCTTAAATACCCCGCAACTTGCTACATAAACTCCAATCATACTTAAAGGTCCAAACAATAACCCTATTACCAACTCTCCTAACCCTCTATATCCTAATTGCAAAGGACGAGCCGAGTACGAAATACCAATAACCAAGACCATTATTGCCACTAATAGTAGTAAGATATTAAATTCTCTATACACAAAGATAATAGCACCGAGAATTGTCGCCATAGCAAACATTATTATTATAACGTTGCGTAAATATTTCTTTGTAGTACTTCCATCCAATAAATAAGGATACTTATCTTTTCTTAAATCTAATGTATTTTTAGACGAAAACTTCTTTTGTCTATTATTTTCTAAATAATCGAAATAGTCGTCCGCTAAATTCATTGCTAAATGTACAATCCCAACTGCCACAATAGATAAAATAGCCATCAATATACTAAACCCTTCTTTATGATTCATCGCCATAACTACTGACAACAAAGCCGGCAATATACTTTGTGGCAAAGACATTGGACGAGCATTCTTATACCATTTCTTTATTATGTTCATTCTGTTTAGTGTTTTTATTACTTTGCAAAGATAATATTATTTTTCTTATTTCTCTTTTTTTTCTTCTTTTATACCAAATATATTTTATGAATTATCCTAATAATCATTCATCTAACAAGAAATTCAATTTTTCAACACAAAAGTTCAACAGAAGCGAAATAATTATTCTATTTATCTAAATTATTGCAACGATTACTCTCAAAAGATAACCTTCAAGGCACTATTATATAATAGTAATCAATAATTTATCTATACGAAAAGAATTTGGTAACATTTTCTGAACATTTATGTAATTATTTTGTGATAATTCCTAAACAGTTTTGTAACATAGTAGTCGGAATTTTGCATCGTAGAAAAGAAAGACAATTAATAATAACTTTTAATAACATAACATTAAAAAAAAGAAACAAAAAATGAAGACAATTAAGCAAAATTTACTAACAGCCTTGAAACTCTCTTTGGGAGTTGTTTGTTTGGGTGGCAGTTTAACTTCTAACGCACAAGAAGAAAGTAAATCAAAACCAATCATAACTATCTTTTCCCAACTTGGAAGTAGTTTTCATAACACCTCTGATAAAGTTGAGTCCTTTGGTTTTGATTTAGAAAGAGCCTACTTGGGTTATCAATACTCTTTGAATGAACATTTCTCTACCAAGGTCGTTTATGATATGGGTAAGGGTGATGATAACTCTTTGCAACGTAGTGGATATGTGAAAAATGCACAATTAGATATTCACTACAACAAATTCTCTCTATCTGCAGGTCTTACAAGTACAGCACAATTCAATTTTCAAGAAAAGTTTTGGGGATATAGATATATAATGAAATCTTTTCAGGACGAGATGAAATGGGGTAGCAGTGCAGACTTGGGTATTTTGGCAACTTTCACTCCTTGCGATATGATTTCTATTGACGCATCTGTCTTTAATGGTGAGGGTTATAAGAAAATACAAGCAGACGATCAACTTCTCTATGGTTTAGGAATAACTTTCCAACCTATAAAAGAAATTTCTTTGAGAGTTTATTCTGACATTAAAACAAAACGTGATACTTCTACGCAAAACAATCTTGCTCTGTTTTTAGGTTATAAAGGTGAGAGCTTTGCAATTGGTGGCGAATACAACAAACAATTCAACAATAAGAATGTAGAAAACAGAAGTTTGGATGGTGTATCCATTTATGGCAAATATAAGTTTAGCAAAGAGATAGAAGGTTTTGTTCGTTACGACTATGCTTCCTCGGATTGTAAGGATGAAATTTGGCAGTATAGTTTAGATGGCAACACTATCTTGGCAGGTATAGATTGGAAAGTAAATAAACTCCTACATATCTCTCCTAACTTCAAATACAATCATTCAGAAGTAAAGGACAAAGATACTTATTATGTGATGCTTAGTGCAAAAATTAATCTGTAATCAATTCAGAAAAATAAGTTTAATAAGAAACAAAATAAACACAGTAATAAAAAAGATAAACACAATAATAAAAAAATTAAATACAACAATGAAAAAGACATTTTTAACAACATTAGCACTTGGATTATTATCTATAATGATATGTTCGTGCTCATCCAAAGGAAATAGTGAATTGTCAGGCTCGGGAGCAACTTTCCCTGAACCATTCTACAATTTGATATTCAATAAGTATCAACAATCTTCGGGTAGTCTTATAAGTTATGCCGGTGTTGGTTCAGGTACGGGTATTAGAAACTTAAAAGACAAAGTTGTTGATTTTGCAGGCTCGGATGCTTTTCTTTCTGACCAAGAAATGAAGGAAATGGACCAGGTTATACACGTACCTACTTGTATGGGAGCAGTTGTTTTGGCTTTCAAATTAAATGGTATAAAGGATATACGCTTATCAGGTGAAGTTATTGCAGATATTTACGATGGTAAGATAACTAAATGGGACGATAAACGTATTGCTGACCTAAATCCTACACTTTCTCTACCTAATAAAGATATTATTCCTGTCTATCGTGCAGATGGTTCGGGTACTACATTTGTATTTACTTCTTATTTATCTTCTGTTAGTCAAGCTTGGAAAGAGAAATATGGTGCAGGTAAATCAGTAGACTTCGCCGTTGGTCAAGCAGGTAAAGGTAATCCAGGAGTTGCAGGTTTAGTTTCTCAAACAGAAGGTGCTATAGGTTATGTTGGCTCCGAATACGCTTTTGCACAGAAGATAAACTTTGCTACTTTGCAAAACTCTAATGGAGAATTCGTCAAACCTAACAAAGAAAGTATCTCCCTTGCTGCCGCAGGTGATATTCCACAAGATACAAGGGTGATGATAGTTAATTCTAATGTTAAGGGTGCTTATCCAATAGCATTATTTACGTGGATTGTTGTCTATAAAGAACAAGCTTACGACAACAGAACAAAACAGCAAGCACAAGCAGTTGTAGATTTATTGCAATACATAATAAGCGCTAGGGCACAAGCATTAACTACAAGTGTGAATTACGCTCCACTACCACAAAAGGCAGTAGATATTTCACTAAATAACATAAAACAAATAACCTATAACGGCAAACCTATTTTGAAATAAAAGACGATGAAAAGTTTTTTAAGCATCAAACAATGGTATTCAATTCATAGCGATGGCATATTCAAAGCATTGCTATGGGTTGTTGCTACTATTGTGCCGATTATTTGTTCGGCTGTGATATTATCCTTAATAGGAAGTTCTTTTTCTGCCTTCGAGAAGTTTGGTTTGTTCAATTTTATATTCTCCAAAGAATGGTCCTACTCTACTACAAGCGAGCAATATGGAGCTTTACCTTTCATAATAGGTACATTAGAGACAACGCTTTTGGCAATCATTATTTGTATTCCATTTTCTTTGTCTATTGCTTTATTTACAGGAGAATATTACAGAAAAAGAAAAATCTCTACCATACTTTCAACTTCTACTGATTTATTAGCAGGTATACCTTCTATTATATATGGTTTATGGGGTTTTTATATATTACGTCCCATAATTGCAAGTATGAATATTTCTCCACAAGGGTCAAGTATTCTAACGGCGTCATTAGTTCTTGCTATTATGATTATTCCTTACGCTGCTTCGCTTTCAAGTGAGTTTATCAAAATGGTACCTAATAATCTAAAAGAAGGTGCTTATTCTTTGGGTGCAACACGCAAAGAGGTTATAACAAGAGTAGTCTTTCCTGTTTCTATCAAAGGTATCTTCTCTGCTTATATCTTATCTATCGGTAGAGCCTTAGGTGAGACTATGGCTGTTACTATGCTAATCGGCAATACTAACTCTATACCCAATTCTATCTTCTCTACTGGAAACACTATGGCAAGTATAATCGTTAATCAATTTGGTGAAGCACAAGGCTTACGTCTATCCTCTTTGTTTGCTATTGCACTAATATTATTTCTCTTAACGGCTATCATTAATTTATTAGGTAAAATGCTAATTAGAAAATCTTTACAATCATGAATATAAAACATAATTCATATTCAAAAGGGAGAGTTAAACAACGAATATTTCTTTCCCATAGCTTACATTTTGGAGTTTGTCTTTTCTGTTTATTAACTGCAATACCTTTGTTTGCAATTTTGATTACAGTGATCGTAAAAGGTGCTAAATATCTAACCCTTTCGTTTATTTCCAAACCGATGCCGACATCTTACGATGCTATGGTTGCTATCAATAATAATCTGCCTATTGATGGTGGTATAGTTAATGGTATAATAGGTACATTACTTATGTTATTATTGGCTTGTGTTATTGTTGTTCCGATCGGTATTGCGACAGGTGTTTTCTTATCCGAGAGAAAGACTACCAAATTTGCTAAAATAGTCAGTTACCTAACTGATTTACTTCAAGGTACGCCTTCTATTATTGTAGGTATTATTGTTTATGCCTTAATAGTTATACCTATGAAAGGTTATTCAGGTCTTGCAGGAGGTATTGCTTTGATGATAATAATGTTACCTTTGATAATTCGTTCCACAGAAGAGGCTTTGAATCTTCTACCTTCTAATCTAAAAGAAGCAGCACTCTCCTTAGGATCTAATTATTTTCGCTGTGTTTTTCATGTACTTATTCCTTCTGCCTTTGGAGGTATCTTTACGGGTATTATGCTTTCTATATCAAGGGCGATAGGAGAAACAGCACCCTTAACTTTTACTGCTTTGGGTTGTGCTGCTATTCAGTGGAATATCCAAAAACCTATGTCTGCCATACCTTTACTTATATGGCAATTCTTCAACGATCCTTCTTTGCAAAGTCTTATCTGGGCTGCATCTTTATTACTTTTGATTATTGTACTTATTATTAATATTTCTGCAAAAATAATATCAAGAAAATGGAAAATTTCATAAATTCTGGGTCAGAAAACCCAATCCTACAAATAAGAGACTTATGTGTATCTTATGCCAAGAATATTCAGAGTGTAAAACATATCTTTGCCGATATCAATCGCAATACTATAACTGCCGTTATGGGACCTTCGGGCTGTGGTAAGAGTACTTTATTGAGATCTATTAACCGTATGCACGAACTATATCGCAATATAGAGGTAAAAGGTGAGATTTTATTAGATGGAGAAGATATATTCCAAATGAACGCTAATATTGTTAGACGGCGTATAGGTATGGTCTTCCAACAGCCTAATCCTTTTCCTACTATGTCTATTGCGGGTAATGTTTTATCGGGTTATACACTAAATGGTATCAAACTAACCAAATCTGAAAGAAATGATATCGTAGAGAGGTCTCTTCGCAGTGTTGCTTTGTGGGATGAAGTAAAAGATAGTCTTAATAAGAATGGTACTTTTCTTTCTGGTGGTCAGCAACAAAGACTTTGTATTGCGAGGGCGTTAGCTTTACGTCCCGAGATATTACTTATGGATGAGCCTACAAGTGCATTAGATCCGATAGCAACGCTTACAATAGAGAACCTTATTCTTTCGCTCAAAAAGGAACTTACCATCATTATCGTTACTCATAATATGTCTCAAGCAAAACGTATTAGTGATAAATCGATGTTTATGTTTTTAGGTGAGATGGTAGAATACGCTCCTACCAAGGAGTTGTTTGCCAATGCCAAAGACACTCGTACAAGAGAATATCTCAACGGCAAGATAGGTTAGAGGTAATATCTTTTTACAGACGATTTTTATTTACTCTTATTAAATGAATAACTGCTCTTTATAACAAAAGTAGTTATCATTTTTTTTATTCTCCTCCTTCTCCTCTCTCTCAATCTGTGATTCTATCTGAATAAATCTAATTCTATTTTTAACTACTTTTGTTTCTATTCTTAATAAATACTAATTCTATTTTTGATAAGTACTAACCTTCTTTCTATAAGGTTTTATAAGCATTCTACCTTATATAATAAGCAAAGAAGTACCTATCAGGAAAGTTCTTTATTTTTTCTTGAAATTATCTAATCCCTTGGTTAGAAATTCAATGAACTTATTAGCATTCTTATCGTATGGTTGCGGTTTGTCTGTCAATAAGTTGCCCTCTCCATCCATAAGCACATACAATGGTTGTGCGTTAGCATGAAATTCCTCTATCTGATAGTTAAGATTGCGTCTGCCAAGTGTCTTAATCGTCTTACCGTTAATCTCTTGCCACTCCTCTTTTGGCAACTCTATCGTGTTCTCGTCGCAATACAAAGAAACTAAAATATATTCTTTCTGTATCAACTCCTTTACTGCCGGCACCGTCCAAACTGCCGTCTCCATCTCTCTACAATTAGCACAACTCTTGCCTGTAAAATCCAAGAACAAAGGCTTATTTACTTTCTTTGCGTACTCTTGTGCTTCTTTCAAATCGAAAAACGCACGAAAACCAACAGGTACATGTTCGTCTAATTTGTCTGCATATTTTCTATTCAATGGAAAATCACCCATATTAGCAGTAGCACCCGAAGTACCCTGATTCTCTACTATAATCTTCTCTATATTATACTCTTGCGAAGAAACAGGAGGTAAATAACCCGAGATCGCACTCAATGGTGCTCCCCATAGACCAGGTATCATATAGATTGTAAACGAGAACGATATAATAGCAAGAAATAAGCGTGGAACTGAAATATGTTTTAGCTCGGTATCACCCTTGAATCGCAATTTACCTATTAGATAGAAACCTATCATAGCAAATATTACTATCCAAATACATAAATATGTCGTACGTGGAAGTATCCCCCAATTACATGCTTGATCTGCTACCATCAAAAACTTCAATCCTAAGGCTAACTCCAAGAAACCAAACACTATCTTAACACTATTGAGCCACGATCCACTTTTTAGATTCTTCAAAAACGATGGAAACATTGCCAACAAAGTAAATGGCAAGGCAAACCCTACTGCAAAACCTAACATGGAGATAAAGAACACAAACGAATTACTCGACCCCGAAGCCATCTCTACTAATGCCGCTCCTAAAATAGGTCCTGTACAGGAGAAAGACACTAAAACCGTCGTTAAGGCAATAAAAAACGCTCCTAATAGACCACCTTTCTCACTCTCTTTATCTGATTTATTTACCCATTTGCTCGGCATAGTTATCTCGAATAATCCAAAGAAAGACAACGCAAAGACAAAGAATATAATAAAGAATATAACATTTGGTATCCAGTGAGTTGAGATAATATACATAGCATCTTTGCCGAATATCAATGTAAGCAACAAGCCCAAGATAGCAAAGATTAGAATAATAGAAGCACCAAAGAAATACGCTTGACGCCTACCCTGACGATTAGTTTTATTGCCGTGCAGAAAGAACGATATTGTCATCGGTATCATAGGAAATACACACGGTGTAAGTAGAGTTATTAAACCTACTCCAAACGAAATTAAAAAGACCATAAATAAAGATTTACTTGCTAAATCTTTGGTATCTCCCATAGAACGTGCTTGTTTATCGTTCATTGTTGCCTCTGCTATCTGCTCGGTACTTGTCTCGCTCGTTTCTACTGTGCTTGTCTCGGCTAATAACTCTTGTGGTGTATCTTCTACATTCGGATTGCCTTTGACATCAAACGAATATTCTACATCTTGCGGTGGAATACACGAACCATTCTCACACAATTGGAAAGTTACTACACCTTTTACCTTAAAGTCTTTATCGGTCCTTATTTTTATTTTCTGACGAAAGACAACATTACCCTCAAAATATCTTGTAGTATCTTTTTCGTACTTATCGTATTTAGCCATACTTTTTGGCTCTCTTACTCCTCCTATACACTGATAATCTTTGGTTTGTTCAAAACGAAACTCTATCGGCCGCTCTGTTCCTTTTGTCTTCTGTGAATATATATGCCAACCGTCTTGCAAATGGCAATTGATAACTAAATCTGCAATAGAGTCATTTATCTTTTCTGTCCTAAAAGTCCATTTAGATGGATTCTGCTGTGCAAACATCGTTACAGACAACAAAATCATAACCACGAATAAATTTATCTTCCTTGTCATTTCTTCTCTTTTCTTTTCTTTGTTATTATATATCTTATTTATTATCTCTATGTATCTTTCTGTTTTTGCTTATTATCTTCTCAACCATAGTACAGGGTTCTGTGTTTTAGTACCTTTGCGGACTTGGAAATTCATCTCGCTCTGACCATTATCATTAGTTGCTATCGTACCTATCTTTTGCCCCATACTTACTTTGCTACCCTTACTAACAGAGACAGATGCCAGATTAGTATATACCGTCATATATTCGCCATGTCTTATGATTACTACCCGCTTACCGTTAGGTCCCTGAAAGACACTACATACCTCACCCTCATAAACACTCTTTATAGAAGCACCTTTAGTTGTCCTTATATCAATACCTTGATTCTCTATCTGTACGCCTTTTATATCCGGGTGTTCGTGTATTCCGAAACTACTCACTATTACTCCATTATCTACCGGCCACGGCAATTTTCCTTTATTACCCACAAAACCTTTATTCAACTCTACATCCTTTGCAGAGGCTAACATCGTCGTACTCTTCGCCTCGGCAGTTGTTTGCTTATTAGCGGAACTTGTCTTATCCTTACTTGTATTTGCCTTGGCGTTTTTCTTTGCTGCTAACTGTTGTTGTTTCTTTATCTCGGCATTAATTGCAGCGTCTATTTGCTGTTGCAATTTCTTACGTTTCTTTTGTGCTTGTTGGATCTGCTGTGAGAGTTGTTTTTCTCTCTTTTTTATATCTTTTACTGCCTTTTCTTTTTCTTTTTTCTCTTGCCAAAGACTTGCAGTGTGTGCTTTCTCTTGTTTGAGAAGTATATTCTGTGAATTTTTCTTACTTAATAAGTCGTTTGACATCGTGGTCAGATCGTTTGTTTTCTTTGCTATCATAGCCATCTGCTTTCTTTGTATCTGACCGAATTTTCTGAAAAACACATATCTTTGATACGCATCGTGAAAATCTTTTGCCGAAAAAATAAACAACAATTTATCTGCTGCCGTCTTGTTTCGTTGAGCATAACGCAACATTTGAGCATAATTCTGTTTCAGTACTTCAAGGTTTCTATATTCCTCTCCTATTGTGCGTTGAGTAGTCTTTATCTGTGCATCTAATATATTTATTTGCGAGGATATATTATTTACTAATTGTTGTCTTTGCAATACTTTCTTTTTTATTATCTGCAACTCCGAGGCAGACATCTTATTTTTCTTTTTTGTCTCCTTCAAAATAGCGTTCATAGAGGCAATTTCTTTCTCCAACTTCGCCTTTTCTTTCTCCAAACTTTGTCTGTTCTGTGCAAATGTATCAAACGGACACATCAACAACCCACAAAACATTACTACTAATAAATATTTTATTTTGATTATCTTCACTTATTTTTATCTTTATTTACCAACTGGCAAAGTTACAAAAAATTTTCTATACCAAACAATTATTTTCCCATTCTTATTTAATTTTCTCTTACTTTTTTATTTCTTAACGTAGAAAATCCTCCACTCTTATCTCTCTAAAATCCTTTATAATCTCGTTAGTTTTCTCTCTTAACTCTTCTTCTTTATACGTGGTACTCAAAGCAATAACTCTCATATTAGCCTTTTGTGCTGCCTCTCTTATTGCCTCTTGTCTATCTTTCATCTTTCTTTTACTTTTTTACGAATGTGCAAAATTATAAAATTTTTCTTATCCTACATTATCTTTTCTTATCTTACATTATCTTATAATCAATTTCCGAGGTAATTCTTTCCTAAGAGGAAAAGGACCTCTTCTTTATAGAGAAGTCCTTAGATTTAGATTAATTTAGAAGTAGTCATACGACCAAAGAAGATTGTTAAAAAAAGTAAGTTTCTTGTTTCTTACCTAATAGGTTACACAGTTGCAGGTAGAGTTCTCTCCTCGAAGGTTGCACTCTTCAATGCAGTTTTGAATTTAACCGATGGGTAATAACGTGCAGTTACTTTCAAAATAGTTTCTGCTGAAACATCTTCCTGAGTAGCAACGGCTTGTGATTTTATCTTTGGAAATATATAACCTAAGTCGCCCAAGGCTACACCCTCTCCATTGATTATATGTGCCTGAATATGAATTTGAAAAGCTTTCAAGGCACTCAACACATCCGGTTCTGAAAGTGAAGTTGCATGTGATACTTCTTTTGCAAGTGCATCTAAGGTAACAGTCTCACCACGAAATAGTTTCGCATAACATCTGTCTACTTGCTCACCCTTAATCCAAAATTTTCTTGGTTTCGTTTTAACGTAATACATAATTGTAATAGGTTTTAATTGTTAATAAATAAATTTAATTTATTATAGATTAAGTTTTTTCCTTAACCTTTTTCATAATGCAAAGATACAACAATTTTTTGATATAGCAACTATTTTTTCACATTTTTTTTACTTATTACAAAAATATTTAGATAATTTTCTTAACTTTTTCCCTATCTCCTTTTTTTCGTCGAAGAAAGCAGCATAATCCTAATGAAAAAATTGTCTATTTCTCTTTCTAAATTATGCCCTATATACAGGCTCTAAATTGGAGGACAAAAATGTCCTCCGGGGCGGACAAAAATGTCCTCCGGGGCGGACAAAAATGTCCTCCGGGGCGGACAAAAATGTCCTCCGGGGCGGACAAAAATGTCCTCCGGGGCGGACAAAAATGTCCTCCGGGGCGGACAAAAATGTCCTCCGGCTCCATATATATTAACACTAGTGTATATGACAAGAATTATAACAAGAATTATAACAAGAATCTTTTTTTAAAAAAAGAAAGAAAAAAGAAAGAAAATTTTGAAGGCGGAGAAACTTTTTCGAAAGAGGATGATTGGGATAGTATAGCGAATAGTGAAACATACGTATGCGATACAAAAAATACAAATCCGATAACACAATAATTATCTAAAAATAAAAAAATCAATTTAAGGGGCAAATTAGACACGAAAAATAAAGAGATGATAAAATACTCGTAAAAATAATAAAAGCGTCTAAAAAGTACCTTAAAATAGCAAATAACGGCAATGCAGGATGTAAAAATAAATACGTTAAAAAGAATAAATACGTTAAAAAGGTTAAAGTATGTCCGGTAATGTAGGAAATTGAGTGATTTTTCTGTGTTAGTTTAATCTGTTAATTAATAATTATTTACACGTATTTTTTAACATTACAAATTATCGGACAGACACAGAACCCTTAGGGGGGGGATGTCTGTCCGAAAGTAGCCTTTTTTCAAAAAATTTGTAGAATCAGCTTTTTTTTACAGGACAAAATCTATAATATCCTTGCCGTCCTCCAAAGTACTCGTCTCTATCTTATCACTAACCAAGACACTCATCCCCAATTCATAATATATTTTTTGAGCATTTTCTCTCCAATCCACCAAACATCCTTTATCAGGGAAGGCAATTAGCGAATTTATCCCTAATTCTTTCAAACTCACTAACATTCTCGTAGAAAGATTACCCTTACCTCCAAGACCTATCATAGCCAAATGTGGATACCTTTTCTTATATAATAGATGCATTATGCTTGCACTTTTTTCTGCCTCAAATAACCAAACAACTGTCTGTTTAACTCCATAATTTTCAATCGTTTTTAATAGATTTTCCAACCCAAATGGCAAACCCTTAAAATTGAAATGATACCCCGAATTGACTTCTTTCAACTCCTTTTCGTACTGCTTATGCAACCAAAAAGCATCTGCAATAAAGGTACTATTATCCTTATTTTCACTACTATAACGAATTCTATGACCATCTTTATCATAATTCATTATCTTTGCCGAACGAATCCTATGAGTAGAGTCTGTTAGATAATAAATCGTTTGATGAGAGGCATTAGAACGAATATACATATCCTTATACATCTCTATAATATCTTCTCTATCAATCTTTTTACTCAATAAATAATTACCCAACGAACACATTTCCAAACTATCAATACCCTTACTTTTGATATAATCATTAGGAATATAATCACAGTCGTATAATCTCTCTATTAAGGCCTCTAAATCAAGTTTATTAGGGTTATTATTTAACACTCTATTATCTCCCCCATAAACACCATAATTACGCTTATTCGGGCTAAAATTAGGGTTATTTTTTAGAGAATTACCAAAACTTCTATCCGAATAATTACTATACTTATTTAAATTATTATTATAAGTATTCGTGTGATTATTATACTTATTTTGAGAATTATAGTGTTCATTACCAAACAATTCCTGCTTACGTGTAGGGTATTGTCTAAAATATTCTCTTGGTGGTAGGTGATAGTTGCAATGTCCTTCACTTTCTGCTCCAACGTGCGAGCATTTACCACATAATTCCTTATCTATTAATTGATTAGTTTCATAATCTTTGTAAGGAGTAAAGTCTCTACGATGGCATTTAGGACAGAAGCCCCTATCTTTGCTATCGTCAGACAAACCAAATCTAAAATTTCTATCGTGTGTCATTATGTTTTTTTATTTTTATAATTTATAAATCTTTTTCTCTACTTTCGGACAGACATCCCCCCCCTAAGGGTTCTGTGTCTGTCCGATAATTTGTAATGTTAAAAAATACGTGTAAATAATTATTAATTAACAGATTAAACTAACACAGAAAAATCACTCAATTTCCTACATTACCGGACATACTTTTTGATTTTTTGGAGAGAAATAGGGAGTTTTTCGGTAGGATTATGCTGCTTTTTTTGTATTATCGGACAGACATCCCCCCCCTAAGGGTTCTGTGTCTGTCCGAAAGTTTGATTATC
>CAVGDP010000185.1:0-5840 GCA_963627985.1 uncultured Eubacteriales bacterium
AAATAGTTATTGAAGTTATTAAAATAGTTATTGAAGTTATTAAAATAGTTATTGAAGTTATTTGAATGATATGTGAATTTAACAGAATAATTTGTGATATTAAGAGAGGTTATTCTTTTGTTGTCTTTGTGGAATTAATACCCAAACCGAAAAGAGCAAAATCTGCTTTGGTAGGATCGGTAGGGAAAATTTCTTTGAGTTTATTCGTTATATCAATAGCAGTTTTCATAGATACATCATTGCGAGAAGTTAATCCTAATAGTCTACTTTGTCTAAAAACATGAGTGTCTAATGGTATGATAAGTTGCTCTTGTTTAAGGAGATGCCATATACCAAAATCAACAGGAGAAGACCTCCGAATCATCCATCTTAGAAACATACAAATACGTTTACATGCTGACTTCGTATTAGAGGGTATTCCCTTGATATTAATAAATAAATTCTCAATTTCGGATATAACTAACAGAGTATCATAATTTTCTCTTGTTTGTAGTCGTTCCAATAAAATATCTTCAAAACTTTTCTCGCCCTTTCCTTCTATAATATATATATTGTATAAAGATTGACAAAGAAAATAAAAATCCTTCTTTTTGAAAAATCTATACAAGCAATTATTATCTGTACTCCACTTTCTAAATTCTCTATTTGCAATAAAATTAAATGGTTTGTAATCCATTTCTATTGCTAACGTATTCAAAACTTTTAGGAATAATTCCCTTTTGCCATACGCTAACCATTGGGCAACGAAAGCCGCTATCTCAATATCTTTTTTCTCCTTGAAAAGATGCGGAAAAGATATAGGATCTGCTGAAATAAAATCTTTATTTTCAAATTTTTGAGCAAGATTCTTAATATATTTTATCTTCTCTTTATCCATTATCCTGAAATCTTTTGAAATAGATTAATTCTCAATTGCTTTATAAATCAAATCATGAATATCTGTTCTAATATTCATATCTGCTAATTTATTCGGAGTCGTAGAAGGATAGACGCGATTAGACAAGAAAATAAAGATTGTATTATTCTCGGAATCAATCCAAAAGTATGTACCCGTAAAACCTGAATGTCCAAAACTATTTTGCGAAACATATTTACTACAATGAGTTGATGGAGAGGAGATAAAAGGTTTATCAAATCCCAAAGCACGTCTTATATTCTTATCTTTGAAATAGCGAGTGTTGAATACAGTAATAGTGTTTTTCTGCAAATATCTCTTACCATTATATATACCATCGTTCAAAAGCATAGAACAAATTGCGTAAAGATCGTGTGTTGTAGAGAATACGCCAGCATTACCGCAAACACCACCATGCAAAGCCGCCATAGGATCATGTACTGTGCCTTGAATAAGTTGCTTACGGAAGATTTTTTCGTTTTCTGTTGGTGCAATATTTTCTTTATTTTTGCCTTTATCAAGTGGATTGAAACATGTATTTTGCAGATTCATAGGTAGGAAAAACTCATTTTCCAAGAATTTATCAAGACTTTGATTGCTTATCTTCTCAACAATAAATTCTAAAATCAAAAAATTCAAATCTGAATATCGATATTGTTGCTCTTGTAATTTGATTTTTTTTAATTTATTTCGCATAGTTTGAAGATAAGTCTTCTTTATAAATAATTTATCAGTAACAGGCATATAATTTTCGTCCATATAGACTTCATAATCATAGAGATTAGGGTCTAATTCTCCGTCTTTAATGGTTTCAGTCCAAAAAGGATAAGTCGCAGGTAAGGTACTATAATGACTAAGTATATCTTTGATAGTTAATTTAGCGAATTTGCAATGTTTATATTCGGGTAGATATGTTTTGATTGTTGCATCTAAATCAATTTTTCCATTTTCGTAGAGTTTCATAACGGCAATTGTTGTAGCCAAAGCCTTTGTAAGAGACGCAATATCGTACATTGTGCTACTATTTACTTTGTTCATACTGTCGTAAGTAAGAAAGCCGTAGTTTTTGTCAAAAATAATGTTATTATCTTTTGCTATTAGCACTTGGCAACCAGGATATGCTCCTTGTTTTACACCCTCCGTAGCGATAGAATCAATACTCTTTATATAATTTGGATTGATATTCATTTTCTTTAATAAACTAATATCAAAACTTTCTATACTTGTTTCATTTTCTTGGCTATATTCTTGTTTAATTTCTAAATTTATATGCTCCTTCTTTGCAGTTACAGGTAAAGAACCATTAGGTACTAATTCTTTATTTAACACCTTTGCTATACTTTGTTGAGTGAAATCATTATTTTCATAAGCGATTAGGATATTATCAAAATTATACATTGTATCGATATATTTCAAAAAATACGCATTAGTAAATAGTACAAGAGTTTGAGAAGTGGATAGATTATCATTAATCTTTTTTAGAATAGAAAATACATTTTTGGGAGTACCATAATAAGTAAGATTGTTAGCAAATCTACCCCCGGCAACCAAAATATATGTTGGTTTATTTTGTGGTAAAGACATGAGAATAGAGTCTAAATCTTTTTGTGTAGTTTGCCAAGAAATTTGTTTGAATAGGGGAGTTGTACTATTATTAATATTGTTTATTAAGGTATTATACGATGTTGTTCCAATACCAATAAATACAGTTGTGTCCGAAATAGGAGGTAAGTCCTTTTTATAAACATTCGTTACTGCATTATCATATATTTGCGCCGTAAGATTATCACAACTATCTAATAATTTCTTATCTGGTAGGGATAATTTGCGTTCTTTATAATTTCCTTGCTCATCTTTGTCCAATAAACCCATATCATATTTCCAATTAAGTACCTTTTCGCATTTTTCTTTTAACAACTTTCTGGAAATACGACCCTCATTAATGGCGTTAGTTATGGCATTAATTGCTGTATCAATGTTTTCGGGCATAAGAATAATATCAACACCTGCCAAGATAGCCATAACCTCTGCTTCTCCTTTGCCATAACGAGAAGTAAGACCCTTCATATTCATAGCATCAGTAAAGACAATTCCTTCAAATCCCAAATCGTCTATCAAATAATTAGTTATTATATCTTTATTGATAGAAGAGGGTATAATGGTATCTATGGTTAGTGCTCCAACTTCTAAATGTCCTATCATAACACTCCAAACCTTATTGTCAATTGCAAATCTAAAAGGATAACTATCAATACTATCAATAAAATCTTTCGTATGTGTTATAATAGGAGTTGCTTTATGAGAATCGGTTTGAGTATCGCCGTGTCCGGGAAAATGTTTTACACAAGCCATAACACCATTAGATTGCAGACCTTGAAAATATTCTCTACCAAATAACGCAACCTTTGTTTTGTTTTCTCCAAAAGACCGCATATTTATTACAGGATTGTTAGGATTAACATTTATGTCTACATCGGGAGCGAAATTAATATCTATACCAAGTGATTTGCATTGCAGGGCAACATTTCTTGCCAAATCATTTACTAAATATCTATTATTCTTATTTAATGCTCCCATAGTCATTGCCATAGGTATAGTCTTGCCATCACTCAAACGCATACCCAATCCCCATTCTGCGTCAATGGCAACAAATAATGGTATCTTACTATTTAGATTGAATAACTTATTTAGACGTATCAAATCATTTTGATTACCTTTGAAAAAACAGATTCCACCGATGTAATTACTATCTATTTGTTTGAGTATTTTTTTCTCTTGATTATCGTCCTTAATTGCATAAACGTCTATCATAAACAATTGACCTATCATTTGTCTTTCGGTCATTGTTGTCATAATTCGTTTTACTGCTTTGTGTCTACCTTTTTTCTTTTCAATAGGAGAAGATGATGCAAAGAGATCTACACATAACAATAAGCAGAGAAGGATAAATATTGTCTTTTTCATAGGTAATAAAATTTTTTGGTGTGAATTGTTTTGATTGTTGAGTAAAGAATTTGTTTTAACTCTTCAATATTTTCTTTGTTTTTAACAGAAATAAAGACTGTTTTGTACATGTTATTATTGAGATAAGTGCGTTTCCAGTCCTCTAATGAGAAATTAATTTTCTCAAAAGGCGTTAAATCGTCTTCTTCTTTGGGAATATAGGAATAATTATCTATCTTATTGAATACAATAATAGTAGGTTTGTCTTTAGCACCTATTTCCATGAGAGTTTGATTAACTTGTTGTATTTGATTTTCAAAATTTGGATTAGAAATATCAACAACATGTATTAGAATATCTGCCAAAGAGACCTCCTCTAATGTACTTTTGAAACTTTCAAGCAAAGTCTCGGGTAGTTTTCTAATAAAACCGACCGTATCTGTTAGTAAAAAAGGGAGATTATTTATTACTACCTTTCTAATAGTAGTATCCAAAGTAGCAAAGAGTTTATTCTCAACCAAGACATCGGATTTGGACAAAAGATTGAGTAGAGAGGATTTCCCAACATTAGTATAACCGACCAACGATACTCTAATCATCTGGTTACGATTATTTCTTTGTAAAGTTTTTTGTTTATCTATTTGTATAAGTTTATGTTTGAGAAGAGTAATTTTGGACAATACAATACGTCTATCTGTTTCTATTTGAGTTTCTCCTGGTCCCCTCATATTCAAACCACCTTTCTGTCTATCCAAATGCGTCCACATTCTTTTCAGACGCGGAAGAATGTATTTATATTGTGCCAATTCTACTTGCGTTTTGGAATGAGAAGTAGATGCGTGTTCTGCAAAAATATTCAATATTACTTGTGAGCGATCTAATATCTGACATTGCAAAATAGTCTCTATATTTCGTAACTGTGAGGGCGATAATTCGTCATCAAATACCACATATTGAATATTTTTTTCGTCTATATATTGTTTTATTTCTCGTAATTTGCCACTTCCAACGTATGTCTTACTGTCTTCCATTGATAACTTTTGGCAAAATGCTTTCACACTGTTAGCCCCCAAAGTCTTAATTAGGAAAGAAAGTTCGTTAATATACTCTTTTATCGTGTTATCATCTATATATGGCGTTTGGACATGAACAGTAACGCACAAATCCGTAGTTTGAGAGGTATCTATAAGCATTTATTTTTTGATATATTCTTTTAATAACTTCTCAATATATTTTCCAATAATATCAAACTCAATATTTACAACGCTACCAACTTCTAAACAATGAAAATTAGTATGTTCTTGTGTGTAAGGAATGATAGAAACAGAGAAATCACTTTCGTTACTATCCACAACAGTTAAAGAAACTCCATTAACACAAATACTTCCTTTCTCAACCGTGGAATGAATATGATTTTTATCATTAAAAGTAAAGTAATAACGCCAAGAACCTTTCTCATCTATTATTTTTGTACAAGTAGCAGTGTTATCAACGTGTCCTTGAACGATATGACCATCAAATCTGCCGTCCTGATGCATACTTCTCTCTACATTAATCTCCGATCCTACCTTCCAATAAGCAAGATTTGTTCTATCCATTGTCTCTTTCATTGCAGTAACAACGTATTGTTTTTTTTGCTTATCAAGTTTTACGATTGTTAAACAACATCCATCGTGAGCGAAACTTTGATCTATATGCAACTCATCAGCAATGTAGCATTCCAAAGTAAAATGAAAATTAGTATTTTCTTGTTCTATGTTTACAACCTTTGCTGTTGTTTCGATTATTCCCGTAAACATCGTATTGTATTATTATTAAGTTAGATTATTCTATTATTTTCGTTTTGCAAAGATACTAATTTTCGTACAAACATCAATAAAAAAACACAAAGATAATTAAACCGAATACAAAATAGTATTAATCTTTGAGATAATAAGTGTAATGAAGCAAATAATTACTGTACTTATAGAAATAATTACTGTACTTATAGAAATAATTACTG
>CAVGDP010000186.1:0-33090 GCA_963627985.1 uncultured Eubacteriales bacterium
ATGTTATTGGATCCATACTGTAAATTAATTTTTTATTATATTATTTGCAATATTACAAAAGTTTGAATTATTTTTTGTGTTAAAATAACACAGTCGCAACTAAAAGAATTAATATTTTTGCAAAAACGAATAAATAAAATGGCTAAAAAAGAAGTAAAAAACATAATCTTTAAGGGGATAGAGCGTGTTAATCAACGTATCAATTGCAACGAGGGAGCAATGGAAGAAATAATAAATCTCCGCCCAGAAGGTAATACCTGGCGAAACGTTGGCAACAGAAAACAGATAACAACAAAAGCAATACAATTAGGAGCAGAAGACGAATACCAAGTAATCATCCATCCGACAAGTCGCCACGAGTATTATATCGTAAAGACTAACAATAGACTATATCTATACGATAAGAATACCGAAAAGAGAGTAAGCACTTTATTAGAAGAGGATGATATTATTTCAGTGTCCTATCTGTACGATGTGCTAATCGTCTGCACAAAAGAAAAAAAATACTTCTTTCTCTACAAGTTAAAAGAAAAAAAATACAAACAGATCACTTTTGATAACCTCAATACTACTATCTGGGCAAGAGGAATACCGATGTATCAAAAACAAGACAAGACAAGAACAAGTAGCGATTGGGAAACAGGATTTAACTTCCCTACTACTAAAAAACCAACAGCGCTATCTGACGATGATAAGCAAAAAAGCTATCTATTCTATAAACACAACTATAACAAAGCAAATAAACTCTACCCTATAATAGATTATAGCAACGGAGCGACTAATGTTAATTATGACAATATATCCAATGTAGCAAAGGCTACACTCGGATATATGCGAGACGCCTTACAAGGAGTTAATCAAACATACGGCACTTATACAGAATATGGGGCTTTTAATGAATTTGTGATAGATGCCAAAATAAAAGATGTGTTTTATGGATTATCTTTCTATCGATTAGCGTTTAGATTATATGATGGCACTTATATGGGTTATTCTAATATAACTTACGCAGACACTAACGGAGACGATATAGCAACAAAGGGCAGTGTGTTAAATGATTTTCCTGTATCTATTATCTGCAAACTATCTTCTAATGATGATAAATTAGGCGATCCGATGTATACCGATGTGGTCGTTATGTATAATCCTTACGGCACTCACTTTATAACAATTGACATGAATAATAGTTGGAAGAATATATTGTTATTAATGGATCAAGGTATAATAGAGAGTATGGACTTATTTATGACAAGACCAATATTCTGTGTTGATTTAGACAAAGATGGCAAAATAATAAATAATCCGATAATTCTAAAATCGTATAATACAGGCGGATGTGTACAGGTACAATTTCCACGAAACGAGACACAACTAAAAGAACAATTATTAAATGGTACATATTATAGAGTAAAGAGTTTCGATAAAGATTATTTTGAAAGAGAGAAAACTACTAATACAAGTAAGCGTTTCACTTTCGTAACCAAATACGATGATATAGAAGCATTAGAGGGCAACCTTATCTTGTCTTCTCCGCAAACAGACAATGAAGTAATGTTCAAATACTCTTACTTATATAACGACAAACAACATCTTTATAATCTCTACTATAATATATTCAAAGGATACGATTATGCCATAGACTCCGACCTAACTTTTATAACAAGTCAAACCGATGAAACGCAAAAGACAAAGTTTTATAACTTGATTAAGAAACTTATCCCATCTTATACTTCTTTCTCAACCGAGCAATTAGACGCAGTCGTGGATGGAATGTATTACACAATAGAGGGCGAATATAATAACGAACAATTTGCCATCAAACACAAAATAAACTACCCCGATAACTATATTATACAAAACGAAGATAATTCTTTTATTTTGTCTTTGCCAAAACTCTTTTCCTATCCGCTTAACGACAAAGTAACATTTAGCATTCTTATCTTTTTTAAAGATACGGACGCCGACGCTATACAATTATATAAAGGAGATTTTGAACAAGTTTTCGCAGGAGGTAATACTTCTTTTGTGTGCAAAAAGAAATCAACAGAAGATAAATATTTTACCACAGGAATAAAACCGATAGACTGTGATATACCACGAAATGCCAATCTTAATACCGAATTTGATTTAACTGCACCCTCAATAACGGAAGATTATGATCTTCGTCTTACTTCTCATTTTAATCTTATACAAAAGAATATCAATACCGATAACGACATAGAGAAAATACCGTTTAGCGAGATACTAACCTCACAATCTACTAACATTATGCAACTAACACGAACGGGCAATCCTTTTGTCTTACCAAGTGAAGATAACTATTCTTTTGAACAGAAAGATAATATCATTATGGCAGTATGTTCCAATACAGGACTAACTAACGATAGAAACTTCGGATCTTATCCTTTATATGTATTCACAACACAGGGAATATTCGCCTTATCGGTCGGTAGCAATAATATATCATACGAAACTATTTCGCAGATAAGTATCTCACAAGTAACTAACACAAACGTATTAAATACTCCATCGGGTATAATGTTCCTATCCAAAAGAGGACTTTGTATCGTAAATGGCAAGGATATATCTTGTATTAGTGATTTAGTGAAAGGTGTTCCAAGTGTAACAAACGACGAGAATTTGAAAACAATAAAATCATACGCCCCTGTGGTTATACAGTACGACACAACAATATTTCAATCGATTAAAGAACAAGACCTATCGCAAATAGTAGACCCTAATACACTCACCCCTATAACAAGTGATTTTTTAGAGGAGATTGCCAACGCTCAATTCTATTATGATCAAGTGCATAACGAAATATGTATTGTAGTGAAAGACAAATACACATACGTATTCAGTTTTGATTATCAAGTCTTTTATAAAAGAAGTGATTATTTCCAGGTAGAGAACAATCAATTACTTTCTTTGTGTAAGATATACAACAAAACCAAACAAATACATCTATATGAGATAAAAGAACAATACGATACGAGCAAAGATATTTGCAAAAGTATAAGTCTAATAACCAAACCTTTCCTATTAGATACAAGACAATACAAACATATAGAGCGAATGATCTTAAATTGCGAATGGACAAATAAGGACAATTTCTATATCTTTGTGTTTGCTTCTAATGATGGAGTAAAATACAATATACTCAAACAAATACACCAAAAAAGCGATACCTCACAAGAATACTACAAACAAGACTATTATATGAGTAGAGCATTAAGAGGTGCGAAATATTGTATGTTATGGATATTGTCTCGCCAATGGACAAATACCCACATCGCTAATTGTTATACAGAGTTTAGACAAGTGCGGGCAACCAATGGAATAAGATAGCAATTGCTATCTTTTCTTTTAATTTCTATCAAAATAGGTTACAAAATAATATTTTTTTGTAATTTTGTCGCCTAATTAATCATCGTTTTTTATGAAAGAGGTTTTTGCACAACGACTAAAAGATGCTCGTCTAATGAGAGGTTTATCAATGGATAAACTCTGTAATAAAATGGGGAATATCGTATCTAAACAAACTATTAGCAAATACGAACAAGGTAAGATTTTTCCTTCAAGTGAAGTATTATTATCTCTATCCCAAGCATTATCTTTGCACGTGGATTATTTCTTCCGTCCTTTCACTCACTCTATTTCTAATATTGAGTTTAGAAAGAATACTACACTCTCCAAGAAGACAGAAAAATCTATCCGTGAACAAATCAAATACAAAGTAGAAAAATATTGCGAAATAGAAGAAGTATTGAATATTGATAATGAATTTATCAATCCTATTAAGAATAATAAGATTAATACAAAGCAAGATGTTATCTGTGCCGTTGATAAGTTAAAAAACGTTTGGCAACTCGGTCTTGATGGTATTGCGAACCTTGTGAATGTTTTGGAAGAACATAATATCATCGTATTAGAGATTTCGGCAGAAGTAAAAAAATTTGATGGGATAAGTGCGTATATTTCCAACGATAAACCTATAATATGTGTTAACACAAACACCAACGCAGAAAGAATTAGATTTACAATCTTACACGAATTAGGACACATTTTGCTTAACTTTAATAAGACAATAGAACAGCAAAAAGAAGAATCTTTGTGCAATTTATTTGCAAGTGAAATGCTTATCTCTGGATCTATTTTTAGGCACATTATGGGAGAGAAACGGCACGATATCTCCGTTAATGAATTGCTACCACTCCAACGTTTATTTGGTATCTCAATAGATGCATTAATGTATAAAGCAAAAGATATGAACATTATATCCGAAAATAGATACAAAGTTTATAATATCAAAAAGCAAACTAACCCACAATTAAAAGAAGTAATAGAAAACACTTCTATACCAAAAGAGGTTTTCGATAGGTATAATAGATTAATATACAAAGCCCTTTCTTGCGATTTAATAACTTTCTCCAAAGCTTCTTATTTTTTAGATCTTCCCATAGAGCAAATACACAACGACCTAACCCTTGTCTAAAATGAATACAAATATTGTTGTCAATGATACAAATATTTTCATTGATTTATATTCTGTGGATTTATTAAAAGATATTTTTTCACTTCCCTACAAGTTTCATACAACGGATTTTGTTTTGGAAGAAATAACAAATACCGAACAAAAACAACATATTCAACAATATATAAATAATGGTCTTCTAACAATCAAATCTTTTTCGAGTAAAGAATTAGAGCAAGTTATCAGTTTTCATTCACAACAAACAAATAATATGTCTATACCCGATTGTTCTGTTTGTGTTTATGCCAAGACTAATAATTACAGACTATTAACAGGGGACAAGAATACAAGAATAGTTGCACAGAATAATAATATAATAGTTAATGGAATATTATTTCTATTCAAGGAACTTGTTAATAACAAGATTATTTCATCCCAAATAGCGATACAAAAACTTGAATGTCTCAAAAACAAAAACAAACGACTTCCACTAAAAGAAATTGAACGACTTATTGAATTATGGAATATAGAATAGCGAATTTTACCATACACTAATAACTATTATAATTATTTCCAATTTTATTAAATAAATAAGATTAGTAGAATGTAGTAGAGAGTTTTATAATAAACAACTTGAATTTCTAATATGAGCAAAAACTATGATAAATAATAATAGATTCAAAGAGAGTTCTATTTTATATTTCACTCTTTTTTATTTTGGCAATAATTCTTTATGCTCTTGTAGATACATATCCCTTAATGGAATACTCAATATATAACAAGCATCATCTAACGACAATTCTATTTCCTTATCTCTTACTTTAATTATCGGCGAATTATATACAAAATCTTTTATTGACTTAAAAAACGTTTCATTACTAAGGGAGATACAGGCAAATAATGCAGCGTTCTCTACATCCAATGCGGCGTTCTCTACATCCAATGCGGCGTTCTCTACATCCAATGCGGCGTTAGGTTTTCGCTCATCTATTTTTTTGAAAAATTTTTCTTTATTTGTCTCCAAAAAAGAATGCCCATTCATTTTCTCAAATTGAGTTATTCCATAACTATTAAGACTTATCGGCGAATGTTTTTGTGAAAAGATGTCAGCAACGCCCTTATGTTTCAAAGATAGTATAGATCGCATCGTTATTAGATCGTCGTTTTGTTGAGAAATCTGTTGTTTTATATCTTTTATTTCTTTGTCCATAACATCTATCTTGTTGCTCGTCTTTCCGATTTTATATGCAACTCCTATCAATGTGCCAATAGTTCCTACAAGGGCAGTAATACCGGTTATTATACTCAAATCCATTTCTATTCTATATTCTATTTCTCTTTTGCAAAGATACACTTTTTTCTAAATCAACAAAACAAATAAGAAAGTATCACCCAAAGTATCCCTCATTTCACCCAAAGTTCATCCATTTAGAATAATACTTATTACATTAATCCATAAGAGGTTATATGTTTAGTTTTGTCGTGGAAATTTCTAATCTCTATTGGAGTAAGTATAACATTAACTTTCTTTCCGGGATTATACGTAAGTGCGTTTATTGTAACTTCTTTATTATTACTCATCTTTTTAGGAGAGACTTTAATTCTCTTTTTTCTATAACGCCGTTATTATTTCTTTATTGTATCCTCATCCTTGTTTTTATCTTTCTGTTGTTTCTCGTACTCCTCGCTTAACTCCCCTAATAGCTTGTTCTTGCCTTTGAGAAAAATAGTAAAAAAGTGTTTGAAGTCTACCGGCTTCCTGTCGTGCAATATCAACCAATGATTGATTATACTCTCCAACTCAAACAAACAAATCCCTAAACTCATCAGCAAACCTAACGCAGGGAATGTTATCTTTGCGTCCGATAGTATCAACTGAAAGAAACTTGCCAACAAGCACATACAGAAGTATATCCCCAACTTTACAAACGTCCGCCTCATCGCACGGGAGCATCTTATCTCTAACCCCCTTTTAATACTCTCTGCCGTGCCTAATACCAAATCCACAAACACACACAGAACGCACCCTAACAAAACATACTTTATTGGCATCAAAAAGTCTCTAACCGCCTCCATACATCCAAAGAAAACCGCTACAACTAACGCCCAAAATTGTGCCCAAGTATCTATTTTCATCTCTTTGTCTCCTTATTTTTTATGATATTGAACTATATACTGTCTTGCCTCCTTTAAGTTTGCTTGCTATTAGCACCTGCCCACGATTTTCTCCTATTGCCTTGTATGATATATGTATCCAACTCGGCGTGCCTAAACCATTCGGGTATTCGTTGATTAGTTGGTCAAACGCTATCTCGCCTTGCTTTCTCATCTCTAATATAAGCTTGAATAATACGGCGTTGTCCTTGTTGCCTTTCGTTACTATATCCACCGCCTGTCCCTTAACGTGTTGCGAGGTGCTTGCTCCTCCTACTGCTTTGTTGACCTTTTCCGAACGAAACCCACTTGTTACTATTATAGGCTTGCCGTATTTCTCTCTTATAGGGTCAAGTACATTTTCCACCAAACAAACCAAGTTTGCTTTCTCTACTGCATTCGGTACGTTCTCTATTTTAGTACTCGTCTTGCATAACTCCTCTATTGTAAAATATTTCATCGTTTTTTCTGTTTTTTATTCTTTAATCTATTTTTTGATACTTCTATTGCAAATTTACAAAAATACCACCAAAATAACGCACTTAATACCACCATAAAGACAATATTCGCTAATCTTTTTCGCATACTAAATAAATGTTATTGTAGGGGTCATTGAACAATAAATTATTGAGCCGTCGTTTATACTTGTTCCAAAGGTAAATCTTATCTGTATATCTATACAATTAAACAACTGTCCGCTCGTACTATGCGATAGGATGTAGTAGCCGTAAAGTTGTGTGTCATAGGTTGTACCCAAAGTAGAGAATGTTTGTGTGTTCGCGTTGTATATTGCAATAGGTATGTGTATAAAATCGTCATCTGTTGAAGATAGAGAAGGTATATCCATTTGAAAATGAAACACTATTTCTCTGTTATTCGTTATTGCTCCTATGGAAGAACAATAAGTCTGTATGCTACCTAACATATCTCTCATAAAAGACAACAAGTAGTCTTGTCCTAAACCAATTACAAAAAAACGTGGATTAGTTGTTGTTCGGAATAAATCAAAGTGAGCAACTCCACGTGCTATGTTGACAAAAATAACATCAGAATTGCTACTTATTAACTCTTGTACAGTTTGGTCCGTATCCGTAGCAGTACCTATAATTGCCATATTCCTAAACTGATTAATAGTATTAGGATTTGCTGGAAGTTTTGCCGTTATGTTTGTCCCCTCAATAGTTGCTATTGTTGTGTTTGCTCCCCATCCTAACGTTGCACCTTTATTTGATACACTTATCGGTGCTTCTTTTACTTTTATATCCGTGCCTCCTACTGTTGCAATAGTCGTCAATGTGTTCGTTCTTGGTATAGTGGCGTCCTTGTTTATTACCTCTTGGTGCTCCGTTAGAAATGTTTTTTCTTTCTTGCTTGTTATAGTAGCCTTGCCATTATTAAAGGTTGCCTCTATACTTGTTACGGCATTACCTCCTCCACTACTTACAAAATTTAAATTGTTTTGTGATAGATATACATTTTCTAATAACGGAGACCAACGAAGAGTTTGTTCATCTTCTCCCACAGAGATATAAATATTTTGGTCGTCTGTATTAAAAACCATCCGCCCCGGCTTAAAGCCTGTGTTATCTAACAACCATTGCGTATTTACTTTGTATAACTCTAATTGTACTTGCCTCATAGAGTTTCCGCCACAATCTAACGAGACTTTTACAGTCTGAAATTTCTCTGCCATCTTTTACTTGTTTCTTTAACAATACCCATACACAATCAACGTTACACCTGTTAAAGTTGTATTAGATGTAATCTTAATCTTTTTGTTTGTGTTGTCTATATCTACCCCCAACATTACCTCGCTACCACCAACCAAAGTAGTGACACCTGACACACGAGCCAAATTGCTATCTATCTCTGTAAATGCTATTTCTTGTGTAGTTTTTGCAGTTAATGATATATCCTTTTCTACTGAAATATAATCATTCTTTGCTCCGCACATTCTCGGCGTACCACCTACATTTTGATATATGTAAGATTTAGTATCAGTTTGCCAAACAAAAATCTCATCTACTCCTATATCGTTTGTAGTTAAATCACCAGCCGTTGGTTCGGTAGCCTGTTTTAGTGTTTTGATATTAGAACCTACTTCTACCCACGCAAAAGTGTCATCTGTTTTTTTCTTACAAACGTATAACTTACTATTATACAAAACTATTTGCCCCTCTGTGTCGGCAGTAGGTAATGTTTCTACAACCTCAAATCCTGCATTATACAGTAGATTTTTCTGTAAGTCCAACCCACTCTTTACTATCATCTTGTTTGCCATAATCCTAATTATTTATTATTAAAGTTATCCCAATCTGTTTGCACCTTATCCATTACCTCTTTTCTCTCTTGCAGAAAAGTCTTGTACTTCGTTTCTACGCTTGCATCTTGCGAAATACCCTCCTTATAAGCGTTGTACTCATTCATTAGTTTGTTTTCGTAATCAACGCCCCACAAGTAATCCATAACGTGCTTCTTTACTTCGTCTTTTGAGAATACTCCACCTATATTGATATTGAAAAACTGATACACTGTCCTTGTAGTATTCTCTTCGCCGTGCATCTCGTCCTCTTTCTCTACCTCTATAATATCAAAGTTATACGACCAAGACCCGTCGTTGTGCTTGTTGAATAACTTTGCAGGCATCTCTGTACCCTCTGCTCTTGTCCGTTTTGTTGTTGTTATATTCATCTCAACTAAAAATATTTAATTATCAAATCTTTATACTTATTTTCTACTAAACACTCACACAGATGAACGCTATTACTATTTTTGATATATCCAAACCAACCACATAATAACCTCATAAACTCTTTATTAGTAGTTTGTGAGTGTAAAGATAATATTTTTCTCTTAAAATTTTCTTTTATTCTCTTGCGTATCTTAACGTAATTATGAAAAAACACAAACCCACCCATATCTATCCCCCTTTTTTCAATAGGAAAAACCTGCCAATTGTCTTTTATAGTTAATTTCAATCTTTTAACGAAATCTTGTTGCTCGTTGAATATTCTATGCAACTCTTTTTTGCTATCAGATAAAAACAACACATCGTCATTATATCTGTAATAGTACTTTACTGCTAACTTCTTTTTTATGAAATAATCATATTTAGTTAAATACAAATTAGCAAAATACTGACTTAACAAACTCCCTATTGCTATTCCTACTCCTTTTTTCTCGCCCGTTGATATGCTATCCACAAACAGATATAACAATTGCAAAGTGTCTTTGTCTTTTATCTGCTCGCTTAACATTTCTTTTAATATTTCGTGGTCAATACTTTGGAAGTAGTGTCTCATATCTTGTTTAAGAGCGTATTTTGTTCCCTCTTTATCACATTTCAACGCAGAGACTAAATGCCTATACAGTCCATTCTTACCTAATACGCCTCTATCTTTTATACAAGAATAAGAGTGTTTGCTCATAAGTGAATACCAATAATCACCTAACACATTAACTATTGCGTGTTGCACAATCCTATCAGGGTAAAATGGTAATCTGTTTATCTTTCTCTCCTTTGTTTCAATAACAGTGAAAGATGTATATTCGCTGACTTTGAAAGTCTTTTCTTTTAGTTGTCTATGTAACGCCTTTAACAAACAATCCTCGTCTTTAAGAAAGTTTATAACGCTCCTATTCTTTTTCTTGTTTTTCGTTGCGTTCTTTACTGCCAAACGCAAATTCTCCAAACTGATTATTTGCTCATATACATCACTCACCGTCCGCATAATATATAGTGTTTAATTAATTTTCCTTTGCAGTATTTTATATTCCGTTCGTGATTATCGCTAACCCTAATAAGATACTCCATAATTGTAATCTTTTACCAAGTGGTAGGGTTGGTACTCCTGTCTTAAATATCTTTATACTGCTATTGCGAGAGCCGACATTCGTATTCGTATCCGACCACGTGTTGTTCGTATTCAAGTAACCGAGACCCGCATTCGCCTCATTGTTAGCGTTACCACCGAAAAGAACCCAACGACCCATTAGGAGCACCAACCTATTTATTTTCATTTTTCTTAATAATCTTTTAATCTTTATCAACCAAATCCAACACTTCTTTATTCTTGCTTTTTATTTTAACTACTTTACAATCCAACGGAAAAGCGTTGTTGTCTATTACCGCATCTATTATTTGTTTCAAACGGCTTCCGTTTGTGAAAAGTTTTCTCTCCTCGCCGTTATCTAACCTGATGTGCAACAAACGTCTATCTTTGCCGTGACAAGTATCTTTTGCTATCGCACCTAATAAAGTTATATTCTGTCCTAATATCTCATTTATACTTGTTTGCGGACAATCCCAATATTCTGACATAGAAACGCTTTTTTTCAAACTTGCAACGCTCCACGCTTTTTCGTTACTCTCCATATCGTTAAAATGTTTATTGATTTTATTTTATTCTTTATTGATTTTATTTGAATAGTTATTGATTTTATTCAAATTATTATTAATGATTATTGATTATTGCTAACTTTTTTGTAAAAGCAAAGGCGAGAGCCGACAACCGAAAGCGCAACCGACCACGCGTAGCCCGCATTCAAGAAACCGAGACCCGCACTCGCCCCATCGCCAGCGCTACCACCGAAAAGAACCCAACGACCGCCACTAACGCCCGCAGTGTAATAATAATCGCAGAAATACGTAGCAGAAGAACCTCCTGTTGCTTTTGGTAACAGTGAGCCGTGAGTACCAAATTGTGCAGTCTTCATAAAAGCACCTGCATTTGGAGTATCACCCTCATACACATATCCACACGCCTCTTGTTGTGCTTCTGTTTGATTGTCTCTGTTAGCATTTATACTAAACTTCTCAGGGTCATCACAGATATAACATTTACCCGAGTTACCTCCACTACTTGATATGCAGTGTAATCCTGTAACCATCTGCCATATGTGTCCAAAGATGTTCTCTATTCCGTGAAATACCGGTATTCGCAACGTACTACTGCTCGTTAGACCGCTCGGATTTGTCATTGCTATATCTCCACAACCTGATCCTAAATATGAACTCTCCGCGTCTGTACTTGCACCCGGTAGGAATACAGGATTAAAACTATTATAAGCTTGCCAATTAGAAATATGAGTAACGCCCTCACCTAATCCGCCTTGTCTGTATCCGTTTGCATCTCGTAATGTATTAACGGCATCTTGTGAGTTCAACGTACCAAAATCACAAATAAATAAGTCATACATCATTAGATAGGACATATAATCCATTTCGTCATATACTCCATCCGTTGCCGTTTTATTATGTGCTATATTAGAGAAGTTAGATATAGATAAGCTCGTTCTTGCCATACCTGCTCTATTACCTGTGTTATCAGAACCACCGTAATAACGTGCCTTCGCTGTTGCATCATCTAACATTGCCTTAGAGCATAACAAAGAATTTGTAAGAGTGTTACCCTCCAAGTCTTTTATTTGATTAGTAGCCTCATATAATCCTATATAGACATTATGATTTTTATGATAAGGTGTAAAACCAATAAGAGGATATATAGACATCTTTTTTCGTATCTTTATCCTATTGCCCTCCTCGTCTGTCTCGCTCTCTATTTTGTAGAACAATTGTTGTTTTGGTACTGCAAAAATATCTCTGTCTCCATCCTCACCATTCAAACCACCGTATTTATATTTGCTGTATTTAGTGTAGTCTTTTATATCGCTTGTTATATCTATCTCATCGCCAGTGCTTGCGTCCCTTGATATATACTTAAACAAATTACCATCCAATAAACCACCTTTACCAAAGACTTGTTTCTTGTATCCTTCCGAGCCTGCTATTCTTGTCACGGCAGTACGAGGTCCAGAGTCCGTCTCGTCTATCTCGTAACCGAACCACATCTCTTGTAAATCTGTATGAGAGCTCTCTCCCGTGCTTCCATACACTACAATATAAGCATCATCAGAAGAAACAAACGCAGGATTAACATTCCAAGTAATGTTTCCGTTGCCATCTACACTCCAATCTATTATTATCTTGCTCCCGTTTTGGAAACACTCTATAATAGGATTGTTACCGCAGGCGTGTACATTTGCTAAGATAGTGCCCGTTGAACCCATTAGTTTAGCCGTTACATAATGTTTTGCTTCGCTAAATGTAGGCGTATTTGTTATATCAAAATAAGATATTTGTTCGCTATCCACTCCGTTGTGAGTGTGATTTTTTACTGCGTTGTTTATAGCAGTATTTACGCCATTCAACTTTAAACCCGCATCTGACACAGTAAGGTAATTCTCTCCCGTACTGTCTAATTTGATTGTAACAACACCCGCTTCACTTACTTGCAAACCTCCTTTGAATTCCGACTCTATCAAAAAAGTAGAACAATCTAAATAAACGGCTTTCTCGCTTCCATCTTCTAATATATAAGTAAATTTAAGAAATTGTCCCGTTTTTCCTTTATCGTCCTCATCTGTAAGTTCTACACTTTTTAACGAACTATCCTTATAAATAGGTATCTCCTCGCCTAAAACACTATTGTCTTTTCCAGTCAAATAATAAACCTCTCTATAATTTGTTTCTGTGCTTGTTGGCTCTCTTTTCTTTACAGACAAAGTACCTGCTATTCCATTCTCATCTACCGATAAGATTTTATCCCCAGAATTTATCTTTGCCGTTATAGTCTGTTTTGTTGTACTTGTGTCGTTAGTTACAGTAATACCATTACCACCTGCTAAATTTGTTTTCAGTGTTATAGATTTGTCCGTTGCGACTTCTTTGCTAATACCTTGTCCTGCTTTAATATTAGTTGCAATAACTTTCTTATTTGTGTCTGTTGTGTCATTAGTTATCTTAATACCCTCTCCTGCATCAACATTTACCACAATCTTATCGCTACTTATCTTTAAGCCATCACCAACACTTGCAGAAACTTTAACCTTGCCGTCCGTTGTCTGCTCAATAGTTATTCCACTCCCCGCAACAATATTGCTTTTTATTAGCGCTTTTATTTGTGTTGCTATCTCGCTATCGTTAGGTATCTTATTCCAAGCTCCATTGTTACAAGTATAGAAAGCATCCTCGCTTATACTTGTCCTAACAACTCGCAAAATCTTACCTGCATTTTCGGTTGCGGTATATCCTCTACTAAACAACATTTCGCTTGTTGTTGTAGTTGTTGACTCGGAAGAAGTTTCTGTTAAAGTAACTGTTTCAAATAAAAACTCCTTGATTTTTTGATTGTGCATTAGCAAATCAACATAAATATCTCTTTGTGCCATATTGTTATATATTTTTTTAATTCTTTATACTCGTTATCCATACAAACCCCGTTATCTTTGTGTTAGCCATCATTAAAATCCTTCTGTTTTCTGGCTGAAACACAAATTTAACATCTATCCTTGCAAAATCGCTACTGTTTGGCGATAAATCCTCTTTTTGCAAACTACTAAAATCTGCCTCACCTATATATTGATAAGCCTCGGCAGAATAAACAACACTATCCCTAAACACAAAACCTATATCCAAATAAGCCACGTCCTCAAACGCCACCGCTAAACTACTCGGCATCTTTGTTTTCAGTGTGTTTATCTCATCCGAGTTATTTCCTACCACCGTTTTCAAGTCTGTAAGACTTTCCCTTGCTACTTCATCTTTGAAATACGCCTCTGTTCCATTTACCTTTGCCTTGCTTATCTCTATTCTGTCCGCCATAATTTATCCTTTATTAATTATCAAACTTCCTCCTATCGTGTCTATCGTTGCCGTAACCAGATCTAAATCATTCTCTAATTGAGAAAACTTTTTAGGAACGACAGGTATTTTGTATTCTATCACCGTTATATTATTCACCCATATACTTATATCGCTTGTAAATTCTATTGTTTTTTTCTCATCAAATTTTATTACAACTTTCTTATCGATCTTATATCGTTCTGTGTCTGTTGATATCGTCCCTTGTTCCAAGAATAGACCTATTTCCAATATAAGTATATAATAAGATAATCGGGGCATATTTATCCTTATCTTTCCTTTTATCTTATACATTCCTTGCAGAGTATCGTACTCAAAAACGCTGTCAGTATCTGCTTTCTCTATATCGTTCAGTCCGGTATCTGCGGTTAATTCCTCCCTTAAATCATATTCTTTTCTCAAAGTTAAGTTATCTAATCTTATCTTCAAGTCGTCTATCTTTTGGGGAATTGCTACTAATACCAGTTTATCCTCTGGTATACTTCCGTCCTCAAACGCTTGCTTTACTTTATCCAAAGTAAAACATTCTATTTGCGATAGATTTATCAACCCTGTATTATCTTTCTCTGCCATCGTCTTTGTTTATTCTGTCGTTATTACACTTCCGCTTTCGTCCGTTAGATAACATTCTAATACTACTTTGTCGTCCTCATCAAAGGCAATATGTGTTTCTGTCAAAGTTATGGAAAGATTATCATTATTAAGTGTATAATCTATTGTTGGGTATAATGTTATTCCATTTACTGTTATTTTACTTGTAGCAAATTGAAAACCTACCACGTTTGAATCTTTTATTGTTGCAACTCTTGTCCTTGACGTTTGTTGCATCTCCAAATAGGATTTCTTATATACGATATTCGTTGTTCCTGCCGAAAGAAATATAGACTGCAATAATTTACCTGTTATCTTATATGGCGTACCTGTATAGGTATCATAAAAATAGAAGTATCCCGTTTGCCAAATAAAATCGTTATTAAGGTCATAATTAGATGTATTTGCCAAATTCAATCTAACGAAAGCCTCGTTCATCTCCTCGCTTGTTGCGTAACCTTTCTCTTTTATTTCGTTTATCTTTTCTATTAACTCCGTCCTAATACTTTTTACCAAATACTGACTTGTAGGAGTATCATAGCTCTCGTTTGTTATATCGTTTGCTATTGTCTCCAAACTTATTTTCTTCCATACGTTTTCGCCGTCTTCGTTTGTGTATAATACAAGTGCCCTCTCTCCTCTGTTAATCGTTATAGACTGCGTACTATCTTCTGTCTTGTATCCTCCTGCTTTTGTTATCAAGTATATTCTACTTTCTCCGTCATCTAATGTTGGCAGAATGTTATCGCTCGGTGGTTCGCTAAAAATACCTGCCACTTGTAATAATGTTAGCCAATTCTCGCTTGCCACTGATTGCAGAAAATTCAATATCTCCTCCAATACTCCGCCGTGTATTATGGGCGTTATGCTATCTACTTCTGTTTGGGATGTTATCTTGTTCCTTACAAGGACTTTCAATGCGTCTAATGTTGCCGTTATTTTATCTTGTGTCATCTTTTCTATTCCTTTTTTTATGCATACGTATCATTATATTCTTCCGAGTATATTCCATTTGATTGTTTCTTTACGTTTATTATGCAATTTCTACTTTGCAAAGTAACTTGTTTTGGTTGTGAGTCAAATGTTATGTTTATCGTACAACCTACATACACCGCTACTCCGACCATCTCCTCTGTTGTTTTCAAAGTAAAATCTTTTTCCAAAGGTAGTAATATCTCGTCCCCTGATATTATGCTAATATCTGTAGATATGTTATAATCTATCACAGTATAAAATTCAAATTTTATCTCTTTTATGTTTCTTGTTTCTTCGCCTTCTTTGTTTATCGCAATAGCAAAGTTTATCGTATCACCTACAAATGCATCTTGTTCTGCGTCCAAATCTTTTGCAATAAACCAAGTAGCCGTTTTTGTTTCAGGTTCAGGTTCAGGGGTATTTTCTCCTATATATTCCGTTTCATCGTTTTTTGTAGGTATGTCATCTTCTATTTTCTTTCGTGGTGGATTGATAATAAAACCATCATTATATGGTATCCGTCCCCTCATTGTCTCTCCGTCCGTACTTTGATAATCTCCGTTTGCTATTGTCTGTATCTTACTTTTTACTCCTTCCAAGAATACAAGTATTCTCTCATATTGTTCTTTCAAATCTTTTTCCCAATACCAATAATAAAGTACTTTCCACTGACAATAAGAATGTAATAAGTTATTAAAACTCTCACACGGGAAATAATCCCCTACCACAAAAAAGAATGTTGCCTTATCTGCATCAAAATACAGTGCGAGATTTTCCCCTCCAAAACTAATTCTATTATATTTTCTTAACGCTATCAATAAATCATCTGTCTCTAATTCTCTAACGACCCTTTCAAAGTAATCATTGAAAAACTGCGTCCTTATATCGTCCGTCATCGCATAAGCGTAGTTCAAATTTTCCATACTATGATTAGGGTTTTGGTGGTCAAATACTCTATTGGTTGTCCATTGTCTGCATTTGTCCCATACTTTACTAATCGTTATTATTTCGCCTATCTTTTTCATTTGTTTTTCTCTGTATTAAATATCGGTGGTAGTTTTGCCTCTATGTTATATAAAGAAAGTAGTTGTTGCATCTGTGCGAATACTTGTTGAGCCATTTGCGTTTCTTGTGTAGTCTGCATAATAAAATACAATACATAGTAGATATATATCTGCAAAATATAGTCCTCATTTACCAAGAAATCGTCTTTGTTTTCTACTTTCTTTATATACGTAAATTCTTCTATATCATCTATTACACTTCCCCCTCCCCAATAGCATAGACTTCTTTTACCTTGTACATTCTCTATACATATAACGGGGTTACTTGTTTTGCCACAAGTCCATTTATCGTCTTGTAGTTTCCTTTTAGGTGAGTTTTCTTCTATCAAATCATCATAAAAGAGTTTGCAACTCCATTCTTTATGTTTGAATGTTAATAGTTTTAGAAAACTGCCGAATTGTTTCAATTCTTCTAATACTATTCTTGCTCCTTTATTATCTATTTCATATACGACTAATCCACTCTTATTTGTCAGCAATACCTTGAAATTATCTTTTATCACAGAAGTAGGTAACACACAAAGAAAATCGTTTATGTGCATCTGCAAAAACTCTTTAACCATTACTTTCAAATCCTCATCTACTGCTTGTTGAGGGTGGTATTCGTCATAGATTATTAGTGCTTTATTTACTAACTCATCCCAAGTCATCCCTTTTTATTTTTTATTGTCTTTCAAACTTCAATCCGTTTTTCTTTGCCAACTCCAAAAGAGAGCTTTCCGATGTTTTCTTGTTTATATTCTCTTTTGGCAACAAAGTACATAGTTGATTATACAAGTCTGCTCTATCTTTATATTTCAATAATCGGGTGGTTTCTATTTCGTTTGTCTGTTCTTTTGCTTCTATTGTCGGCAAACTTACTTCTTGTTTGGTTTCTTTTAATAGATAGATAGAGCCCTCCTTAAAATCCTTACTATTTTCTATAAGGTTTATTTCTTCTTCGTTGTCTGTTACGTATATTGCCGTCCCTTTGATAGACGTTGCAGGCATAAACTCCACTTTTATTGTTTTCTTTTCTCCTTGTTTATCTGTTATTGTACCTTTCAAAGAGAATATTGTATAACTTCTTGCTTTATATGTTTTCATTTCTTTTCTTATTAAAAGAGGGGGCAATTTGTCTTTTTCTCCCCCTCATATTAAACAAACAAAAATATTTAAGATAGAATCAAAAGATTACTGATTAATATCTACAATTCCCATTGTATCAATATTTTGGACTTCTATACCGCTACATTCTTGCAATACAATAGCTTTTGCTTTCTTAATCAAAAGTTTTTCCAAATCATATGTTACTGCCGTTGCAGGTTCTAATGTTCTACGTCTCATATTAGTAACATCTACTATATAACCTCTATTATCTCTTCTACCTGTAAGTCCTTTGTGCAATACCAAATTGATAATACCATAACCGGTATCCAATTTTCTAACCGAGAAACCTAATTTATTATTCTCCAAATCCATTGCATCTGTTACACGCAATATAGTATTATTTGCTGTGTATAATTCAGGTATTGCCAAAATCTTTTGCATAAAGTTAGGAGAGACGAACATATATCTTTCAGAAGAGCCGTTGCTATCTGTGAATACTTGTTTGCCCCAATCTTGTATATCTGATAGAGTAAGATTAGTATTTTTACTAATAGAAGCCAAAACTCTATTCTTTAAGAAGTCATCCAAACCTCCTGTAAAGTATACTTGTCCGTATGAATTATTTTCTACAACTCTACGAATACCACAGAATAAAGATAATTCTATACTTGTACGGAAATTATACATACTTACCATTCTGTATTGTTGCAATCCCCATTGAGCTTCTTTGTCTATCAACGCTTGATAATCTGTTTCTGATACCAAATTCATAAATCTTTGAGCGTAATTTGCATCTTTCTTTGGCATTAGATTATAAGCCTCGTTCAATACATCTTCTTCATTCTTTGCGTTACCTATACAAAAGAATTGTGCATTTGCTGAAATAGTTATTGCTGTGCTACTATCTTTCTGATTAACTACTATTGCCTCGTATGTTGTTGAATTTGTTTTTTTAACTATCTGCAAAATCAAAGGAACATCTGGCGTTGAAGTTACAACTGTTCCGCTTATAGCGTTAAAAGAATAACCTGCCTTTGTAGTATCTACGCTTGCAATTACATCGTCTTCTAACAAATCATCTACTGCACTTGCTGTTATTAATGTAAAACGGATAGGGTCGGACGATGCTTGAGCCGTTGCCGTGCTTATTGTGTAGATTTTTTTGTTTTGTGTAGCGCTCCAAAACTCAAATCTTTGCGACTTTGTTTCTGCGTTATTGTTCAACATTCGCAATAGTTGGTCCAAAGGTGCGTTATCTGGGCGACACCATTTAACTTGTTTCTCTACTGTAAACTTGTTCAACTCTTGCGTATCTGCATTTCCTAATACACTCTCTACACTTGCCGATGTAGGAGTTGCCACTTTACCTGTTTGTGGTGTTGTCTGTGCGGGCATCATCAAAAACCCTGCGTAACCAAATTTTTTGTCTAAATTCATTGTCGTATTGTTTTAAAATTCTTAACTATGCTTGTTTTTTATCTATTTCTTGTAATGAAAGCGAACGGATTATTATCGTCTTCTTTTTCTTCTTTTGTTTGTTTTGTATTACTTGGTTGTGGCAGACCGCTACCTTTCTCTTTTTTCAAAGTTGTTTCGGTTATTTTTTCGTTTTTTCCGTCTGCTAAACCTCTTTCATACTCTTTCTTTTTTATTTCGTCTAATGAGCGATTATTCTTTATCATATTCAATAAGTCTTTATCTATATCGCCCTCTGATAATTTTTGGATAATCGGCAGTATCATCTCTTCCACTTCTTGCTCATTTAGTCCGTTTTCGGTAGCAAATTCTTCTAATGATTGCCTTGTCTTTGGTTCATTATCTTTTATTTTCTTGCGGAAAGCACGTTGTTTGGATACTCTTTCGCCGTATTCACGTATTTTGTTTTCTTTTTCTTCATCTGTTAGAGCGTATCCGCTACGTTTCTTTTCCAATATATCCTCTAATACATCTTCGGGCAAACCTCTTATTGCGTCTTTAATATCTCCGACTTCTGTTGCAGCCTCAAAGAAAGCAATAGCATCGTCGTCGTTGTTCAATAACTCCAAAAGTTTTGCACTGCTTTCGTCATATTCTTTGTTTCTACCTTTTGCTCTTGCATAACTATCAATAGCGTAACCGTATATTCCCTCGTCGTCCAAATCTGGATGTTTCTCTCTTATACCTGTCAAAAATCGCTCTTGATTTGTTACAGGTGTTTGTGCTTGCGTTTGAGTTGCCTGCGTATTGTCTGGCATATCATTCTGCAAATTCGCTTGTGTCTTGTTTTCTTCTACCATTTTTTATTTTAAGTTTGGTTATTATCATCTTACTTGCAAAAATAAATACACCTACAAAAAAAGTATTGTTATTTTAACAAAGTCGTAACAATTCAGTAGAATTTTTTTGTATGTAGCACGATTTTTTAGTAGTCTGTTTTATAAAAATAAAACCTTATTTCGTTCAAATAATATTAATAACTATTTGAATAATATTAATAACTATTCGAATAAAATCAATAATCATTTAGATAAAATCACATATTATTCAAATAAAACTACATTTTATTTTTTATTTTAAGATGTTTTTTTATATTTTTGCAAAGTCCAAAATACTTATTGTCTTGTGAATACAGAAAATAAAGCAATACAAAAAAATCTTATTCGTGCGTTAGTAATCCGTTTGCGGTTATATTTAGCATTAGAGCATGTATATTGCAGGACGGAGGAAGACAGATTTATTTTTGCAGGTGATGTTTTGAATATTTCTTCTAATAGGGCGAGGCATATATTATCCTCTAACGAGCAAATAAAGGCTTTATCCAAAAAGGAATGTATCGCACAACTTCAAAACCTCTCCTATACTATGTATATTGTTGCTATTTCTGATATAACTTATAATAAGTACGTCAATTTATTACGAAAAGAACCCAAATAAACTCTTGCACAATTAGACAAAAATGACAGCGAAAGACAAAGATATATTAAAAGAGAATGCCACACGCACGAATAATCTATTCCCTTACTATAATCCACTCACGGCGGAGGGTAGCAAAGAGAATAGACTGCCATTTATTCTAACCAAAGACACCACGATATATCTTCCTTTTTCTATGTTTGATGATTTTCCTATTCTTAATAAGATTGTTCATAAAGGAGGCTTGCATAAATACTCACCGAGTAGGAGCGTATTACAGCAACGCAAAGAGACTGCCAAAGATTTTCGTATTGCTTTCTTAAATGATTTACAGACTTTGCGACTTAAATACGATTTTGAATATTTTTGTTATTCACAGATTAAGATAGAGGACAAAGTAACCGGTGCACCTGTTCGTTTCTTACTCCGAGCTGGACAAAGAAAACTATTGCACGAATTAGAGAATATGCGTCTATCTAATCGTCCTATAAGGGTGATACTTGATAAGGCGAGACAATGGGGAGGATCTACTATGACACAGATTTATATGTTATGGATACAGTCCTTTCATCGTTCTAATTGGAATAGTGTAATAGGCACGGACGTATTACAGCAGGCGGACACAATAAGGGCTATGTATGGTGTTGCCGTTGATAATACTCCGTCGCATTATCTAACTTTGGAGAATGACAAACACGTACGAGGGGCAAAACTTCTCAAAGAAAGAAATTGTCAAATTCGTATAGGTTCTATGCAGAAACCGAAATCTCTGCGTGGAGGTACGTATAAGATGGCGCACTTCTCTGAGACTGCCCTTTGGACTACTACCGACAAGACCAAACCGGAGGATCTAATTTCTTCTATTGTTTCAGCCATTCCTTTACTTCCTTATACCGTTGTCATCAACGAGAGTACTGCCAAAGGTGAGGGTAATTATTTTCATCGTCAATGGTTGCGTGCTATGAGTGGCGAGAGTGGATTTTCTGCTGTTTTTGTTGCTTGGTGGGAGATAGAGATATATCAATTGCCGTTTGATAACGATCAGCAACGGATCGCCTTTTATCATTCTATGGACGAATACGATTTATTTCTTTGGTCGTTAGGTGCAACGCTTGAAGGTATTCATTGGTACAAAGACTATAAGCATACTAATTCTTTCGAAGATTGGCAGATGCACGAGGAATATCCATCTACCTGGCAAGAGAGTTTTATTGCTTCGGGCGAGAGGGTATTCCGTTTAGATTATATGAAAACCATATCCAAAGGTATTCGCAAACCTATCTTTGTTGGTGATATTGTTGCGGATGATAGGAGGGGAGAGAACGCATTAAAGAATATCTCTTTTATTGATAATAGCAAAAATGGTTGTCTGTCTATATGGGATTTTCCGGACAAAGAGAACAACATCGCTTATCGTTATCTTGTTTGTATGGATATAGGAGGCACATCTTCCAAAGCAGATTATACTGTTATACGAGTACTTGATCGGTATTGGCGAATAGAGGACGGAGCGGATGAATTTGTCCTTACTTGGCGGGGGCATTTAGACGTTGATTTAGCAGTATGGAAAGCCGTACAGATAGCAAAGATTTATGATAACGCCTTATTAGTCGTTGAGAGTAATACAATAGATAGTCGCTATCAACACACAGAGGGCGAACATATCTATACCGTTTTACACGAGATAATCCCTTATTATGATAATGTTTATTTGCGAAAAGAGGAGGACACTACTACCGGCAGAGTAACCAATCATTACGGATTTGCGACCACGAGTAAATCCAAAACGGAGATGATTAACAATTTTACTTCTCTTTTGCGTGAGGGGGATATAATAGAACACGATGTAATAATGGAGCAAGAAGTCAATGAGTTCGAATGGAAAGACAGCAAACGCACCGGAGCAAAGGATGGTTGCCACGATGACGTCTTAATGTCCTCAATGATTGGTATGCTTGTCTCTTCTACTATGCCAAAACCTTTTGAGAAGAACAAACAGAGAGACGTTATAGATACTTCTTCGGCAATAAAACTATAAACAAATAGATTATTTTTTTCTTTTTCCTGCTATATGTTATTTAGGTTAGAGTAATATATTTTTCTCTGTTGTGTTATTTTAACAAGGTTATAATACAAAAAGGATATATTTTTGCTTCAAATAGTATCAAAGTGGTTTTTTTTCATACAAAAAAACTTTATAGCAATAAATTTTTTAACAAGTTAAATTAAATCATACCCCATCAAAAAATAAAAAATAATGAAATCAAAACGCACAATAACAAACCAAGATTTGAAACATCTATCAGAGATGAACACGGAGGCATTCAATCCGAGATTTAAGCGACTAAAAAACAAGTTATTAACTTGTGCCTTTATTGATAGTCTGCCGTCTATTATGGAGGAGATTAAAAAGGAGAATAAAGAGAAGTATATATTTCTTTCCACGCAATTTCTTGCTATAATAGATAAGCACGATACTACTATGGAGAAGTTGCGATTAGAGAAGCAGAAACTTGAGCAGAACGAGAGACGTTTGCGATTAGATGAGATGCGTATGCAGAAGTTAATGGAGCAGAAGGGCGATCAGGGAGAGAATATAACAACGTATGAGAATGCTGTTGTTCGTATTACTACATTAGACAAATAGATGAGTGTTTAAAATTATCATTTTTAATTATCTATAATTCTTTTATCGTGCTCAAAATTTGCCTGCATATTTAACCAAAAAATAGCGGGTATTCCTAAATTCTGTTCCAAATGTTCTACTATATTGTTTGTTTATACACTCCTCGCTTACGTTTTTTTTGTTTTGTTAATTCTTTTTGTTAATAAAAATACTCTTTTTTTGAAACTTCACACCGCCAAAAATTCAATGGCGGTGCAAAGATTTCGTCGTGGTTTTTCTCAGGAACCTCCGTTTGTTAGAATGGTAGATCGTCCTTATTGTCTGCTGTCTCTATCGGATCGGGTGCTTTCTGTTCTGTTTGTGGCGGTGCAATATAAGTTTGGTCTGCTTGTTGCACTTGTTGTTGTGCTGGTTGTTGTACTGGTTCTGTTTGTGGCGGTGCAATATATGGTTGCTCCGTTTTCTGTTCAGTCTTTGGTTGTTCAGTCTTTGGTGCCCCGTGGAATGTTATTTTGCTTACTCTTGCCTCTGTGTACCATTTTTCTTGCCACTCACGTGATTCAATCTCAAAGGTTACTTTTAGCGTTGTGTTCAAAGCTACTGTCTTTATATTCTCTACTTTTTGCTCCCCCCAAAGAGTAAATGCAATTTTTCTTGGGTATTGCTCTATTGTCTCAATAATAAAACCACCTCTAACCCATTTACCTTTGGCACTCTCGCCATACTGCTCGGGCAGTACTTCAATCAAATTTCCCGTTATTTCCATTTTCTTAAAACATTTTTTATTTAGTTAATAATTAATTTCTCTTTTATTTGTTTTCTATGTAGTTAAGTGTCATAATAGAATAAATCATCAAGTCTAATACTGTGTCCTCTAATTTCTCATCTCTGATTAAAGGCTCGTGCCTTTGTGATAGTTGTTTTATTCTATTGACTTTGTCGCTCATCCGCACGATACTTGCAATTAGCCCGTACTTATCGCATGTCTCTTCGAAAGATGTTTCTGCAACCATCTTTGAAAGTGATTTTTTCTTTACTGTCCATTTTTTCTTTTTTTATATGTGTTACTTTTGTTTATTTTTTCACTGTAATTATTTAGTTTAGTGTTATTTAGAATACCCGCAAAATCATCCAAATAATTATTGATGTTATTTGAATAGTTATTAATGTTATCCAAATAGTTATTAACGTTATTTTGATAAAGTGCGTAACTATTCTTTTTGTAGTAGTTTTTAATCTGTTAATACCTTGTCTTTAATCTAGGAGAAGTCTGTTTGTGTGATGTTTTTTACTTTTTGTTCAATTAATTCCATTTTAGTATTTTCTTTTATTTTGTTTTTAATTATTTACTTTCAAAATTAACTTCTTTCTTTATATCTATGTAGTTGTCGGTAGGTAGTCTCAAAAGATATTTGTATAATTTATTCAGTGTGTCGGCATCATTATGATTAACACAAGTTAAAAATCTATCACAAAGAAGCATTGCAAAGGGACTTAATACGTCGTCGGATAGCACGAGCATACTATCAACTTCATTCTCATTTGAATTTTTCATATATCCTAATCTTCTGAATATATGTTGCAATCTATCCAAAAAAGAATCTACTGTTTTCTGTATTTTCTGAATATCTCCTGTGCTTACATCCGAGTTATCTAATGTGAATTTCTTTGTTTTGTGAAGATCTTGTTGTATATCGTAAAATTGAGAATACAATACATTTGACATTGCCAAATTATACGATAGTCGCATAAAGATTTTCAAATCTTCCATATTCACATCTACTTCTTGCGGAGATAAATATTGTTTCTTACTCATTTTGCTCTGTTTTTTTAACCGTGAAAATCTGGGGTGCTACGTTTAGGTTACTAAAAAATTACATAATAGAATAAAAAAGATTATAAAATACGTTTAATTAATAAATTATGTATTTTTGTGTTGTATTGTGCGGTGGCAACCCTTGTTGTTTGTCAGCACCCCTTCTTTCACTTTTGCGAATCTTAATTGATTATGTGCCTATAAGTTTTGGCGAACCTTTATCATTTTCTTTTGTTTCTTTTCTTGTAGTCTTTTTTGTTAAAGAAAGCACAGTAACACACCCAAATCTCTATTAGCACTAATGCCATAATCGGCACGCCTGACTCTGCGTTTCTGAAAATCCGTATTACCGCCTCTATGAATAAGAATACAAAAAAACCTATCAAAAAGATTTTTAGACTTGCTACTAAATTTTTCATTTTGCGTTCTTTATAGCATTGTACAACCAAACAATTTTTTCTTTACCGTTTAATACGTTGTTAACTTTTTGTTCTTTTTCTGTTTTTGGCATTTTACTATCTCCTATTTTTTTGTTTTGTTAATTACTATTCTTCTTTGCCTTTTATAAACCTACCGAGTATCATAAAGATAACTATGGCAACAAGATCTATTATTAAAAAAGTTTCGTTTGACATTGCGTTGGCGTTTTATTCTGTTCTTAATATTTGTTTCTAAAAATGATTATTCTTGCGTTTCCTTATTCCATTTTGTTTGTTCATAAAAATCTCTTAACCAATACTCCCTAAACCTTGAGGTCAGCATACGTCTATACTCTTTTGAGCGGATGAACTGCTTGTCTCTTTCTACTTGTTCTTTTCTCCGAAACTTAATGGAGTATTTGAAAGAGAAATAATCACTGCAATCTTCTCTCGCTTTGCGGATGGCTTTCTTCTGTTGTTCTCTTGTCTGCCGAAACTTCAAAGGAAACGACTGCAAACAATTCCAAATAGCACCGTTCAAATCATCCACCGCTCCATATCGTTTCCATTGTTTGAATCCGCTTTGGATTATTTCTATTTTCTCCTCCCTCGTTAATTCTCCATTTTGTTTTGGGGGCAGTTGAGTATTGATAATTGCTTTGTTATTATTCTGCTCAAAGACATAATTTGCTTTTTCCAAACAACTTATTAAACCATCGGGGCAGATAGTATTATTGAAATCTTTACCGTACTTGTACATTTTGAAGTACGTAGCAATATTTTCTGTTGTTAGGTACGCAAAACGATTTTTAATTTCTTCGCCAACTACCAACGCAATTACTTTTATCTCATCATCTGTTTTGTTTATTCCACGCCACATTGTAGCCAATTCAACTTGACCTATTAGGAACTCCATCCGTTTCGCCGTTGATAAGTTTATCATTACAGAAGATTTAATTTTTTCTTGTTGTCTAACTGCAACCTCTCTATTCTGTACAATTAATTCACTTGTCATAATACTATACCTTGTTGTTTTAATCTATCTGCTATTCTTTGCGTTGAAGATATCGGCTTTTGATTTTCTTGCTTCTCTTCTTCTATCTGAATTTTCTTATTGAAATAGTTTTGCAGATGTTTTTTTAGTTTTATCTTATAGTCGCAATCATTGTAGATTTGCGAATATTCTCCTGTGAACGAAATATTCTTGTGAAACTCCGCAAACCAATCATTACTTTTTTCTATGGGTATCCTTCTTTGATAGATCCAATCGTGCCACGCCGTACTGTTGCCTATCTCTCCCAAAAGAATATTCAATCTTTCTTCGCTGTTTTTATAATCCAAGGCTGTTTTGTCATCTGCCTGGAACGTCGAGGCTTCTTTTTCTTTTTGCGCGGAATTTTTTTCTTTTTCTTCTTTTTGTTCGGCGTTTATGATTTGTGCGGAATTTTCTTTTTCTCCCTCATGCGTGCGTGCGTGTGTACATGCGTGCGTACATGCGTGCGCGTCATCACCAACAACAATAATATTATTATTATCTATTCTATTCTTATCTATTCTATAGTCGTTTTGTTGTGTTTTGTTATTTTTGTTCGACAAAACATAACAAAAGTTTTTTTTGTCATCTTCTACATCGTTTGTTATGTTTTGTTGTGTTTTGTTATTTTTGTTCAACAAAACACTACAAAAGTTTTTTTGTTCGTTTTTGTTATTTTTGTCATCAAATTCCGACAAAACTTTTTCTTGTGAGTTTTGTTTTTCGTTTTTTGATATTCTGTTTTGTCTTCGTGTCTCGCTTAATTCGTTGTAAGAATTTTCTGCTGCACGAATATTGCTCAAAAGTACGCGCACCATCTGTTTTGCGACTCTGTTCTTATGGAAATCTATTTCTTCGATATCCACCCCTGTTGTTCTTATCAGTAAGATCGCATTTACAATCATTCCGACCTCTCTATCAGAAAGACCCTCGAAATACTCTCTCCACTGGTGAAAGAAAACAAAATTATTTTTCTCTGTCTTTGCCATAATTTTAAAACTATTGATTTTTTTCTTAATTCGTGCCGTTGTTGGTATCGCTCCAAATAAACTCAAAAGAAGTAAAAATAAAATAAAGTATGATTTTATGAATGAAATTAATTTGAGCTTTGAAAATTGATGTAAGTGTGTTGTGTTTTTTTAGGAAACTTACAAAGATGAGTACACTTACTATTATATACGAAATAAAAACAAAAACCTTCTTTCAGTTTCAACGGCAAATTTATATTTGCTATAAGTTTGACCTCATATAAAAAAAAGTGATTAAGAAACTGCTTTCTCTTTGTGTTGTTTTCTTTTATTCTATAATCAAAATAACAACCATGTTGTTAATACTAATTTTAATTTTAATCGTTTTTTCTAATTTTTATAAAATGAAAATGCATCCCACTTAACTTTATGTTTATCTTATTATAAACAATCACAAAATTATATAAAGAACTTTACGCTAAACGCATTCATCCTGCTCCTATATCTTAATCACTTTATATTTTCAAAGAACTATCTGGCGTTATCGCCTCTTCCTATTATATTAGTAGAATACTATTCTTTGGTATCCTTACTAAAATCTACCACCACATCTTTTTTTGCAATGGTTACTTTTTTCCTTGTTAATTTTTCTATTTCTTTTTTGAACACTTCACTGTCAGAATTAAATACAGATAAATGAATCAATACAATATTTTTTACTTTCGTTAAATCATTTGCCTTTAAGATTTCTTTGCAGGTATCTAATGATATATGCGAGTGTTGTATTCTCTTTTGTAGTTGTATCGGTGTAATTTTTTCATCGAATAGTTTTTTATCGTGGTTACATTCCAATATTATTTGATTAAGATTTTCAAAACAATATTCCGAATAATATGTGTCAGTAATAAATAAGATATTACCGCACGCCTTATGATAAATCAAAAAGCCGAAAGGTTCTGTTGCGTCGTGTATTACTTCAAACGGCATTACTCTAAATTCTCCTATTTGATAAACTTGCTCACTTTTCATAATAGTACAATTAAAAAAGTGTGTTATCTCTATTGCCGTTGCCGTTCCTTTGGAGCAATAAACATCTATTCTATCCATTAAATATTCTTTAACAAATCTTGCGTGATCCTTATGTTCGTGCGACACAATCACGCCGTCTATTTTAGATATTTCAAAGTTTATCTCTCTCAAAACTTCATTCAACCTAACGCCACATTCTATAATCAAACAATGCTTATCTGTCTCCAAAAGATAACAATTACCCTTTGAGGACGAACCTAACACTTTAAGCATTATTTTATAATTTTCTTTCGGCTCCATCATTAATTAAAAAAAACTATGTCAAAAACAATTAAAAATTAGGTTCGTCTGTAAATAAGACTTCATCGTGTATTTCTTCTTCTTTCGCAGGAGTTTCTATTTTCTCCTCCGTTTCTGGTTTTACTTCTTCCGGCGTATCCATTCTGATAACTTTCTTATTCTGTCTTTTTTCTTTCTTTTCTTCTACTTTATCATTAGCAGAAGTGTCGTCCATCTCTTCTTTGGTATATAGCCCGCTCAATTTAGATGGGAACGCCTTGCGTAAGGCTTGACTTTCGGCAACCTTATTTATCATCTGTGCCTTATATTCTTTCCACGTGTTGCTATTCTTCTCGTAGTCTTGCAGTCTTACTCTTACTATCATTGGATAGTTTTGCCCTTTATGATAGACTTTTGCCCATCCACCTAAAAGAGTGTCGCTTTCTAAATAGAAACAACCTACTTCCTCCACTATTTCATTATTCCTTAAAATAATAATACCGCTTTCCATACCGTTGAAACGTTCGCTCTCTTCGGCTTGTTTCAAATATGCGTCCCTTGAAACAACAATTTGAGCCGGGCTTTTTTCACCATATTTAATAAGATAGCATTCTTTCAAAAAAGGGTTCAATCCTCTATAATGGCAGATCGCTATATAGTTTCTAATCTCTTCCTGGGAGCAGTTGCTACCACCAAAATAAGTCTTAACGAGATTTTCGGATAATTTTATGGGTTTGTTATCTATCATATAAGAAACTTCCCATTCTTTCTTATCGCTCAAAACGATGCCTTGGTTTTTTTGTACTTCTGTGTTCATCTCTTTTTACTTTTTTTTATTTGTTATAATATTTTATAGTTAATTCTTGTTCTTGTGTAACTATCAAATTAATTACTTGCCCGTTAGTGTCTATTATATTATTCACACTTTCCCTATTATCTATAAATATCGGCAACTCTATACCGAAGAATTTAGATAATGTGTTAATAATATCCAATCCGCCGTTAATCTGCATCGCCGTATTTACTGATTTGATAGGTACTCCGTCTATCAACGCCGCACAACTTTCTTTTATATTGCCGTCCAAGGTTGAGAAAAACAAATTAAACTTCACTAACTTAAACAAAGAATTAATCTTTTCTTCACAGTCTTTTATTTTCTTTTCAGTGAAACATTTTGCTATATACTCCTCTCTCTTTGCTTCTGCTATTTCTCTTTGCTTTTCTTTGGATTGAGAAATCAAAGTCTCTATTTCCTTATTATATTGTTCTATTATCTGTTCATCCTTCAGTATGATAAGATACTTATCTCTTTCTGCCATAATCTCCGCTTTGTCTTTCTCCAATTCTTTCACTACTTCGGCGTCATCCACTACAAGAAGTTTTTTGCTTTCCTCTTTTTTTGCTTCTATTTCTTTTTGTAGTGTCTTACAAGTATCTACATCCTCCATCGTTAATATTCTCAACGAGAGTTCTTTTTGGTTGTCTAACTTACTGATTATTTCTTTTCTCTTTTTTTCTATTGTTTCTTTTTCCTTTGTATAGGATGCTATCTTTTCAGTAAGTTTTATTACCTCCTCTTTCTTGTTTCTTATCTCGTTAGCATACTCTTTGCCTTTGTTTGTTATTTCTTGCAACTTCTCATTTTTCTTTTTCAAAAAAAGTTCTTTCTCTTTTTCTATCATCTCTTTTGGAAGTGCCTGCTTACAAGTTGGACAAAGTCCGCTACTTGCAAACTCTTTTCTAAATACCTCCGAATATTCTTCTCTTTTTTGTTTGAGTGCCTGCTCAATATTTGGCAAAGCTCTCTTTATATCTTCTATCTTTCTATTCAAAGAGGCAACCGTTATATCTATCTCGTAAATAGCTTTCGTTACCTCATCCACCTGCTTCTGATACTCCTTTATTATATTATTATGTTTGTCTTCTTCTTTCTTTTGTGCTTTGAGCAACGCACTCTTACACTCCATCTCTTTGTTTTCTATTTGAAGAAGTGTTTCGTTATATTCCTTATTATATATGTTCTTTCTGTTTGCCTCGTCCGTCAGGCGACTGTTTAAGATTGATATTTGTTTTTCTTTCTCTACTATCTCCGCCCGGATACTCGTCCAATCTTTCGCCGTCGGCATCATACTCTTAACTTGTTCAATCTTTGGATCAAATTGCAACAAGTCTTTTTCTAATAGTCTTATTTTCGCACCTAATTCTTTGCGAAACTCCGCCAAAGACTTCCCGCCCATCTTATCCAACAATAATAAATAGTCTTCGTTGCCTTCTGCTAATTCTTCGTTCGTTGTCTGTTTTGCTATCTGAAACAATATCTCTCTTTGTATTCTCCAATCCATCTCACAGAAGAATAAAGGCATAGACAATATTTTGAATGTATTTCCTTCTGCAATAGATGAGACAAATTTCTCATACTCGCCTATTGTTAGGGGAGTGCCATCTATCCAACATTCAGTAGTATTACCGCTAAAAACTTCCTCCTCTTCGCCTCGTGGCATAATCCACTTATCTTTTAATTGTCTTTTAAGAGTATACTCTCTTTCATCAACAGATAAAACAATCGTAACGCTACACTCTGTTTTATATAATAATGTACCGTCCTTTTTTCTGGTGCGTACTTCAAAGTCTGTTCTGTTTTGTGCATCCTTACCTAATAAGCACCATAGATAAGCGTCCATTATCCTACTTTTGCCCGTGCCGTTACCTCCAAAGATATGTGTTCCTTTTTGAAAAACAATCTCTCTTTTTTCTTCACCCTTAAAGTTTATAAGGGTTATTTTCTTTAATTCTATACTTTTCATCTTTATTTTGTTTTTTGTTTGTTTGTTTTTATTTCTTTCTTTGTGGCGTTGAGTGTATCGCTCACTTATTACTTCTTCAGTACAACGCCTCCGCTAAATAATAATACAATAATAACAAGTAATGTTAGTTCTGTAAGGTGTTTTGCGACTCTTTACCTATTGCCGTTTCCCTGCAATATTTTTCTATTCTTTCTTTTCTTTCGAAGCTATGGATTTGTAGTTGTATCCACTCATACATTCTTAATGCATATTCTTCTCTGTTTTTAAAAGGTTTAAGCATGTTTAACACATTCTCCCATTCTTCTTCTTGCATATCTCTTTCTGCCAAGATATCGCACGCATAATCGTATGCTCTGTGCTTAATTTCATTAATAATCTTTTTCATCTCTTTATTTTGTTTTTGTTTATTTTATTCTTTATTGATTTTATTCTAATAGTTATTAATACTATTTGAATAGTTATTAAGACTATTTTTCTGGTTCTATTCTACCCCAAAACTTTTTCGGATCAATATTGTATTTTTTCAATATCATCTCTATTCCCATAATTCTCTCGTATGATACTTTCATAATCTGACCGTGTAGATAGTATCTAAAAAGACTTCTCTTGTTAGTAGGGTCTTTTATCTCCGTCAGTACATTATTTATTTCTTTTCTAATCATAGACCATTCTTCCACGCCCATATTTTCTAATATGTACTTCTTACCTTTTTCAAACCCCTTTGTTCTATCTATTGATAGGTCAATTTTTATATTCATCTTTTTCTTTGTGTATATTAAAAATATCTAATAATGCTTTGTCTCAATTTTTCGCAATCAGATTTACGATAAAGGAACTTATTGCCATCCATTGCACAAGGTACTATCTTGCCCTGCTTTTTCAGATTATCAAAAGTTCTCTTACCTTTTTTGATAATAGCACAAGCACCTTCTTTATCTACCATTTCCGATTCGGGTATATATCTGTTCTTACTCATCTCTTTAATTTTTATCAATTCAACTCTTTTTTGTAAATTTGCAATTTTATTTACTTGTCAATTATTAATTTGAGTTAGTTAATTAATTTCACTTTGCAAAAATACACAGAAATTCTGAATTGACGATAAAAAATTCAGAAAAAAATAAAAATAAATTTATGAAAAATTATAAAGCAGATGTAAATGAGAGAGTTATAAC
>CAVGDP010000186.1:33100-42633 GCA_963627985.1 uncultured Eubacteriales bacterium
GTTATAACAGTAGTAAAAAACCTTATTAGTAATAAAATTATTGCTAATAAAAGGGAATTTTGTACTAAATTTAACATAACTCCGAGTAAATTTTCTGAAATTTTGGCAGGAAGAATGTTTGCAGGCATTGATATTATTCAGAATTTATGTAATGATTTTAATATTTCTGCCGAATGGCTTCTTACCGGTAAGGGCGAGATGTTAAAACAAGACAGTAATACGCCCCTCCCATCTGTTAAGGGAGATAATAATATTAACGTGTCGGGCAATAACAACTCTAATATACACTCGGGTACAGACAAGGACACCACCGTAGTAATACAACAACTTCAATCTCTGCTTACCGACAAAGACAAGACTATTAACTTACTTACTGCCGAAATAGAGAAAAAGAACAAACAAATTGATACTCTTTTGAGCATCCTACAAAACAACGGCAAACAGCAGTAAAACGACTAGGGTAGTCGACTAGGGTAGTCGACTAGGGTAGTCGACTATAAAATATACACATTATATATTTGAAACACAGGTAATAATAAAGGAGAATTAACACATAAAAAGAGATGAAAATAAATAAGGACGGACAAGCAATAACTGAAAGGTTTTTTCAGTCAATTGAATTGCTCACGCAGTTAAGGAAGATACGAGGATTAAATACATACACAACGAGGTATAATATTAATCGTTGGAACCTCATCACAGTAAGGAATAATCCTCAAAAATCAATCTTAAAACCGGAATGGCTTGTGCCGTTAGTGGAGGATTTCAACGTATCGGCTGAATGGTTACTCACCGGTAGAGGCAATATTTATAAAAATGGTTAATAACAAGTTATAAAATGATTAAGACACAAACAAAATAAACACAATTCTTGCAATTCTTTTGCAAATGGTGGATAAATGTTTTTAATATATTGATTAATAATTTTTTGCAAGATTTCATAAGTTCCTTACAAGCAGAGGGTCATAGGTTCGACTCCTATTACTCCCACAGACCGAAAAGGGCTTTGTAAATCTATATTTATGAAGCCTTTTATCATAAATACAATTACATACATCGCCTCCAAACACACACTCACACTAAAATAACCCACGCTACCAACTAAAAGAGCCTACACTGTTGTCTTTGTTAGTATGGGTCAAATGAGATTGGAAAGCATACCACCCACCATTGCTTGCGGCGTCCAAGAGTCTTCCCAATACTCCTCCGAGTCTTCTTTTATCCTTATCATTACACTCTTCTTCTGTCTAAAATTTAGACACTCCTTTTAGAAAGTTTTCTGCTTCTTTCTTGAAGTCTTCTAAATTTATCCGTTGTTCTGTATTCTTGCCTCCATCGTTTTTTTCTTTATTATCTGAACTATTTATTGTACGAAATTAAGATATTTTTTAATTCTTTGGTATCAAAACTCGTCTGACAGAAAATACGTCTAATATATAGGGTATTTTTAAGACTTAATAGAACATAAAAAAAGAGAGTATAATAAAAACAAAAAAAAGAGATAGACCCTATGAAAAGAATACTATCTCTGCATAAAAATAGAAAACATGAAAAAAATAATTAGAAAATTATTGTCGTTTTTTATCTTAATTATTTCTCTGTTGAGCAAACTTTTGCACAAATAAATTCTCTATTCAATCGTGCTATATTAGAACGTTTCAGTTGTTTTGGACATTCTGCTTCGCAAGCAAACGTATTAGTACAAGAACCAAATCCTAATTCATCCATCTTCTTTACCATACGTTTTACTCTTATTGCAGCCTCTGGTTTGCCTTGTGGCAACAATGCTAATTGTGAAACTTTACCCGATACAAACAACATAGCTGAAGCATTCTTACAAGCAGCTACACACGCTCCACAACCTATACAAGAGGCAGAATCCATAGCAGTATCTGCTTTGTGTTTTGGAATTGGAATAGCATTAGCGTCTGGTACTCCGCCCGTTGTAGCAGAAGTATAACCACCCTCTTGTATTATCTTATCAAAAGCACTACGATCTACCACTAAATCTTTGATAATAGGAAAAGGTCTTGCACGCCACGGCTCAATAGTAATAGTATCTCCATCTTTGAAACGTCTCATGTGTAATTGACAAGTAGTTATCCCGCTATCAGGACCATGAGGACGACCATTAATATACAAACCACACATTCCGCATATACCCTCTCTACAATCGTTATCAAAACACACTGGATGTGCAATATTATCATTAATAAGCTTTTCGTTGAGAATATCCAACATTTCCAAAAAAGAACATTCTGGAGAAATATCCTCTAAATGATAGGTCTCAAAATGACCCTTTGCTTTGGCATTCTCTTGACGCCATATTCTTAATGTGAGATTCATAGCCTTCTATTTATAATTTCTTGTTTGTACCTTAATAAACTCGTAATTCAATTCTTCTTTATGCATAATTGGCTCACTTTCTGGTTTGTATTCCCAAGCACCAACAAACATAAAGTTCTCATCGTCTCTTTTGGCTTCACCCTCTGGAGTTTGGTGTTCTTCTCTAAAATGTCCTCCACAACTCTCTTCTCTTTGCAAAGCATCCATAGTTATCAATGTTGCTAATTCCAAATGATCGGACAAACGAAGTGCTTTTTCTAATTCAGGATTGAAACAATCGTTCATCTCCTCTACACGAACATCTTTCCAAAACTTCTCTTTAACTCCTTGTATTAGTGGAAGTGCCGACTGCAAACTTTCTTTCGTTCTACCCATTCCTACGTGTTCCCACATAATATGTCCAAGTTCTTTCTGCAAAGTATCAACGGTCGTCTTACCTTTAATAGAAAGTATCTTATTAATTCTATCCTTTACTTCGTTTTCTGCCTCTTCAAAGGCTTTATCTGTAGTAGGTATAGGTTTATTATAAATCTCTGCTGACAAATAGTTTTGTATCGTATAAGGTAGAACAAAATAACCATCTGCCAAACCTTGCATCAAAGCAGAAGCACCCAAACGATTAGCACCGTGATCGGAAAAATTACATTCTCCTGCTGCAAACAAACCAGGAATAGTTGTTTGTAATTCATAATCAACCCATAAACCTCCCATTGTATAGTGTACGGCAGGATATATCTTCATTGGTGTTTCGTATGGATTTTCGTCCTCTATCTTTTGATACATTTGGAATAAATTACCGTAACGTTCCTCTACTTTATCTTTGCCTAATCTCTCTATTGCAGAAGAAAAATCCAAAAATACAGCCTTACCCGTAGAACCTACACCATAACCTGCATCGCAACGTTCTTTTGCTGCACGAGAAGCAATATCTCTTGGCACTAAATTCCCAAAAGCAGGATAACGTCTCTCTAAATAGTAATCTCTATCTTGCTCTGGAATATCGTTTGCTGTTTTTCTTCCCTCACGTATTGCTACGGCATCTTCTATATTCTTTGGCACCCAAATTCTTCCGTCATTACGTAAGGATTCACTCATCAAAGTTAATTTACTTTGATAATCTCCGTGTACAGGAATACAAGTAGGGTGAATTTGTACGTAACAAGGATTAGCAAAGAAAGCACCTTTCTTATAACATTGTATAGCGGCCGAACCATTAGAGTTCATTGCATTAGTTGATAAGTAATAAACATTACCATAACCACCCGTTGCCAAAACAACACAATGACCAAACCAACGTTCTATTTCACCGTTAATCAAATTTCTTGTGATTATTCCTCTTGCTTTGCCGTCAATTACTACAAGATTTTCCATTTCTCTTCTTGTATATAATTTAACTGTACCTTCTTTGATTTGTTTGGACAAAGCAGAATAAGCACCTAATAATAATTGTTGTCCTGTTTGACCCTTAGCATAGAAAGTACGAGATACTTGAGCACCTCCAAAACTTCTATTTGCTAAATAACCACTATAATCTCTCGCAAAAGGAACTCCTTGTGCAACGCATTGATCTATAATATTATTAGATACTTCTGCCAAACGATATACATTGGCTTCTCTTGCTCTATAATCACCTCCCTTGATAGTATCATAGAATAATCTACCAACAGAGTCACCATCGTTTTGATAATTTTTTGCTGCGTTGATACCTCCTTGTGCTGCAATAGAATGCGCTCTACGAGGAGAATCTTGTATACAAAATACTTTAACATTAAATCCTAATGCACCCAAAGAAGCAGCAGCGGATGCACCAGCCAAACCTGTACCCACAACAATTACATCCAATTTACGTTTGTTTGCGGGGTTTACAAGTTTTTGACTTGCCTTGTACGTTGTCCATTTCTCTGACAAAGGTCCTTGTGGAATTTTGGAATCTAATATTGCCATATCCATTATTATTTTATTGTTGTTTACTACTTAATTAATTTAGCCAAGTAAGAATATATGCAAAGGAACCACTGCGAAACCTAATGGTATAATTACTGCATAAATTACTGCTAACCAATGAACAAATTCTCCATCTTTCTCTGTTAGTAAGCCATAAGTTTGGAATACCGACATAACACCGTGGAATAAATGTATAGCCAAAACTACAAAAACCAATATATATATTAATGTATACAATGGTTGATGAAATTTGTCTATTGCCATGTGATAGAAGTCTGGTTCATAATCTTCAAAATCTGCTCCACAATAAGTTGCAATATCTTTTTTATTTAGATTAACAAAATATTTGAAATCTGCACTACGTTTGTCTTTTGATATTTGCTGAATAGCCATATATTGTCTTTGTAGATCTTGAATATCTTGTTCTTTCAATTGACCTTGTTGCAAAGCCTCTGCTTTCTTTTGGAATGCCTTTTCTACTTTTTCTACTTTAACAACATATTTGCCTTCTACCCAACCAGTTTTAGCAAAATAGAAATCAACAAAATGCAAGATAAGGAACAAAAGAATAATCACACCTGTGTAAATCATCCATTTGCTACCTGTGTGTGTGTTAGACCTTTGGCTAACTGCGTAACGAACAGGACGAGCCGCTCTATTCTCAATAGCCAAAACAATAGTTAGTACAATATGGCATACGACACATAGTAATAGAATAATTTCAAATACTTTAACTATGTAATTGGTACCCATAAAATGACAAACATTTCTGTACCATTCTCCGCCATCGTCTCTTAAGATACATAAATTCATACCCATGTGAAACGGTAGAAATATTAACAGAAAAGCGGCCAAAGCACCTACTGCTAATTTCTTGGTAATCGACGCTAATTTAATTAGTTTCATCTCTTTATCTACTTTTTATAATTCGTATATAATTGATTAAGAAGTTGCAAAAATACAACATATTTTCTTTATTAAATATTTTTTCTCAATAAATTCTCTTTTTATTACCTCATCTTATTGTATATCTTTGTGTTATTAAATACTAAAAAAATTTTATTCTATCTTTCAAAAACTATATTATAAGGATTGAGTATCTATATTTTTTTGAATTTTCTCCCCTATTTAATTCATATTTATGCTAAAAAAAGAAAATTATTTTCTACTCCTACTATCATTGAAATTTTCTTAACTTTGCAAATCAAAAATTGAGTATAACGATGGAGAATTTACAAAAAGAGGAGATTATTTTAAGTATCGACCCCGGCACTAACATTATGGGATACGCAGTTGTGAACAAAATAGGGAAAAAGATAGAGGTTTTGGAGATGGATGTACTGAAGTTGAACACGAAAATAGAGATGTCAACGAGGATGAAACAGATATTTGATTTCATAATAGACAAGATAAATACTTACAAACCAGATATTCTCGCCCTTGAATCTCCCTTCTTTGGCAAGAATGTACAAAGTATGCTCAAATTGGGTAGAGTTCAAGGAATTTGTATTGCTGCAGGTCTGTCGCAAAGTATTCCTTTTGTTGAGTTTCCGCCAAAAAGGGTCAAGCAATCTATTACCGGCAATGGTAATGCCTCCAAAGAACAAGTAGAGAGAATGCTTCAAAGTATGAAACTAATCAATCAAGCCCCTAAATATTTAGATGCTTCGGACGCCTTAGCAGTTGCTGTTTGCTATTGTTCTCTGTCTCAAAAATTAGATACGGGTGTCAATGCTAAGGTTATGGAAAACAAGCCAAAGACTAAAACTCTGTCGTGGGCTGCCTTTGTTAATGAACACAAAAATCGTTTAATAGATAGATAAACGTAGTTTAATGATATTAAAAGACATCCAAACTATCAGATTTTTATTCTTTATAACCATTTGATTAGTAATCATTGAAATAAAACTACACTTTATCAAAATAAAATCAATTATCATTTGAATAGTATCTGTAATCGTTGAAATATTATCAGTAATTATTGAAATATTATCAGTAATTATTGAAATATTATCAGTAATTATTTTGATGAAATGCGATACCCTAAAAAATACATCTTACAGAAAGGAAAGATCTCCACTGTCGGTTATTTTTAGTGAAGTCTTTGGGAAGTTTCGTGAAATATTTCTATGGAATTATTCGGATAACATGTCCTTATATTTATTAGTAGAGGAATTTTTGGGTTTTTCTGCTTTGTCTTCTGCAGATAAGATTAAGACAATTTCGCCTTTGAATTGAGTATCTTTGTATTTATCAACAAGTTCTTTAAGAGTTCCGCGAATGTTTTCTTGAAATTTTTTGCTTATCTCCCTACAAATACACACCTTTCTATTCTCGCCAAAAGTATCCTCCAACTCTACCAATAATTTACCAACACGAAAAGGACTTTCATAGAAAATTATTGTACGTTTTTCGTCCTTTAACTCCATTAGACGAGACGAACGACCTTTTTTGTGTGGCAAAAAACCCTCGAAACAAAACTTCTCACACGGAAAACCCGAATTTACCAAAGCAGGTACAAAAGCCGTTGCACCGGGCAAACACTCTACCTCTATATCTTCCTTGATACACTGTCTAACTATTAGAAAACCAGGATCGGAGATACTTGGCGTACCGGCGTCTGTAATCAAAGCCAAATCCTCACCGGTCTTCAATTGTGAGATGAATTTCTCTAATACTTGATGTTCATTAAAAAGATGAAAAGATTGCAAAGGTGTATGTATATCATAATGATTTAGAAGCGGTAATGAAGTCCTCGTATCCTCACAAAGTATCAACGACACACTTTTTAGTGTATCTACGGCACGAAATGTCATATCCGCCAAATTACCCACAGGAGTTGGTACCAAAAACAATTTCATCTTTTACAAAAAATTATATAACAACCCATTATAGACAAACTACAAACTATTATCAATAAGTAACAACATCTTATCAATAATAGTAAGGAATATAAAAAGGTGTAGTAAATAGACGTTTTCTTATCTACTTACTACATTCTTTTAGAACTAACTATTCTTGAGCAGCTGCCAATTCGTCAGTTATCTCCAAATTGTGATAAACTGCCTGAACGTCGTCGTCTTCTTCTATTGTATCTACCAATCTTAATACTTTCAATCCGTCTTCTACGGGTATCTCTGTCGTACTATTAGGTATGCGTTGCAATTCTGCACTCTCTGCCTCTATACCTGCTTGTTCCAAAGCCTTATTCATATTAGAGAAGTCTTCCATTTTGGTATATACCGTAAAATATTCTTCATCCTGCTCTATATCATCCGCACCGGCATCGATTAATTGCATCTCTAATTCCTCTGGATCTCTATCTCCAATCTTGATTTGAAATACTCCTTTTCTCTCAAATAAGAACGATAGCGAACCATTAGTACCCAAGTTGCCACCAAGTTTATTAAAAATACTACGAATATTAGCAACCGTACGATTATTATTATCCGTTAAGCATTCTACAAACACTGCTATACCATGAGGAGCATATCCCTCGAATGTTATCTCTTGTAGTGCTGCTGTACTCTTATCAGAAGCCTTACTTATGGCACGTTGAAGGGTATCTTTTGGCATATTAGCACCTTTTGCATTCTGAACAGCCAAACGCAAACGAGCATTACTATCGGGATCAGAGCCACCTTCTTTAACGGCAACAGTTATGTCCTTGATAATCTTTGAAAACACCTTTGAACGTTTAGCATCCAAAGCACCTTTTTTTCTCTTAATCGTACTCCATTTATTATGTCCTGACATATCTATTATATTTTTTTGTTGATTAAAACTTCTTTTTGTCTATTTTGTTATTTCGTTGTATTAGCAGTAAAAATACATTAAAAAGAACGAAAACCTATTATTTGTCTTACTTCATTTATTGTTTTCTTTGCTGATTCTCTTGCCTTCTGTTCGCCTATTTTTATTACTTTATTGAGATATTCATTATCGGAAGATATATCTTGTATTCTTTGTCTTATAGGAGAAAGGAATTTGTCCATATCTTCGAATAATTGTTTTTTCAAATCTCCGTATCTTATGGAACAATCGTTATACGCATCCTCAAATTGCTGAACTATTTTCTGATCGGATACTAATTTTAATAGTAGGAACAAGTTGTTTATCTCTTCCGATTTTGGCGAATTCTTTTCTTTTGGTCCTTCGTCCGTTTTTGCTCGCATTATTTTCTTTTTTAATACGTTTGTTTCGTCCGTTAGGTAGATTGTTGCTTGTTCTCCGTACGATTTACTCATCTTTCCTTCGCCGTTTAAGGAAGGAATTTTTACTAATTCTCCATCATAACTAAATGCTTGTGGTAAAGGAAAACACGATGTGTTATACATGTTATTAAATCTTTGAGCAATATCGCGTGTCATCTCCAAATGTTGCTCTTGATCCTTACCGACAGGGACTTTTGTTGCCTTATGAAGCAATATATCCGCCTCCATAAGAGTAGGATAAGTTAGAAGACCTGCATTAACATTATTAGGATTTTGGCGAACTTTCTCTTTGAAAGCAGCAACTCGCTGCAATTCGCCCACAGAAGTAATCATATTAAGATACATATACAATTCACAAACCTCTGGTACAGTACTTTGGACATATATTGTAGCCTTATCGCTATCAAGTCCGCAAGCCAAATATTGAGCTAATATAGTTTTTACATTTTTGCTTAAATCGGCAAGATTAGGATGAGTTGTTAGCAGATGAAAATCCGCAATAAAGAAATAGCAATTATAAGTATCTTGCAATTTTACAAAATTCTTCAAAGCACCAAAGTAATTACCTAAATGCAAATTACCTGTTGGTCTCATTCCGCTAAGTACTATATCCATATTTGTTATACTTATATTTTGTTTGTGTTTGTTTATTGTTTTGTAAGATGTATTTAAGGGTGCAAAATTACGATTTTTTTTTTGAATAATGTATAATCTTTGCCATACAATATAATTAATTCTCTTTTTCTAAATTACTCAATTCACTCTCTCTAATATAAAAATAAGGTAATTTATAAGGTATTTTATTATTGATTATATCTTGTTTTTTCTTCTTTGATATTAGCAAAATATTATCAAACATTATTAGAATATTGTTCGTAGTTATTTTTTTCTTTTTTAATACTATTGGACGATTATTTTGAATCGAAATCTCCAAAAAAATTCTTGTTTTTATTACTTTTATACTACAAAAAAGATAAAATAGTCAAAAATTTTTATTTCTATTTTTCAGATAGTTAAGAAATAATTTAC
>CAVGDP010000186.1:42643-47980 GCA_963627985.1 uncultured Eubacteriales bacterium
AGTTTTTTTTCAAAAAATTTTGTTTTTATCGCAAATATTTCAGTAATTTGCAGTCTAATAAGAAAGACATTAATTAAGTTTAAGAAAAAAAAGGATATATATTGTTTAACTAATATTTTTTACCATTATGAAAAAATCATTTCTATTACTACTTATTGCTATATTTTTAAGCATAAGTGGATTTTCGCAACAAACATTAACAATCGGAGAAGGCGTAAGTACTACACGAGAGTGTGTCCTTCCTGGTTATTATGGTTATCATTACTCCGCAATTATGTACTCTTTGGAAGATTTGGAGGGTATAACGAGCGGAGCATCTATTACAAGTATTGCTTACGAGGTGGCTACGGCAAGTACTGTAACTGGTTCCTCAATAAAAGTCTATTTGAAAGAAGCAGATGAGTTAAGTAATTCTTCCACTTGGACAGAATTAACACAGAATGCTACTCTTGTTTATGATGGACAAGTAGGTACGATTACCTCTGATACTTGGTATACAATTACATTTACTACTCCTTATTCATACGGAGGCAATAATCTTATTGTTCTTATAGAGGGTACTGGATGTGAGACTGATGGAGGTTGTGGTACATATCTTAAGTACACTCCTTCCGACAATACATACATAATTCTACAAGACGACACCTCCCCTAATACTGATTATTCTATTGATAATTTCGCTACTGTAAGAAATTATAAACCAAACACACAAATAACCTATACTGGTGGTAGTAGTTCTATTTGTTATTCTCCTAAAGGATTAAAAGTTAATAGTGCTAATTATAATTCTATTACTTTTTCTTGGAATGCAGTAGATAATACTACGGGTTATGAATATCAATACAAAAATCCAGAACAAGAATGGAGTAATTTAACCTCTGCGGATACTTATACTACTAATGATACAAGTGTTACTCTCTCTAATTTAGAGGAGAATACTTCTTATGATATAAGAGTTCGGAGTATTTGTTCAAATGGCAACTCTATTTGGAAAACTCTTTCAACGAAAACAACTTGTGTTTTTCTTACTGCTAATGATTTACCTTATTATACGGATTTCGAAAACGAAGAAAACAATACTATCCCTTCTTGTTGGACTGTTCTACAATCATACGTATTTGCAAGTTCCTACAAAACTTATACATATCCATATATTTATTATGATGAATACGGTTACGACCTTGCAAATTCGGGTGAGTATTTCTTATATTTAAGTAAAGGAAATACTATTGCAATGAATGGTTATACTGGGGATATATCTCAATTGCAATTAACGTTCTTTTCTCGGGTTTATACGGCATCTGATCAAGATTTCTTGGAAATTGGTATTATGACGGACTTGAATGATTCTACTACATATACACCAATAGACTCTATAATGACTTCTGAATATGTATACTCCTCTACTGGCGATTATTTGTACAAAGAATCTATTGTAAGTTTCGATAATTATACCGTAAGTGATGATATAGAAACATATTATATTGTTTTCAAAACTGTATCGTATCTATATACTAATTATTGGTATTTGGATGATATTACATTGGATCTTATTCCTGATTGTCAAAAGGCATCTAATGTTACTATTGATTCTCTTTCTCCTCATAAAATAACTGTGTCTTGGACTCAAGAGGGAGATAATACAAATTGGATAGTTTATTACAAAAAGGCAAACGATACTGCTGATTATACACAAGTAATTGTATCAACAACTCCGACTGTAACGATAGAAGATTTGGACGATCAAACAAAATATAAACTTATTATCAAAACAGAATGTGGAGAGAAGTTTCCTTCAAGTAATATTTTGTCTTTCAAAACTCCTTGTGATATAGCAGTTGTTGATGATGCTAATTATTGGTTAGAAGATTTCTCCGATAAGGCATATTGCTGGTCTTTACCTTTAGCTAATTATTATTCGTGGAGTATTACAACTAATTCCATACAAGCTTATACTTATGCAACATTAGAGGCTATCTCTCCTGTATTGAATATTGAAAATGCTACTACTCCATACATAAGAGTTACATATAGTAGTAAGTCTTCTATAAAACTTTATTATCGTACTTTGGAACAAACTGATTGGACAGTTTTGACTACTTTGGATATATCTCCTACTAAAACAATGGATTCTATATCTCTACCAAATCCTTCTTCTTATTATCAAATAAAAATGCAAAGTATTGGAATTAATGAAGATGGATACAATATTTTTTATGAAGTTAAAGTATATAATGAGGAAAATCCTTCTTTGTGTATCAAACCTTATAATTTATCTACCAACTCTACTTCTACATCTACTGCTCTTACTTGGTTACAATCTGGTTCTACAGAGTCTTGGAAAGTTTATTACAAAGAAGAGGGTGATATAGATTATACTGCTTCGGAAGAATTATACGAACAGAGTTATACATTCTCTACTACACCTAATACTACTTATAATGTCTATGTTGTAGCTTTATGTGGTAGTAGCGAGAGTGAATATCCTGCTTCAAGTGTTACTACATTTAAGACTCCTTGTGTAGGAATAACTGATTCTGACTTACCAAAGACTTGGGATTTTGAATCTAATGAATTAGTTTTGAAAGAGTCTTATTCTACTTATAGTCTTCCTTCTTGTTGGTCTAATATTGGCTATTATTATCAAACATACGCTATAGGTAATACTAGTTATACTAATGTTGCTTATAGTGGAGACACTGCTCTTTATCTTAATGGTAATTCTTATGCTATATTACCTCCTATAGATAACACAAGTCTAAATATGTCTACCTTACAATTATCTTTCTATACAAAAGCATATTCTAATTATAAGTGTTCATTAACTATTGGTGTAATGACTAATCCTAACGACACAACAACATTTACTCCTATTACAACCATAAGCGTCCCTTCTTCTTATGAATTCTACGAAATTCCATTATTATACGAAGGACAAGATGCTGCGTATATTGTATTAAGAGGAGTATATACCTTGGTAGATAGTCTTACATTAGATTATACTCCACAATGTGCTCAACCATCTAATTTAGCTGTTAATAATCTTAATCCTAATGGTTTTACATTAACTTGGGCTCAAGCAGGTAATGCTTCTTCATGGAAAGTATTTTACAAAGAAAGCGAGTCTGAAATATATGATAGCACCGCTGTATTAACCGAAAAGACTTATACTTTCTCTAATCTACAAACAGATAAAACATACGATGTCTATGTTAAATCTTTGTGCGGAGATACTTCTAATGCAGAGTCCAAAATTACTACCGTACATATTCCTTGTGTAGCCATAACTATGGAAACTCTACCTTATACCACCGATTTGGAAGATGAACAAGAATCTACTATTCCTTCTTGTTGGACCGCTATAGAAACAAATAAGAAATACAATGGTATAACTTATCCTTCTATAACTACTTCCGATTATAATGCTAAATCTGGTACAAAACTACTTGAATTTTATAATGAATGTACTATTGCTTTGAAAGGTTATCAAGGTAATATTACCGAAACGCAATTATCTTTCTACGCAAGACCTAGTTATGCTTATTCTTATGGAGGTTCGCTTGTAGTAGGTATCTTAACCGACTTATCCGATGCCTCTACATTTACTCCTATTGATACCTTTATTGCTACTTCGTGGTCTAGTTCCGACACGGATTATGAGTTAATAGACGTATCTTTTGACTCTTATACTACGGATGAAAACATAACCACTTATTATATTGCCATGAAGACTGTTGGTGTTAGTTACTCTTCTTGGTATGTTGATGATATAACCATATTAGAAAAGTATTCTTGTCCAAAGGCAACTAATATTACATTTAATAATCTTACTTCCACAAGTGTAGATGTTTCTTGGACGCAATCGGACGAAAACACCTCTTGGATTGTATACTATAAGAAATTTTCTGATACTACTTATTCTCAATTAGAAGTAAGCGACAGTTCTTCTACTGAATTAACTAATTTAGAACCTGCTACCAAATACGATCTTTATATTGTTACACAATGTGGAGATAATAATCCTATTACTGCTATACATAATTTTAGAACATCTTGTCCGCAAGAGAATATGACTATTACAGAAGAGAATATCTATGAAGAAGATTTCGAATCTTATAGCAAGAACGATATGCCAAGTTGTTGGACTTCCGTTAAAGCTCCTTATTCTTATCCTATGGGAGTTAAGGTAGAGACGACTTCTTATTACGATTATGCTTATTCTGGCAAAAAAGGTTTCTGTATGATTGCTTCTGACGCATGTCCTAAACCAATCGTAGCATTAAGAGAATTTTCTAATGATTTAACAGATTTAAGAATAGAATTCTATTATAAAGCAGAGTCTGCAAAATCTGGTAATTTGGAAATAGGTTATATTACAGACGTAACTAATTCTGAAACATTTGTATCTTTATATTCTATTGGAAATAATTTAGAATGGACGTACTTTATGGTAGATATGAATGCGTTTGAGAATGAACTATCCGAAGCAGAAAATCCTCGTTTAGCATTAAGACAAAATACTTCTATAACAAATTCTTGGTTTGAATTTAAGATAGATTCTTTGGTTATAAGTCTTTCTCCTGCTTGTGCTACACCTTCTAATGTAGTTATCTCTTCTGTATTAGATACTACTACTATTAGTTGGTATTCTAATGTTTCTTCATTTGATCTTTATATTAAAGACGCACAAGGTAATATAGTAGCACAAGAAGACGATTATACAGATAATACTTACACAACAACTGCATTAAATTATAATACTACTTATACTTTGAGTATTACAAGTATTTGTTCTGATGGTTCTACTGCTACACCTTATACAGAGACCTTTACTACCGCTTGTTCTATGTTATTTGCAGACGATTTACCTATAAGTTGGGATTTCGAATCTGATTTTTATACTGTCGGTTATTATGATTATCCTTCTTGTTGGACAATTACTGGAAGTTATCCTACAATTAGTAATTATTGGGATATGGGTACAGATGCTTTATATTTCCCTGATTATGGAGGAGGAAATCTATTTGCTACTTTACCAGAAGCAGATACGTCTCTTGCTATAAATAGTTTGCAACTCACATTTGAAGCATATAACGATATGTATACTTCTGGCAATACTACTCTTAGTATTGGTGTTATGACAGACCCTACCGATGTAAGTACTTTTACTGCCATTAAACCTATTTCTCTTACTTATAATATTACTTCATATACTGTTTCGTTGGCTACTTATCAAGGTGAGGGAAAATATATTGCTTTCTTTGTTGCTAGTGGCGGTTGTTTTGTAGATAATATAACTTTGGAGAAAATTCCTGCTTGTAAGAAAGCAACTAACGT
>CAVGDP010000187.1:0-7384 GCA_963627985.1 uncultured Eubacteriales bacterium
ATAACTATTCGAATAACATTAATAACTATTTTGATAATTTCAGTACTTATTCTAACTGGTATATAATCAAATTATTAAAGAGATGGAAAAATTACTCATTTTTGCTAAAATATGACCCTTAAAAATGATCTTATAGTAAAAATAGAATATTTTGGATTGTAGAAATTAGGTATGATTTGCGTGCTTTTGTGTTTAATTAGAATAATGAAACTATCTATCTTTTTATTTGCAATTTTCACAATAAGAATTATTAAATATTTATAGAAAAGGTCTCATTAGTTTTGTCTAATAACTATAAAATCTAAATAAAATAAATACTTAAAATGTAGATATATACTACTTATTGTATATGTATTAGTGAGGGTTTAACTATTTTTATCAAAAGGGGTGAAAATGAAAATATTTAGTTACAAATATTGTGAAAAACAATAAAAATAGTAACTTTGCAAACTTGATTATAAACACAAAAATATAATGACATTTGCAGAATTAGGGTTGCAATCACCTTTGATAAAAGCTGTTCAAGATTTAGGTTTTCAGAATTGTATGCCTGTGCAAGAGCAAGCAATACCGGTAATGATGTATTCAGAAGTTAATCTTGTGGCTTTGGCTCAAACAGGAACAGGAAAGACAGCTGCCTTTGGCTTACCTATTATAGATAGAATAATAAGAGAACACGATAAGGAGTTTGATAACGATAACAAGATACAAAGAGATAATAGCAAAAAATTATCAAATACCGAAACAGAGATATATAATAAAAAATCCACTCTTTCTACAAAACAAATAGATAAGGAGATATATACGGAAGGGTTAATTATTTGTCCTACAAGAGAATTGTGTATACAGATAACGAACGATTGCAAAAAATTCTCCAAATATATTCCGTGGTTAAGAATAGTCCCTGTTTATGGTGGTACTTCCATAGAATTGCAGATTAAAGAGTTGAAAAAGAAAGCACATATAATTGTTGCTACTCCTGGTCGTTTGATTGATTTGTTGGATAGGAAAAAAATAGACCTTGATTATATTAAATACTTGGTTTTGGACGAAGCGGACGAAATGCTTAATATGGGTTTTAAGGAGGATTTGGACAATATTTTTGTTCGTACGCCAAAAGAGAAAAATATCTATATGTTTTCTGCTACAATGCCTAAAGAAGTAGAACAGATTGCTACCTCTTATATAGATAATCCCACAAGAATACAGATTGGTCAGCGTAATCAAGGTTCGGAAAATGTAAAACATTACTATTATCTCGTACATCAAAAAGATAGATACTTAGCCTTGAAACGTATAGCGGACTATTATCCCGATATCTATGCTATTGTTTTTTGTAGGACAAAAGTTCAAACGCAAGAGGTTGCAGATATGCTTATCAAGGATGGGTATAATGCTGATAGTTTGCACGGAGATTTGTCTCAAGCTCAAAGAGATCACGTTATGAGTCGTTTTCGTTTGCGTAATATTCAACTTTTGGTTGCTACTGACGTTGCTGCAAGAGGGTTAGACGTAAATAATTTAACTCATGTAATCAATTATGAATTGCCGGACGAATTAGAACAATATGTTCATCGTTCTGGTAGAACTGGTAGGGCAGATAAACAAGGTATTTCTATTGCTATAATTAATCTTAAGCAGAAAAAAAAGATTAAACAATTAGAAGGAATACTCAAAAAAAGTTTTGAACAGGCTAAAATCCCTACCGCAAAGGATGTTTGCAAGAAACAATTATTCAATTTGATTAATAGAGTTGAGAATGTGGATATTTCTAACGATGAGATAGATACTTTCATCCCCGAGATAACCAAAAGATTATCTTGGTTAAGTAGAGAAGACTTGATAAAACACTTTGTATCTTTGGAATTTGAGGAGTTATTGAAATATTATAAGGATGCACCTGATCTGAATGTAGATGAAAATATAGAAAAAGAGAAACAGCGTAGAGAAGAACAACAAAAAGCTAAACAAAAAAGCAAACAAACAAGACAAAGAGACTTTAATAAGGAACATTTTGTGAGTGTGGTTATAAATGTTGGGTACAAAGATAAAATAGTTCCGCAAAGAATCATAGGATTTATTAATGATTATACACCAAATCGCAGAATAGAGATAGGGAAAATAGATATAAATAAGGAATATTCGTGTATTGAGATATCAAATGATGGAGTAGAGGATGTTATTGATGCTTTGAATGGTAGAATAATAAGAGGCAAGGAAATATTTGTTGATTATGCTGATTTACAAATAAAAGATAGTTGCATATCATCAAAAACAAGTAAGCAAAAATCAAAAAGTGATAGAACGGAAACAAAAAATAAGAGAAAAAAGAGAGAAAACACAGAAAAATCATTTAGTTTTGCAACTCAAACAAATAATAAGGATAAAAGAAAAAATAAAAAAAGTAGAAAATAAATAAAAATGGTATCTGCATCATTATTAAGTGCTGATTTCGGTAGACTAAAAGAGGAAATAGAAATGCTCAATCAAAGTGAGAATGATTGGCTTCATGTGGATGTTATGGATGGTAAATTTGTCCCTAATATATCTTTTGGTCAGCCTATCGTAAGGCATATAAAAAAATACGCTAAACAACCATTGGATGTGCATCTTATGATAGAAGATCCAGATAGATATTTTGAGGATTTCAAAAAATGTGGAGCTGATATATTGAGTGTGCATTATGAAGCGTGTAGACATTTGAATAGATCATTAATGGCTATAAAAGATTTGGGAATGAAAGCCTCTGTTGCGTTGAATCCTCATACTACGGTTATGCTTTTGGAAGATATTTTACCTATTTGCGATGTTGTTTTGTTGATGAGTGTCAATCCTGGTTTTGGTGGGCAGAAATTTATAGACAACACATATAATAAAATTCGCACCCTAAAACAAATGATAAAGAAAAGAAATCTCCAAACTTTGATAGAAGTAGACGGAGGAGTGAATACGCAAAATTGTTCTTTGTTATACGAAGCAGGAGCAGATGTTTTAGTTGCAGGTAATGCGATATTTTCTTCGCAAGATAAAATAAAAACGATAAGAGATCTACAAAAATAGTTTTTTGATATGGGATTATTTTTCAAAAGAAAGAGATTAGAGGATTTAAGTATTCTACATACGGATTTGCATTCGCATCTTATTCCCGGTATAGATGATGGTGCCTCGGACATAGAACAAAGTATTAGTCTGATTAGACAAATGTATGATTTAGGATATAGAAAACTTATCCTAACTCCGCATGTTCGTTATGGAAGTTTTGATAATGATCCGACAACATTTGATGATAGATTATTACTCTTACAAACTGCCATACAAGAAGCAAATATTCCAATAAAAACAGAAGTAGGTGCCGAACACACAATTGATGATAGTTTTTTTATACATTTCAAAAATGGAACATTGAAACATTTTGGCAAGAATAAATACTTACTTATGGAATTTTCTTTTATCAATATGTTAGCAGATATCAAAGATGTGGTATTCAAATTGCAATCTGCTGGTTATAATCTTATACTTGCTCACCCCGAACGCTATCTTTATCTGACTCAAGAGAGAGAAATGATTAATTATTTACACGATGCAGGTGTTTTATTTCAAATGAATATTCTCTCTTTGGTTGGTTTCTATAATAGAGATACGCAAAGATTTGCAGAAGATTTAATAAAAGACGACAAAATAGACATAGTCGGTTCGGACTTGCACAATCAAAAGCATTTAGATGCGATAAAAGAAGCCTTAACTAACAAAACATTTATCAAATTGGTAGAATCTGGACGATTAATGAACAATAGATTCTAATAAAGACTAAATAATTAAAGAATTTATCAACAAAACAGTTAATAACTAAAATAAAAATAACAAAGAAATGGAGACAAATACAAATAATAATACAATTGATAATCTACAAGCCATATCTCCTATAGATGGTAGATATAGAAACAAAGTGGAAGAGTTAGAAAATTATTTTTCTGAGTATGCTCTTATCAATTATAGAGTAAAAGTAGAGATAGAATACTTTATTGCTCTATGCAATATTCCATTAGAAAGTCTAAAAGACTTTGATAAAAATAATTTTGATAAACTAAGAAATATTTATCTAAACTTTTCTTTGCAGGATGCACAAAGAGTAAAAGATATAGAGAAGGTTACCAACCATGATGTTAAGGCTGTTGAGTATTTTATAAAGGAACAATTCGACAAGATGGGTTTATCCGAGCATAAGGAGTACATTCATTTTGGACTTACTTCACAAGATATTAATAATACTTCTGTTCCTTTGAGCATTAAGAATTGTAATGATAATGTATTGTTACCAAAACTCAAACAAACAATAGATTTAATTAACGACAAAGCAAAACTTTGGAAAACTATCCCTATGCTTGCTCATACTCACGGACAACCTGCTTCTCCTACTTCTTTAGGTAAGGAGTTAAAGGTTTTTGCGTATCGTTTGGAGCAACAACAAGTATATTTTGCAACTATTCCTTTTAATGCAAAGTTTGGTGGCGCAACGGGTAACTTTAATGCTCATAATGTTGCTTTTCCTAATACGGATTGGATTAGATTTGGTGATGAATTTGTAGCATCTTTGGGTCTGAAACGGTCGTTATATACGACTCAAATAGAGAATTATGACAATATGGCTGCTTATTTTGATCTTCTTCGCAGAATAAACACCATTCTTATTGATTTTTGTAGAGATATTTGGTTGTATATATCGATGGAATATTTCAAACAAAAAATCAAAGAGGGAGAAGTTGGTTCTTCTGCTATGCCTCACAAGGTTAATCCTATTGATTTTGAGAATGCAGAAGGTAATTTAGGTATGGCAAACACAGTTCTCACATTTCTTTCTACTAAATTGCCTATTTCTCGTATGCAAAGAGACCTTACAGACTCTACTGTTTGTCGTAATATAGGAGTTCCTATTGCTCATATCTTAATAGCATTGTCCTCGATCAATAAAGGTATGAATAAATTGATACTTAATGAAGAGAAAATCAATAATGATCTGGAAAATAATTGGGCAGTAGTAGCAGAAGCCTTGCAAACAATCTTGAGAAGTGTGGATTATCCAAACGCATACGAAACATTGAAACAATTAACTCGTACGAATACTCACATAACAAAAGAGTCTATTAAACAATTTATTGAAAATTTGAATGTAAGTGAGGATATCAAAGAGAGAATGCGTCAGATAACACCACAAAATTATATTGGTATCTATCCGAAGGAAGAATAAAGACAAACAACACTAATAAGAAGAATGACAAAACAAGAAAAGGATTTCTTAAAACAAACAGTCGGTAAATACAAATCGCATTATGTTTTGTATTTCTTCTTGGTTGTCCTGATGAATATATTCTCTATTGGGACGATATTGTCATTGAATAATTTCTTGCAAGTTTTGTTCTTTTCCGATAATCAAATAATTTCTTCTCCAACAGAATTGGACAAACTACTAAATTATGTGTATGGTTTTTTCCTTCAATTTGGAAAACCCAAGGCACTTATTTATTTTGTTTCTATATTTTTGATTATATACTTATTTAAGGATCTTTTTACGTGGTTTAGTCAATATCAAATAGGATGTACAAGAAATTTGATTATTAGAGATATTAGATCTTTGTTATTTAGAAAATTCTCAACACAAGATATAGCCTTTATAAGCAAGTATAAAAAAGGAGATCTATTGTCTCGTTTTTCTTCTGATATGGTTGAAATAGAAGAGACAATACTGAAATCTATTCAAACAGTTATTAATTCTGTGATAACAGTTTTGCTCTATTTTCTAATATTACTTTATATAGATCCATTTCTTACACTTTGTGCTGTGGTCTTGTTTCCTATTGTTGCTATTTTGACTTCTGTTCTTTCCAGGAAATTGCGTTATTCTGCCAAGAAGATGCAAGCCTCTAATGCAGAACTTATTGCCGATGTAGAGGAGACAATAGGTGGAATAAGAATTATTAAATCCCTATCGGCAGGAGAATATATGAACAAGAGATTTGGTGATTTTAATGAACAATATGCTCGTTTGAAAACCAAAGTTTATAGAAAAGTAGATTTAGCTTCTCCACAAGCGGAGGTATTTTCTTCAATTGTTATTGCTATCTTGCTACTTATTGGTTCATACAAAGTTATTGCTATGAATAGTCTTTCTCCTACAATGTTTATTGTGTATCTTATCTTATTTATTCTTATTATAAAACCTGCCAAAGATGCTTCTACTGCATATTATAATCTAAAACGTGGCACGGCTTCATTAGATAGAATAATAGAAATAACAAATAGTCAGAATATTATACAAGAACCGAAAGATTCTAAACCATTCCCAGAATTAAAGTATGGCATAAGGTTCAAAAATGTAAATTTCGCTTATAGAGAGAATAAAAATGTATTGCGAAATATTGATTTTCTCTTCGAAAAAGGTAAGACTACTGCTATCGTTGGTGCTTCGGGTAGTGGCAAGACAACAATGACAGACTTGATAGAGAAGTTTTATCAACTGAAAGAAGGAGAGGGGGATATCTTGTTTGATGATGTATCTATAAATGATTTATCGGGCGAGGATATACGCAAAAATATTGCAGTTGTTACGCAAGAAACTGTTTTGTTTAATGATACGGTTGCAAATAATATTGCCTTTGGAGAGATATATACCGAACAAGAGATACTTAACGTTGCTAATACTGCGAATGCTACGGAGTTTATTGAACAATTACCACAAAAATTTGAGACCAATATAGGAGATAAAGGTAATATGTTAAGTGGTGGGCAGAAACAAAGAATATCTATAGCAAGGGCAGTATTAAAAAATTCACCGATACTAATACTTGACGAGGCAACATCTGCTTTGGATACCGAGAGTGAGCGAAAAGTACAAGTGGCATTGGATAATATTGCCAAAGGTCGTACAACTATCATAATTGCACATCGTTTGAGTACAATAGTTAATGCAGACAAGATAATAGTTTTGCAAGATGGTCAGATAATAGAGCAAGGTACTCATCAAGAGTTATATAATCTTAAAGGACATTATTATCATCTTTATATGATACAACAAGTTGGGTAATAATTTCTTAAGATTGTTGTAGATTTTACTATAATTGTTTGTTCTATTTTCCCTATCGGAATTTTTTTATTACTGTCCGCTAAAAGTGCTGGCATAAATAAAAAATCTCGCAATGTTTCCCACTTAGAAAATGTTTTAATTTCCCCATAAGGTTATTTTTTAGGGGGTATTTTTTAAGCAAAAATAGGCAATTTTTTCACCTTTGTAACAATTTGATTATATAATAGTTGAAATAAGTACTAAAATCATCTAAATAGTTATTGATGTTATTTGAATAGTTATTGAAGTTATTTGAATAGTTATTGA
>CAVGDP010000188.1:0-13540 GCA_963627985.1 uncultured Eubacteriales bacterium
ATGATATTTATCTTGTTAAGGTTAAAAGTTTATTTTGGGTGCAAAATTAAGAAAAGTTTCTAACATAGACCAAATAAAAACAAAAAAAATTGTCTATTTGCTAAAATTAGTCTACTATTTAACTAATAAATCTAAATAAAGACGTTGTTTTATTGATATTTGTTAAAAGAAATACCTAATGAAAAGAATTAATTATCTGTGTATTGTTTAATTATTTCTAAAATTTTTTCTCCGTAATTATCAAATGTCTTCTTTCCTAATCCTTTTAATTTCACAAACTCTTTCTCTGTCTGCGGTTTATAATTAGATAATGCAATAAGTCCCTTTTGCGATATTATACAATAAGGAGGTAATTTATTCTCCATAGCCTCCTCTTTCCGCCAAGAACGTAAAACCTCGAAAAGTTTTTTATCTGTAATATCATCATCATCGGCAGTATCTTGCTTATCTTTGTCTCTGTTAGGATATTTCAACTCATCACTTGCTGTGTTTGTAGTTTCTTCACTCTTGTTAGAGTCTTGATAAGAAGTATCTTTCTTTCTTCTTATAGATAAGAAATCTAATTTTTCACTTCGTAGAATTATATTATTCTTGGTATTCAAAAAAGACAAAGAATCAAAATCGTTATCTATACATTCCAAAAGTCTATACTTGATCTCTTTTTCAATAGCGATAGAAGCAATGGTTTCCACTAATTCAATATTAACATCTTCGTTATCTAACTCTATTTTAGGTATTTCAACTATAAAATCATTAACTATTTGGATATGTTCTAAAAAATAATTTTTCGCTCGTATTGAACGATTAATACATATTTTCACAACCCTATTATTTGGGGTATTTTCTTTCTCCTTATCTTGTAACCAAATAATATATTTTGAGGCAACTTCTTTTATATCGGATTTGTATATTTTAATAGAATCAGATATTCTCTTGCTTCGTTTTGGAAATACTTTGCTTATTGTCTCATTATTGATTTTCTCTAATTTGCTTATTTCATTAGATAATATTGTGAAATCAAAAATAGATATTAAATTATCTATTAAGAATTTATCCGTTGCATCGTGCAAGGTATTTTCGTTAGGTAAATTCTTTGCTTGTTCGTTATTAAACGAAACAATAGCATTATCGAAGATAACGCTTCTATTATTGAATTTTTCGGTTAAGTAAATACCCTCCAAACTACGACATCGCGACAATGCTACATAAACTTGACCATGAGAAAAAGCACGATTACAATTAATTATTACATTATCAAACGTTAATCCTTGAGATTTATGAATCGTTACCGCCCAAGCAAGTCTCAAAGGAAATTGTGAAAATGTGCCAATAACTTCTTGTTGTATAGCGTTGGTCTCTTTATCCAAAGTGTAACGAATATCTTCCCAAACATATCTTTCTACTATAATATCATTCTCGTCTTCGGGACATTTAACAACAATATAATCATCTTTCAATTCCTTTACTATTCCTATTTTGCCATTATAATATCTTCTCGTTTTATAATGTTTTGTTTCTTTTGCAGACTCTGTTTCTATATAGATTTCTTCATTTTGGGGACGGTCGTTTTTCAAAAACATTACTTGCGCGTCTATTTTCAATCGTAGTTCAGCACTATTTGGGTATGATTTTTCTGAAAAATCGCCGGTTATTTCTGCTTTGTACACTCTTTCTTCTGTCTTTAAGGCATCTAATTTTGTGTCGTTTATTTCATTTGCTTGATAGTTATGAGAGCAAAGTACAATGTAGTTTTCTTTGTTTGTTTCTAATATTTTGGGAATATATCTTGCATTCAGATTATCTATTATTTGTTGAGTAAGATGATTATCCCTAATGGCATTAAGTATTTCTATAAACTTCCTGTCTCTTTGACGATAAATATGTTGTAGATTGATTGTTATATAATTTGATTTTTGTAGAGCCAAAGAATTAAAGAAATAAAAATTAGGATAATATTGGGAAACAATTGCAAGTTCGGACTCGTTATAGATTGGTGGCAATTGAGACAAATCTCCAATTAATAGGAGTTGAACGCCTCCGAATGGTTTATTAAATGCGTTGTAACGAAAACGGCGTAATAAATAATCCATTTCATCTAAAATATCACAACGCACCATTGATATTTCGTCAATGATAATCAAGTCTATGGAACGAATAAGATTAATTTTAGCTTTTGAAAAACGTCTTGTTTGTGGGACTGTATTAGGTATGTATAAATGCAAAGGCAATTGAAAAAAAGAATGTATAGTAACACCACCCGCATTTAGAGCGGAAACTCCGGTTGGAGCCAAGACAACAAAACGTTTGGTAATTGTCTCACAAAGATGTTTCAAAAATGTAGTCTTACCAGTACCTGCTTTGCCGGTTAAGAAAATATTTTTATTAGTTTGTTGGATATATCTCTCGGCTAAAACTAATTGAGGATTATCTTCAAAAGAAATATGTTTTTCTTCATTTGTAGAATCCATTTTAATAGAAAAGTTTTTAATAATATATATCTTCTTTTACTTTAATATCCTTTAAGCATTTGGCTTGCAATAGAATATTTCCGATAGCAGAGGCTTCGGTTACTCCTTTTTTAACTTCTATATTACATATTTGGGAAGTAAGTTGATTGAGTAAAGTACTTTGTGAGCCACCGCCCATAATAGTCAAACATTGAATCTTGTTGCTCAAAATAGAACTCATTTCTTCTATACCTTTTTTGTATCTTGTAGCCAAAGATAAGAAAATACAACGAACATATTCGCCTTGAGTAGTAGGAGTCTTTAATTTATGAGTAAAACAATACGTATCAATAGCATCTTTCATATTTTTAGGAGCCATAAAGATATCATTATCAACGTCTATAATGGTATCAAAATTAGTTTTACTAGCCAAGATATTAAGTTCTTTCAAATCTGTTATCTTATTATCATTCTCCCAAATTTTTAACATACATTGCAAAATCCAAAGTCCGGTAATATTCTGTAAGAAACATATTTTGTTATCAACACTACCCTCATTGGAAAAACCATTTGAGAAGGCCTTATCATTTAATATCGGTTCATCTATTTGAGTACCTAACAAAGACCACGTACCAGAGGAAAGATAAGCATTAGAAGAAGAAATATTTTTTATTGTATAGACTGCACTTTGAGTATCGTGCGAAGCAATCGGTACAAATAAGCAGTTATCCGGTAGATTCAACTCCTTAAGAATACTTTTTTTGATTCTAAACTGTTCTTTGCCCGGCATAACTATATCACAAAAGATATCTCGTCTTAAAGATAATTTATCAATCAAATCATAATTCCAATCTCTTTGTTTAGCATTCAACAACTCTGACGTAGAAGCGATAGTATATTCATTAAATATTTCACCGGTAAGATAGTAGGCAAATAAATCAGGCATAAACAAGATTTTATTTGCACATTTTAAGATAGGACTATTTTCTTTTTGTAAGGCAATAAGTTGATACAAAGAATTAATATTCATACTTTGCACACCGGCTATATGATATAAGTCTTTTTTTTCTTCAGAGGTGAAAATTTTCTCAAATACTCTTTGTGTGTAATTATCTCTATACGCAATAGGATTAGATAACAAATTACCATTCTTATCTATAAAACCAAAATCAATACCCCAAGTATCTATACCAATGCTTTTTATAAAATAACCTTCATCTGTTGCCTTCTTTATTCCTTTTTTCATCTCATTGAATAAATAAGGGAAGTCCCAATAGAGATGATTACCTATAAAAACTTGATAATTAGCAAAACGATAAATTTCTTTTAATTCTAATTTATTATCTTTTATTGTACCAAAGATAACTCTTCCGTTACTTGCTCCAAAATCAACTGCTATATAACCTTCTTGCATAGTATCTTATTTATTGAGAAATACTTTATTAATCTCTTTAACTTCTTCTTTTGTCAAAGGATTTATATTATCTCCATTCAATACTAAAATACGACAAACCATTTCAAAAAACATTGCTCTTTCAAATGCTTGATTAAAATCTTTACCACAAGTTACTTGTCCATGTTTTAGAAGTAATACCGTATTATGTGTTTCCATTGCTCTAATAACTGCGATTGCTAATTCTTTAGAACCAGGACGATAATAAGGAATAATACCTATCTCATCTCCTACATGACAAGGAATTTCGGCAGTTAGATTAAAATTAGATGGTAATTGTTTTCTACATGCTATGGCCGTTGCGTATGGAGATTGAAAATGAAGTACTACATTTATGTCCTTTCTTTGTTGCAATACTCCCAAATGGAATACATGTTCCATAGAAGGACGAGGACCCGACAATAGTTTACCGTCCTCTAAATTCAAAATAGCAATATTTTCTTTTTTTATCTCAGGTACCCAAGATCCAGTACCCGACATTAGTACTTGACTGTCTATTTTCCATGATAGATTACCACTACTGCATATAGTCAAATTATGTTGTCCAATCTTGTGAGCATAATTAATAAAAGATTGAATATCCTCTTCTGTAATCATAATACATTATTTTTTTTGTTTTCCTTTCTACTTTACTCTATTAATTATTCTTTTGGGTAAATAAACTTTCTTAAATAAAAAAAAGAGAAAACGATCTACTCTTTGTCAATAGAATAATTTTCTCTTTTTGTATTTTATTTGTATATAGGTCCAAAGTTCTGACAAGCACGATAATCTGCTCCTTCTTTATCCATACCGAAAGCATTCCAAGCAGAAGGACGGAAAATATCCTCTTCTTTAATATTATGCATACAAACAGGTATTCTAAGTATAGAACAAAGTGTTATAAGGTCTGCACCTATGTGCCCATACGCAATTGCACCGTGATTTGCACCCCAATTATTCATAACCGAATAAACATCCTTGAAAGCATCTTTTGTTGTATCCAAACGAGGAACAAACCAAGTTGTTGGCCAAGTTTTATCTGTTCGTTTATTAAGTATATCGTGTATTTGTGGGTCTAAATCTACTGACCAACCTTCTGCTAATTGCAGTACAGGACCTAATCCTTTTACGATATTAATTCTTATCATTGTCATCGGCATACCTCCTTTGGTAAGGAAATTAGAAGAAAATCCTCCACCACGAAAATAATCTCTATCGGCAGGATACCATGTTGTTGCTTTCAAACATTGTTCAATATCTTTATCAGTTATATCCCAATGATTTTTCATTATTGGATTACCATTGTTATCTTGCATCGCACCTGTAGCATCCAAAGTAGTAGCACCAGAATTAATTAAATGCATAAAACCATTTGTAGCCATACCTGTTGGTTCTTTACCGGTAACTCTTCTTACTGCCTCTTTACTCCAATAAGTTCTAATATCAGAAAACATAACAGCACGATTAGTCAATAAATGAGCAAACAACATAGCCGTTGCATTCAAAGAATCGTTCTCTGTTGCTAGTACTTCCGCTTCACGCCTACCATTCCAATCAAAAGAAGTACACATCAAAGATTCAGGGAAATCAAAATTAGGTTTGTAATCCGTCCATTGTCTTTGACCTTGTATACCGGCAAATATTGCATTATGACCCAAAGATTCTTCTTTGAAGCCCATATCTAATAATTTAGGATTGCCATGCATTAAATCCTTTATGATTAACATATTCTTAACAGTAAATTGCCAATCATTTTCTTTCTCTTGTTTTGTTTTTGCTTTACCTTTCTCTTCATTATAGTCGTGTCCTTCGTTGATTTTGCAATATTTCTCTGTCCAAGACATAGCCTTTGAAAACTCTTCCTTGTCGTATATACCAAGTTCTACACGTCTTAATATTTCAACCAAATCAACATATTCACTACGAATACCTAAATAATTTTGAAAAAAGTCGCTATTAACAATACTGCCCGCAATACCCATACAAGTATTACCCATAGATAAATAACTCTTACCTCTCATTGTGGCAACTGCTTGTGCTGCACGTGCAAAACGAAGAATTTTCTCTGCAACATCCATAGGTATTGAGTTATCTTCCAAATCTTGTACATCGTGTCCATAGATACCAAAAGCAGGAAGCCCTTTTTGTGTATGTGCAGCTAAAACTGCAGCTAAATAAACAGCACCGGGACGTTCTGTACCATTAAAACCCCAAATAGCTTTTGGATAATAAGGATTCATATCCATTGTTTCTGAACCATAACACCAACAAGAAGTAACTGTAATGGTAGAACCTACACCTTCTCTTTCAAATTTCTCTGCACAAGCAGCACTTTCTGCAACTCTACCAATTGTTCCATCCGCTATAACACATTCAACAGGCGAACCATCTCCGTTTCTCAAATTTGTATAAATCAAATTTGCAACAGCGTGAGCCAAAGACATCGTTTTCTCCTCCAAACTCTCTCTAACTCCACCTTGACGTCCATCTATCGTGGGACGTATTCCAATTTTTGGATACTTTTTCATTATTATTGTAATAATTTGTATTTCTTATTTTCTTTGAATAACTTTCTTTGTCGCCGATACTATATCGTCTGCCATTAAATGATAATATTCCATTAATTCCATTGGCTTACCACTCTGTCCGAATTTATCGTCTATACCTACATACTCCATAGGTACAGGCATTTGTCTTACTAATGTTTGAGCAATAGCATCGGATAACCCACCATTATATAAATGTTCTTCACAAGATACTACACATTTAGTTTTGCTTACTGATTTCAATATAGCCTCTGTATCTAATGGTTTAATAGTATGTATATTTATCAACTCTGCATTTATACCTTCTTTTTCTAATTGCTTACATGCTTCTATTGCTTGCCAAACCAAATGACCAGTAGCAAAAATAGATACATCCTTACCTTCATTTAATAGCAACGCTTTACCAATCTCAAAAGGCATATCCTCTGGTATAAAAATAGGTACTTTAGGTCTGCCAAATCTCAAATACACTGGTCCTTGATAGCGTGCAGTAGCAATCGTGGCTTGTTTAGTTTGATTAAAATCGCAAGGATTTATAACCGCCATATTAGGTAACATACGCATAAGACCTATATCCTCCAAAATTTGATGTGTCGCTCCGTCTTCTCCTAATGTAATACCTGCATGAGAACCAGCTATCTTTACATTTGTATTTGAATAGGCTACACTCTGACGTATTTGATCATAAACTCTACCTGTAGAAAAAGCAGCAAACGACCCAACAAAAGGTATCTTACCACTTAACGCCATGCCAGATGCAATACCCACCATATTACTCTCTGCGATACCTACTTGAAAAAAACGCTCTGGAAATTCTTTAGCAAACAAATCCATACGGACACTTGGAGTTAAGTCTGCACACAAAGCAACTACATCCTTGTTCTCTTTGCCTGCTTGTAAAAGTCCTTCTGCAAATCCACTACGTGTATCTTGCTGACCAAGTATTTTATATTCTTTCATTTTGTTTCTTATTTTTTTATTTGACAGATAGTGTAATATTTGTCGTTTTATTTGATTCTATTTTTAATTCTTGTACAATTGTATTTTGTGATTTAGATATAGTTTGATTTTTTGCTACTATCATATATTCTCCTGGTAATAAGTCTAAATTCTCTTTTGTTTTATTATTATCCAAATCTATTACCCATTCATAGTCTTGTCCTCTCTTTACAAATAGACTTCCTTGTAGATTAGTATTCTGTTTGTCTATTCTCAAATATCCTATTTCTGGTATTTCTATTGTAGTAACTGAACTTTGAGTTATTTCAACTGAATCAATTCTCAATAGAGGTAAAGTCATAACCTCCAAATCATAATATCCAACCAAATACTTCTCTTGACTATTAATATTTTGCACATTTATAATCTCTTTTTTATCTATTGTCTTTATAGCAACGGGATAAGTTTTGGATTGAAATGTTTTGGGATTATATTCATATTTTATATTCAAGACGCCTTGAGGAGAAGATATTTGAACAATAGAATGCTTTCCTGCCGAAAAACTTAATTTATGTTTCTCTATCTTTGGTTTTGTAGCCACAAGTATATCATATTCTATTAATGGATCTACTTGTAATGTATCACTCTGACCAAAAGAATTAAGTGAATGAATAAACGAATATCTTAAACGATGACTTTCGCTATCATAAAACAATAGCGGTACGTCTGTTTCAGTACTTTCATTCTTAATATTAAGGAGATTAACTTGTATTGTTGTGTTATGAAGAGCTTGTTTGATAATAGTATTCAAGGCTTTGGAGAAATCTATCTCGCCTTTAGCCTCATAGTATGTACCACAATTCTCATAATTGTTTTTCATTCCTTTACTAATACCTATAATAAAAGGTTTGAGATACTTACCTTTCTTTTGCATTGAAGTAGAAATCTGCTCAATATCATCATCGCATTTATCTATATTATTAACAATCATCACAACAATATTACGACTATGTCTATCCTTTGGAAAATCATCCGCACAATTCTTTAAAGATTTTGCTACAACGGATGTACCTTTAGGAATTAAAGTCTTCAACTTTGCTTTGATATTATCCTCATTCAAACGATAGAAAGGAACTAATAAATGACTATCATCACAATCACCAATTGTATAATCTTTCTCATTTCCAAACACTCTCAAAGCACATTCTACATTATCATAATTACTCAATGTATCAATAATATTAGTTAATAGTCTTTGAGTTATATTAATTTTGGTATCACTCTGCCATTTTTCGTTCATATTGTTGGAACAATCCACAACAAACAAAATACGCGTCTTCTCTGTACTTTTATTACTCGTTGTAGACAATTGTTTATTTTGTGCATTTACACAGAATGATACACTAATCAAACAAATTAATATATTATATCTTAGAAATGAACCCTTCATTCTCTTTGTTTAATAATCTCCCAAAGTCTCTTTCAATTGACTTAAAGCTTCTTTGGTTTGTTCATCGTTAGGTGCTTTACCATGCCAAGCATTATTGTCCTGCATAAAATCAACACCATAACCCATTAATGTATGCATAACAAACATAACAGGTTTGCCGTGATTAGTCTTTTGTTTGCATTCATTCAATTTATTAATTAACTCTTGCATATCATTGCCATTACCTTCTACAACTTCCCAACCAAAGGCAATAAATTTCTCTTTCAAATCTCTAACACCACCAACTTTATCTACTCTACCATCTATTTGAACGCCATTATTATCAATAATACTTATCAAATTATCTACCTTATGCGTACTAGCAAACATAGCCGATTCCCAAATTTGTCCTTCTTCTATCTCTCCATCTCCGTGCAAAGAATAAACAAAATGATTATCGTTATTCATCTTTTTAACCAAAGCAGCTCCAATTGCAGAACTCATTCCTTGTCCTAATGAACCAGAAGCAATTCTAACTCCTGGTAATTGACTATGATAAGATGGATGTCCTTGCAAACGAGAACCTAATTGACGCAATGTAGATAATTCTTTTATTGGGAAATAACCTCTTCTTGCTAATGCACTATACCAAATAGGAGCAATATGACCTATTGACAAGAAGAACATATCCTCTCCCATACCTTGACGTGTAAATTTATTTGGCTCTATATCCATTTGTTCGAAATATAACGCTGCAAATAAATCTGCACAACCTAAACTTCCACCAGGATGTCCTGAATTACTGGAATTAACCATACGCAAAACATCTCTTCTCATCTGCGTTGCAATGTCCTGCAATTCTTTTACACTTTTCATTTTCCTTATATTGTCTTTACTATCTTTTATTCTAAATGTTGTTATCTAAAAAAAGATCAGTGACAGCAATATGTCCTTTTCTGTTTTTTTATTTTCTATCACTGATCTTTTGCATATAATATCAAATAAAAATGTTTTGTTATCAGAAATCAATAAAATATTCTTTGATGTTATTCAAATATTCTTTGATGTTATTCAAATATTCTTTGATGTTATTTTATTATTTCTTGATTTCACTTTTTAATCTCTCGGTAAGTAATGGAACAATTTTATGTAAGTCTCCAACAATACCAAGATCTGCTATTTGCATAATAGGAGCAAATTTGTCTTTGTTTATTGCAACAATATACTCACTTGACTCCATTCCTGCTATATGTTGTATTGCACCAGATATACCACATGCCATATACAAGTCAGGTCTTACAGTCTTACCAGTTTGTCCTACTTGACGCTCATGGTCTATTACGCCTGCATCAACCATTGCTCTTGAAGAAGATACTTCTCCTTTAAGTACTTGTGCTAATTCTTCTAATTTCTTGAAACCTTCTTTATTAGCAACACCTCTACCTCCAGAGACTAATATCTTTGCTTCGGTTATATCTACTTTAGCTTCTTTCTTAACAGTCTCTAATACTTTTACTTTGAATTTATCTCTTTGGAAAACAATTGTCTCTTCTATTACCTCACCTTTTCTATTCTCATCCTTTTTCAGTCTTTGCATAACACCAGGACGAACAGTACTCATTTGAGGACGATGATTAGGACAAACAATTGTTGCCATTAGATTACCACCAAATGCAGGACGAGTACTCCAAAGTTCTTTATCTTCTTCGTTTATTTCTAACTTTGTACAATCGGCAGTTAAACCCGTACCAACTCTTGAAGATATTCTTGGACCTAAATCTCTACCAATAGTAGTAGAACCTATCAAAACAATAGACGGTTTTCTCTTATTAATTAACTCTACAAATGCTTGTGTATATGGTTCGGTAGTATAAACATCCAAACACTTATCTTCTACCAACAAAACTTTATCTGCACCATAATAAATCAAGTCTTGTGCTTGAGACTTAATATTATTACCCAAGAAAATAGCCTCTACTTCTTGTCCTAAATTATCAGCCAATTCTCTTGCTTTACCTAAAAGTTCCAAACCTACATTTTGTATCTTGCCTTCTCGTTGCTCAACAAATACAAATATATTCTTATATTCTTCTTTATTCATTTCTATATAATTATTTATTGTAGTCTTCGAAAATCATCCAAATTATTTAGAATTTCTCCTTCAACCACGTTTTCCAAACTAAATAATATGTTTTTCTTTTAGTTTCTCTATTATAGTATTGACTGCTTGTTCAGGTTCTAATTCAAATACTTCTCCTTTAGCTTTTAATCCTTTTGCAAAAGATTTCTTAACTATTGTAGGAGAACCTTTCTTACCCAAACGTTCTACATCGCATTTGATTTCGTCTGCTGACCAAATCTCTACTTCTTTATCAAAACACTCTACTATACCCTTAACAGTCATATAACGAGGTTTGTATGAAGACGCCAATACAGATACCAAACAAGGCATATCTACTTGTACCATTTGATAACCATCCTCTAATTGTTTCTTAATCGTTAAAGTATTCTTGCCATCAAATTCACAATCCTCTAAATATGTAACTTGTGGAATATCCAAATGCTCTGCTAACTCTGGTCCTACTTGTGCAGTATCTCCATCTATAGCCTGACGACCTGTTATTACCAAATCATAACCTATTTCTTTTAATGCTCCAGCCAAAGCGTATGAAGTAGCCAAAGTATCTGCTCCTCCCAATCTACGATCAGTTAACAACATAGCTCTATCTGCTCCCATTGCCAAAGACTCTCTCAAAATAGCCTCTGCTTGTGGCAAACCCATTGTTATTACAGTTACTGTGGCATTATATTTATCTTTTAATCTCAAAGCTAATTCCAATCCCCCCTTATCATCTGGGTTCATAATACTTGGAACACCCTCTCTTATTAAGGTACCTGTTTTAGGATCTATTTTTACTTCCGTTGTATCGGGTACTTGTTTTATACAAACTACTATATTCATTTCTATTATTTTCTTTTTTTCTCAATAACTTTACTCTAAAACCACTTGTGTGATTTCTTTTTTATTATTTCAACAAATGAGCAGCAATAACCATTCTTTGAACTTCCGATGTTCCTTCGTATATCTCGGTTATCTTGGCATCTCTAAACATACGCTCCACAGGATATTCTCTTGTATAACCATATCCACCGTGGAATTGTATTGCCTTCGTTGTTATCTCCATTGCTGTTTCTGCTGCAAACAATTTAGCCATAGAAGCATCCTTACTATAAGGCAAGCCTGTATCTATCTTATTAGCGCAACTACGTACAAGAAATCTTGCTGCATTTATCTTTGTTTCCAAATCTGCTAATTGGAATTGTGTATTTTGGAATTGAGCAATACTTCTACCGAATTGTTTTCTCTCTTTTACATATTTTACTGTCTCGTCCATTGCTCCTTGTGCTATACCCAAAGCTTGAGACGCTATACCCAAACGACCTCCGTCCAAAGTCATCATAGCAATCTTAAATCCCTTACCTTCCTTACCTAATATATTCTCCTTTGGTACTTCACAATTCTCAAATATTAACTCACAAGTAGCCGAACCTCTAATACCAAGTTTCTTTTCTTTCTTACCAATAGAAAAACCTTTGAAATCTCTTTCTACTATAAAGGCACTAATTCCCTTTGTTCCTAAACTCTTGTCAGTCATAGCAAAGACAACATAAACATTAGCGTAAGAAGCATTAGTAATAAATATCTTACTACCATTAAGTATCCATTTGTCGCCCATATCTACGGCAGTAGTTTGTTGCATTGCTGCATCTGTACCTGCATTAGGCTCTGTAAGACCAAACGCACCTACCCACTCGCCAGAAGCTAATTTAGGTAAATATTTTTGCTTTTGTTCTTCTGTACCAAACATTAATATAGGCTCTGCACACAAAGAAGTATGTGCCGATACTACTACACCTGTCGTAGCACACACCCTTGATAACTCCTCAACTGCCATAGAATACATTTGAGTTGTACCACCTTGTCCGCCATATTGCGTTGGAATAGGTATACCCATTAAACCAATCTTACCCATTTTCTCTACTGTCTCTATTGGAAATCTTTCTTGTTCATCTATTTCCGCTGCCAAAGGTTTAACTTCTTTCTCTGCAAACTCTCTTATCATCTGCAAGAATAAGTTTTCTTGTTTTGTTAGACTAAAATCCATTACTTTTTATGTTTGTTTAATTAATTTTCCCTAAAATAATTTTAGTTTAGTTTATTTTATTTTTTTGTATTCGTTTTTCAAAGGGCAAAGTTACAAAATATTCTTTATCTTTCACTATTTTTTCTTAATATTTTGTTATTCTTTTATTTTCTATTTGCTTTTTTTCTATTCAAATTTCCTCATTTCCAAAATTTATACTAATTTTGCCCTATTAATTCAAAATAGTAAAACTTAAATAAATATACAGTGATGAAACACAGACAAATTTATACAGTTATTATAATTGTTGCGTTATCTCTCTTTGGAGGAGGGATAATTAGGGCGTATGATTTCTCTTACACATACGAAGGTAAAGAACTTTATTATAATATTATATCCTCTAACACTGTAGAAGTAACCTACAAAAACTTACATTCAGTCGATTATGACGGCTATGTAAAGATTCCTTCCGAGGTCATCTACAATGGTACAACTTATTCAGTTACTAAAATTGGTCAATATAGTTTCGCTTTATGTTTTCAACTAACAAGTATAACCATACCTAATTCAGTTACTTCTATTGGTGGTGGTGCTTTTTA
>CAVGDP010000189.1:0-6035 GCA_963627985.1 uncultured Eubacteriales bacterium
ATTCGAATAGTATCGCATATTATCAAAATAGTATCAATAACTATTCGAATAACATCAATAACTATTCAAATAACATCAATAACTATTCAAATAGTATCAATAACTATTTTGATGATTTCTGTACTTTTTCTAACCATTATATAATCAAATTGTTACAAAGACAAAAAAATTGCTCATTTTTAGTAAAATTCTGCCTTTAAAAAATGACCTTATAAGGAAAATAGAACATTTTGTGGGTTAGGAATAAGGTTCGATTTTCGTGTCTTTATACTAAATTAGAATCGCAAGTTATCTTATTTTATCCCCCAATAATTATATTCTCTAAATATCTTTCTTTGCTTCTATAATATTTGCCTTTGAATAAATATAATAGAATAGTAATAGTCCAGGACCTTATTTGAAAATATTTTTGCCATATTATTAACTTTTAATTGCTCATAATAGTCTTTTTATGTATTATTTTCATAAATTTGCAAAACGAAATAATTGATTAATTTTTGATATGGATATACTTATTATAGGTTACGGCAAAATGGGTCGTCAAGTAGAAGAAATATCTACTCAAAGAGGACATAAAATAGTAGATATTATTGATAAGGATGATAATTTCGGAAAAATAAATGGTCGTCAAATTGATGTAGCAATAGAATTTACCGAGCCACAAAGTGCAGTAAATAATTTTAGAGAATGTTTCAAAAGAAATATACCCATAGTTAGTGGCACAACTGGTTGGTATGATAATTTATCTACAATAAAAAATCAAGTAATAAACGAAAATCAAACCTTTTTGTATTCTTCTAATTTCTCTATTGGAGTATATCTATTTCGCAAACTCAATATTTATTTGGCAAAGATAATGGATAAATATCCTTCTTACTTACCTTCTGTTACTGAAATTCATCATATTCACAAGAAAGACTCTCCTTCTGGTACTGCTATTACTATTGCTAACGATTTATTGGACAATTATCACAATATTTCCTCTTGGCAACAAGATATTAAAGGTAACGAGAATATTATGCCGGTTAATTCTGTTAGAAAGGGCGAAGAATTTGGCACTCATATCGTATCATACGACTCTTTGTGTGATATAATAGAGATTAAACATACTGCTCTAAATCGTAAAGGACTTGCTTTGGGAGCTGTAATGGGTGCAGAATTTATCAAAGATAAGAAAGGATTCTTTACTATGGAGGATTTGATGAATTATCTTAATGAACAAGACAAATAAATATATATCAAATAGAAAATTTTAAACAAATAACCAAAATAATTAGTGTAATGAATTATAGTATTGGAATAGATATCGGAGGAACAAATACTATTATTGGATTAGTAAATACAGAGGGTATTGTTGTAGCAAAAGAAAGATTAAAGACAACAGATTTCTCCCAGGCGGATGTATATCTAAAAGCAATAACTGCCAAAATAGAATTGCTATGTGATGGAGTAAAAGAAGAGAATCTTATCTTGGGAGTCGGAATCGGTGCTCCTAATGGTAATTATTATCATGGTACGATAGAATATGCACCTAATTTGCCATTTAATGGAGTAATTAATATAAAAGAAGTTTTAGAGGTTCTGCTATTAAAAGATGGCTACAATCTAAAAGTTACTATAACTAATGATGCTAATGCTGCTGCGATAGGAGAAATGATATATGGCAAGGCAAAGAATATAAAAGATTTTATAATGATAACCTTGGGTACAGGAGTTGGTTCTGGTATTGTGGTAAATGGTAAATTAGTTTATGGATATACTGGTTTTGCGGGCGAGGTTGGACACACGATAGTAGTACCTAATGGTAGATTATGCAATTGTGGTAGAAAGGGTTGTTTAGAAAGATATAGTTCTGCCACAGGTATAGTAATCACCGCAAAAGAAATACTAAAAAATAAGACTAAATCTTCTGTGCTTCGCTCTTTGGAAGAAGACAAGATGACAAGTAAAGATATCTACGAGGCAGCTTTACAGAATGATGAAATAGCATTAGAGTGTTTTGATTTTACTGCACAAAAATTAGCGTTAGGTATTGCAAATGCAGCAGAGGTAACATCTCCTCAAAAGATATATCTATTCGGCGGATTAGCCAATAGCGGAGATTTCCTGCTCAAACCATTAAAGAAGTATATGGAAGAATACTTATTCTCCGTATTTCAAAATACAATAGAGATAGAGTTATCTGGTTTGGAGGCAGATAATGCTGCTATTTTAGGGGCTGCTGCTTTGTGTTATTAATAAAGTGAGATTGAATAGAAATTAGTAGCAAAGAATATTCAAATAGATAAAGAAAAACAAATGAAAAAACTTTTTATTTTAGTATTATTTATTAGTACTTGTGTATTATATGCACAACAACAAGAGAGCATAGAAGATAATATTATATTTTTCTACGATGCACAATTATCTAATGGAGAAGATATCAAATGCAAAGATTTTGATTTGGATTTTTATGTAAATACCTACTCAATATTACAATCTAATGGAATAATTGACTCTATGTTTGTCCGCCAAAACGAAAAACAATTGGATAGAATAGATAATATGAGTTGGAATTATTCTTGTGAGTTCAAGGTAAACAAACAACAACTCAAAAAAGACTTTGCTTACCTAAATATTCAAAATATAGATGGTAATTGTGCCTTATATATTAATAAGAAATTCGTCAAAAATTATAATAATTCTTTTTTGGAATACCACGACAACATAAAAAAATATCTTAAAAAGGGAACAAACAAAATAGAATTGCGATTTACTCCCAAAGACTCTATACGTATGAATCAGCGTTCTCCACAATATCTCTATGGTTGGGATTGGTATCCTAAGACTTTGGCTCCTCGGATTAATGCTATTTGGTTATCTTTTGAGAATGATACACCTTGTATTGATTATGCTAATATTCAAACCAAAGCAATCTTATACAACGGAAAAGAAAACACCACCGGAGAAATGCTTTTGAATATTCTTTTTCGCAAACCCTTAACCTCTAAGCACAAACTCATAATAACTAATCATAAACAAGATTATGATTATGCTGTAAATATAAATGAGGATATGCACTTCGTATTAGAGCCAAACGAAAGCGGTTATTATACTTTTGAATTTACACTCAAAGATGCAGAATTGTGGTATCCTAATCGTATGGGCAAACAATATTTGTATAATGTAGATATTTGTTTGGATTCTGTTAGCAATATATTGCACTCAACTCAATTCGGAGTTCGTACAATTGAGTTAATAAGACAACAAGATAGCATAGGAGAGAGTTTCTATTTCAAAGTAAATGGACAAGATGTCTTTATGAAGGGTGCAAACTATATAATGACTTACGCCAATCCTACAACGGATATAATACTTGCTGCTAACGCCAATATGAATATGCTTCGTATCTGGGGAGGAAGTGATTATGGTAGCGATGAATTCTTTGATCTTTGCGACAAATACGGTATTCTGATTTGGCAAGATTATCCTTTTTCTACCGAATTGTATCCTGTAGATAAGGACTTTATTAATAATGTAAAAGCGGACGCTATTCAAAATACTATTCGCATAGCAGGTCATCCTTCTTTGGCTCTTATGTGTGGTAATAATGAAATATGGGAAGGTTGGAACCACTGGGGTTGGAAGCAAATCGTAAAAGATACTATTCAAACAGTAAAAGATTACAATTATCTGTTCAAAGAAGTACTTGGCAATATTAGTGAGCAATATATTCCTACATTAGATTATATCCATTCCTCTCCTGTTAATCATGGTTGGGGAAGTGAGAAGAGTAGAACTAATGGCGATTGTCATTATTATGGTGTTTGGTGGGCAGACTCCAATTTTGAAACATATACTCACAAAATTCCTCGTTTTATGAGCGAATATGGTTTTCAAGGAGCAATGAATCAACAAACTGCCGATATATACTGTTCTCACCCATACACAAAAGATAACGAAGATTTTGCTATTCACCAAAAGCATCCGCGTGGTTTTGAGTTAATAGACAATAGACTGAAAGAATGGTTCGGCAATTATACTACCGATGAGCAATATATTCTTTATTCTCAATTAACTCAACAAGAGGGTATGAAAATAGCAATGGAAGCACACCGCTTACATAAACCTTATTGTATGGGAACTTTGTTTTGGCAATATAATGATCCTTATCCTTGCGTTGGTTGGGGCTGCGTGGAGAGAAATGGCGATGTGAAACCTTTATATTATACTGCCCAAAAGTCCTATCAGGATATTATCTTTATAATTGACAAAAATGATAAGGATAGTATTCACGTTTATGCTTGTAGCGATTTGAACGAGGACACTTGTTTAACCTACAAATTAAGTATATTGAATAGTGAAGACTCTGTTCATTATATTGATATACAAGAAAAAATTACTATCAAGGCTAATCAAGTACAAGAGTTAAGAAGTATTGCTTATAAAGACTTACAGAATTTCAATCCTAATACCGATTATCTTTTTATAGAGGGGTATTATGGTGATGAATTTATTAGTAATTATGCTTTCTTTTGCTATCCAAAAGATTATATTAGTAAGGAAAAATATTTTGATGTAATTTATAATTTTTACTTCGATGATAAAGAAAAATAGTTTTATTGTTATTAGTCTATTAGCACTATTAATGCCCTCATTATTAGTTAATGGTCAGACTATTGATGATTATATAAAAAATGCAGAAGCAGGTAGCAAAATATCTCAATACAATTTGGGTGTTTGCTACGATGAAGGTTTAGGAGTTAATGTAGATAAAGCCAAAGCAGTTTATTGGTACGAGAAAGCTGCCACACAAGAACACCCCGGTGCTATGTATAATTTGGCTGTACATTATTATTACGGCGAGGGAGTTAATGCCAATTGTTTCAAGGCAATATTTTGGTACGAAAAAGCCGCCGATAGTGGTCTTGTTGCCGCAATGTTGAATTTGGGTAATTGCTATAAAGATTCTCTTTGCTCAACGCCAAACTACCAGAAGGCAGTTTATTGGTTAGAAAAGGCTTATAATAATGGCGAAAAGAAAGCTGCCGTAAGTTTAGGGTATTGCTATTTCAATGGTTTGGGAGTTAATAGAAATCTTCGCAGAGCAACGGAGTTTTGGAAGACTGCAGCCGAAGATGGCAACGCCGATGCTCAATACAATTTGGGCGTTTGTTACGAGAATGGTTTTGGTGTACAGAAAGATATGCGAAAATCATTCAACTGGTATGCATTAGCAGAAAAACAAGGTCATAAAAAAGCGAAGCAACGACTATCTTATTAGAGTGATTTATTCTTTTCTATAAGATAATTATTGAATATCTCTGCGGCTAATCTAATCTTTTCTTTGCAAGGATTCTTTGCAATAATATCTTTGCACTCAATACTGCCATATTGTTCTCTAAACAAAGAACATATAGTTTTAGTCTTGTTGTAACAAACTAATCTCTGCTCTTTATCATTAGCGTTAGTATTACCCTCTTCTAATCCCATAAGAAGACACATACCCAAGACGGCTCCACAAGTTAATTGCTGTTTGGCAATACCACCTCCAAAGGCACAAGTTATTCTTGCCATCTGCTCTTCGTCTATATTATACCGCTCGGCAAATGCCATCGTCACTGCTTGAGCACAATTAAAACCTTCTTTGTGTAGTTCTATTGCCCTTTCTACCCTATCCATAACCCGAAAAAATCTTATTATTGTTTCTCTTATATAATCCATAACGCCAACTTCCCTCCTTTATTATCTTTTATCATCATTTACAGGGAACGAAGTAGCAAATAAAAAATTAGAATAAAGATATTTATGAAAGACTAATATTGCAAAATCAATAGATAATTTCCATACACTTCTTTATCATAAACTCACAAAAATCTTACAATATTTCACGCTCCCAAAATGTTCTATTTCCCCTATAAGGTCATTTTCGGTAGTCATATTTTGAGTAAAAATGGAGAAATTCTACACTCTTGTAATTATTTAATTATGTAGTATTTAGAATAAGTACTAAAATCATCAAAATAGTTATTGATGTTATTCGAATAGTTATTGAT
>CAVGDP010000190.1:0-10265 GCA_963627985.1 uncultured Eubacteriales bacterium
AATAACTATTCAAATAACATCAATAACTATTCAAATAGTATCAATAACTATTTTGATGATTTTTGTATTTATTCTAACTATTACATAATCAATAAATTACAAATGTGTAAAAATCACCATTTTTTGACCCCAAATTCTGCCCTTTAAATACCCTTATAGGGAAAATAAAACATTTTTTAAATTGAGAAATGTAGGTATTTTGGAGAGTGAAAATATCTTTTTGGAGAGTTGAAAGGTTAATGTTTATTGGAGAGTTATTGTTCAAATCTGTGCTATCTCTACTGCAATTTTATCAAAAAAACAAGAAAATTTATTTCAAATTAGGGGAATATATATTAAATTTTGTATTTTTGCCAAACGTATTAACCCATTAATTACAGAATAAGATGTCAAAAATTAAGATTACATACTATGGACATAGTTGTTTTAGAATACAAATAAACAACTCCTCCATCGTTTTGGACCCTTACGATAACGGAAGTGTGCCAGGATTGAAATTAGTCTCCAATATAGAGGCAGATATTGTGAATTGTTCTCATTCACATGCGGATCATAATGCAGAACATTTGATAAAATTATCAGGGAATCAATTTCCTTTCAAAATAAATAAGATAACCACTGCACATGATCATCATAACGGACAGCATCGTGGAAAGAACGATATCGTTTTTATACAAACAGAAGATTTATGTATTGCTCACCTTGGAGATTTAGGTTGTTTGCCGAACGAGAATGAATATTCTGAATTAAAAAAAGCAGATATTGTCTTGTTACCATGTGCAGATTATTACACAATTTCTTCCAAAGAAGCACAAACAATAATATCTAATCTTAAGATTCCTTGTTTAAAGATCCTTATGCACTATAGAGAAGGTAATCGGGGCTATGAAGTACAAGAAAGTATCACAGACGTAGCAAAGGATATTAGGAATATAAATCGTCTGAATTGTTCTGAAATCATTGTTGATAGTAATGAAATAAAAGACGAGATAATAACATTAAAACCTTTGCAATAAATAGGGATTAAAGGATAAATAAAAAAATGAAAAGAATTATATATATATTACTAATTGCCTTATTATTTGGCTCTTGTTCTATTTTCAAAAAATCTACTAAACACACCGACACCACTAAATCAATAACTACAACCACAACAGATACAAAGACCAAAAAAACAACTAAAAATGCCACCCCTTCTAAACAAGAAACTCTTTACAATACATGTAGTTTCAAATGCAAAACAACATTTAAGGGTATAGCAGTTAATATAAATGTAAGGACTAAATATGATAGTATCTTTTGGTTAAGTGCCTCTTCTTTGGGTATAGAAGCTATACGAGCAAAATGCACAAAAGACTCTATTTATTTGATAGACAAATTAAACAACGAGTATAAACAATGGTCGTATAACACAGCAAGTACGATTATTGGCTTACCTTTGAGTTATGAATTTATAGAAAATATGTTTACCGACACAACTCTAATACAAACTTATAATACTATTAAATTCAAAGGCACAGTAGTGAAAAATCTTACGAATATAGATAAAATTTCTTTACCCAAAGAAATAATTATTGATGGACAACTTAATGGTAAACAGCAAAAATATACGCTTAAAATTAGGGACTACAAATTTAATTTACCACTTAATTATCCTTTTGATATACCTAAGGGCGTGAAGATGAAGAAATATTGAGATAACGACACATAGTCCATATACCAATATTAAACTCCTCACCATCTTTTTTGAGTTTATTATCAAATTGTGTGATCGTATCCGGAAAAGATTCCAACCAATTGTCTTTTACTAAATAGACAGTATCCATGCTTGCCGCTTTGTGTGCCATAGATAAGTTTCTATTCGATGCCCAATCGTCTTGATGAGGTGTAGAAATGATTCTATCTGGATCGGAAATAGAACAAACCCACGAATCCCAATAATCACCAATCAAACCACACTTACCTAATGATTCTAATTCGTCAACATTTTCTAATGTTGGCTTTAAAGTTTTGGGATTATTATATCGCATAGTATAAATAGGTGATACCGCACCCACAAATACGATAAGGAGAAGAAAATATTTCAGATATTTTATTTGTTTTTCATTATATAACCTATCAAATATTAATAATACGCACATAGACATAGATATATATACCGTAACATAATACCATTGTCCCATGCCATTTAACAATACCCAATGGGAAAGTAGATATATTCCAAAGAAAGCACACGCATCCACTAAGAAAAAGGCTATCCATTTGTCTTTTATCAAAACTCTATACCATTTCTTACGAATAATACAAACTATTAAGACTACAAATAGTATTATACTCAAATAAGCAAAGATACTTATCAGTATTTCATTTTGTGGACCTAACAAAACACCACGCCATCTATAGAATAAGATAGAAATTGCTTGCCAAATATCCGATAGAGTATTGATTTTGTTGCAATCTTCACAAGAACCATTAACAAAAGAATATATAAACTTCAACACTAAACAAGATATTATTCCACCAATTATTGAATATCGTAAAACTATTTTTTGAGGTCGTTTTTTGTTATATATTAATAGTATAGCAATAAGTATAATAATTGAGAAAGTAGTATTGTATATTACCCAAATATCAATAACAAAGATTAGCATTATTGCTATCATTATTATTTTAGCTTTTAATGTTGTTTTGTCCATATCCCATACCTTATTGATAAGGTATATAGCAATTGCTAAAATAGAATATTCCCAACCAATGTAATATCTTGTTATATAAATATATCTTTCAAATGGCAGAAAGAAAATAAATGCTACAAGTATTTTAAATAATTTGTTTTTGAACAATGTTCCAAGAAACATAACACCGACAAATAACAAGATATATTCTGCTATGGATACCGCCGTAATAGCTTTGAAGTCGAAAAGATGAATAAAAAATTGAGCCATTAAAGGAATTATATTCCCCACTCTTGATTGATTCCACGCAAATAAATCATCTGGAAATTGGAAATAATGTGCCATTAAAACCGTCCAAGCATCGTCCGAACAGATTAGTGGATATCGCAGATAGGAATAGAAACAAAAGGAGATTAATGCTATTAAAACGATACAAGGTATGTGATAATATTTTTTCCAAAAGTCTTTCATAAATATTTATACTACAAAATTTATTTTTTATATCTTATTTGCATTATGGATAATTAACATTCAAACTAATAATATTTGATAATATTTTATTCTTGTGTGTACTTATTAAAATCTTTTGTGTACTTATTGAGATAATCTTTAACAAAAATAAATTAAGTTCTATAAAAATTACCTATAAAACAGAAAACATTTATTTAATAATTATTCCTTATGAATATTTATAAATAGATAATGTTTTTTATGTATTGTATAGATTATTATTTACTTATTTTATTCTATTTTAACCATTTATTTGCTCTATACCATTCAATAGCCTCCTTACAACCTCTCTTTAGATCATAATCTGCACTAAAACCTAAATCATTTTTTAAGTCCTTTATATCACAATCCCAATTCCTCGCTGCAAGAATATTGTACTTATCCTTATTTAATGTGAATTGTTTGCCAATTAATCTACCAAAATTATCCAAAAGAGAAGAAATATCTTTCACAATCCACAAAGGAAAACGAACACTAATGGTCCAAGTTTGTAATATTTGCTTTGTAATTGTAGCAAATTCGGTATCAAGATACACATTTCCGTCAGAAACGAAATAAGTCTTATTAGTAATATCTTTTTCTGCCCCTAAGATACACGCTTTACACAAATCCTTACCATAAATAAAAGTAAGTCTCTGTTTTGGTCTACCAAGAGTTGCATCTATATGGCTATTAATTGTTTTGAAATATACAAAATAGTCTGTTTCACGTGGACCATATACTCCTGTTGGGCGAAAAATGATATATTTGTTAGTACAATGTTGATTAATATATTCTTCTGCTTTTAGTTTACTCTTTCCGTACCATGTATTTGGTTCATTCTTGTCTGTAACTTTGGCTTGAGTGAAAGGATTAGCCTTTGCAGGTCCGTGAGCAGCGAAAGAAGACATATATATTAATTTAATCGGCAAATCTTTGATAGCCTCCACTAAATTTTTGGTATATTCAAAATTAACTTTGAAGAAATCTTCTGTGTGTTTTGCTTTGGTTAATCCTGCAAGATGAAAGATTGTCTCAAAATTTGCTTCACTTAACTGTTTTTTCAATACTTCTATATTAGTATAATCAAGTGATATGAATTTTATTCTACTATCTTGTAAATATTTTTTAGAAGAGGTCTTACGAATACCTGCAAATACTTCATAATCTCTTTTTTCTATGAGCATATCTACTAATGTAGAGCCAATAAATCCACTCGCTCCTGTTACCAAAACTCGTTTCATTTTCCTAAATTGCTTTTATATACGCACGTCTTCTAATAGCAACTCTACTATCATACTTCTCCCAAATATGAGATGCTTGATTAGTCTCTAATTGTGGGTTAGCAATAGCCATTTTAGAGCCTAAACGAATATAATTTTCATTCATACGAGCATAATATATTGAATGTACTCCTTTATTCTGCCATTGTGGGTCAACACCATTAAGATACAAATCAATATATTCATAATTTTTCAACGCCTTAAGTAAGTATATCCAACCAAATGGCAATAATTTTCCTTTTGATTTTTGAAGTGCTTTGGACAAAGTCGGCATAGAAATTCCGAACGCAACTACATTATCGTCTTTATCCACTACTAAACAAATCAAATCCTTATTTACAAAAGACAGATATTGATCTATATAGAATTTTATCAATTCATTTGTCAAAGGTACGTAACCATAAAGACCTTCGAAGGCTTTATTCAACGTTATAAATATCTTTTCGCCATATCTTTTGGCAAGTTCTTTTTTTGATAAGCCCTCTACTATTCTTAGATTGTATTTCTCTTTGATAAGATTGTTAATTCTACTCATTTTCTCTGGAACAGGTTGATTTGCTGGTATCTCATATTGTACCCAATCCACTTCTTTTTCGAATCCAAGCCCTTCTAATAATGGCGGATAATAAGCAGGATTATACAATGACGCCATAGGACAAAGTGTATTAAAACCTTCTATCATCATTCCTTCCTTATCCATGTCTGTAAAGCCCATCGGACCGACTATTTTGTTCAATCCCCTACTCCTACCCCACTTCTCAACGGAAGAAAATAACTCCTTAGCAACCTCTATATCGTCAATAGTATCAAACCATCCGAAACGAATATATTTTCTTTTCCAAACCTCATTTGCTCTATTATTAATAATTCCAACAATTCTACCTACGACTTCATTATCTTTATATGCTAAAAAGATTTTGTATTCACACCACGCAAGGGCTGGATTAATCGCCTTGTTGAATGTATGTCTTTCGTCCATATATAAACAAGGGACAAACATCTTATCGTTTTTGAATAGTTTGAAAGGAAAATCCAAAAACTCATTAAATAATTTTGAGGAATTGAAACGATATTTTCCTTTGTTATATGGTACTTCTTTTATAATAATATTACTCATGACGAAATCATTCTTTAATAATTACTTAAACAATAGATTAACAATATGTTTTCTACTTTGTTTCATGTGAAAAAGACTACAAAAATTCGAATTTTTTGATAATCTTCTTGTAGTCTTATCTGTGTTTGGAGAATAAATATATTGCATCGTAAAATTATTATTAGATAAGAGTGAAATAAATACTGATAATATTTCAATGACTATTGATATTATTTCAATAAGTACTGATATTATTCTAACGATTACTGTATTTATTTTCTTCCTTACAGTAAAGAAAAAACTCTTTTCACTTAATAACTTTATGATGCAATATATTGTCTTCATATTATTTGATTACATCGTATTTTCTAAACGTTTTGACAATTATATCAACCGCATGATCTATCTGTTGTTTGTTATGTGTTGCCATTAATGCGAAACGAATCAACGTATCTTCGGGAGCACACGCAGGAGGTATAACAGGAGAAACAAATACTCCTTCGTCCAACAAATCTCTTGTAATAGCAAATGTCTTTCTTAAATCATGAATATACAAAGGTATAATAGGAGTTTGAGTAGGTCCTATTTCAAAACCAAAATCTCTGAAAAGTTTCAAAGAATAATTCGTCATATCCCAAAGATTTTTGATTCTTTCTGGCTCTTGTTGTATAACATCCAAAGCAGCTAATACACTAGCCGTTGCAGCAGGTGAAATACTTGCAGAAAATATATAAGAACGAGAATGATGGCGCAAAAAATCCATTGTAACTGCGTCAGCAGCCACAAATCCTCCAATAGTTGCCAAAGATTTAGAGAAAGTACCTATAATAATATCTACCTTATCCGTTACATTAAAATGATTGCAAACTCCTCTACCGTTTTCACCTAAAACACCTATTGAATGTGCCTCATCTACATATATACTTCCGTTATATTTTTCTGCTAATTCTACTATTTTTGGTAAAGGTGCTATATCCCCTTCCATAGAAAAAACTCCATCTACTACAATTAACTTGATAGCATCCGTAGGTAATTTCTTTAGTACTTCTTCCAAAGAATCCATATCATTATGCTTGAATTTTAATTGTGTAGCAAACGATAATCTTCTACCATCTACTATGGAGGCATGGTCTCTTTCGTCACATATTATATAATCCCCCCTACCAACAACACAACTTAACGCTCCTAAATTAGATTGAAAACCCGTAGAATATACTATTGCTTTTTCTTTTCCAACAAATCTTGCAAGTTTCTCTTCTAATTCAATATGTATATCCATATATCCATTTAGAAAAGGACTACCTGCACAACCTGTTCCATATTTCTTAATAGCATCTACTCCTGCTTGTTTTACCTTTGGATGATTCGTTAGTCCGAGATATGAATTAGAACCAAACATTAATACTTTCTTGCCCTTAATGATTACTTCCGAATCTTGATCAGAAGAAATTGGTCTAAAATAAGGGTAAATATGTAAAGCCTTTGTTTGTCGTTCTTCTTCCAAAAGCGGTGCTTTGGCTAATTTAGCACTTAATTGTCTCATCGTTAAAATTAGTTTTTTTATTTTGTTAAATTATTAATCAAATCTTCTTTCAAATTACTGCATCCAATACGAAAAGTATCTTGATTGATATATTGTTCAGAGAAAAAATATTGCATCAAAGAATAATATTGTAAGACTTGCTCACAATTTCTTATACCTCCAGCAACCTTGAAGCCCACTACCCTATCATTATTTGTGCTTAAAAAATCCTTTATTGCCATCATAATAACCGCAGAAGAGTATATGTCTGCTCCTTGTTTTGTCTTGCCGGTAGAAGTTTTTACAAAATCTGCTCCATTATTCATAGCAATTATAGATGCTTTGTAAACATTTTCATAACTCCGTAATTGAGAAGTCTCTAATATAACTTTTAATTTTACTTTATCGTAAAGAGATATTTGTTTTTTTATTTCTTTAATCTCTTGTCCCAAAACAGTAGGATTTTCAAAGAAAAGTCCTCTATTAATTGGTATATCTATCTCGTTAGCACCATTTTGTAATGCAAATTGTACATCTTTTATCTTTGCTTCAAGAGATATTTGTCCCGTAGGAAAACCTGCAGATACCACAACTTTTCTTACTCTTTTATCAATCTCGAATTCGCTCAGAATAGGTAGTAAATTAGAATAGATACATATTCCTGCTACTGTACCTTCTATATCATTCAAGTTATAAGTACTTTGAGAAATTATTTTAACAATAGAACTTTTATAATCTTCATCGTTTAATGTAGTGATATCTAGTAAAGTAAGGGATTTTTTTAATATATCTTCCGTATTAACATTATGTAAAAGTTGTGTAATTATCGTATCTATCTGCATTCTAAATCTTTCCGCAGAAGAAAAAGCCAAATTTAGTAGTTCCTTATAATAAATTCTATTTTCCATATTTCTTTTCTATAAATTGTTTATTAAATGTAGATACCTCGAATTTGTATTCTTCCATAACTTTGGAATTGACAAGATTTTTTAGTCTAAAATTCTTCAACCATTTTTTTGTATTCATCTTTTTTCTTGAACTAACAAATTTGGTAATTACCTTTGTAAGACGCTCGTCTTTCATATCCATAAACTTGTTTTCAAAGAAATATTTTCTATTAGAGACAATCATCTCACAAACAGGTATTTTCACAGGGCAAATAGCAGAACAATTACCGCATAAAGTACAAGAAAAACACAAATGTTTGTAATTCTCTACATTTTCCATAAAAGGCAGTATAACATTTGCCAAAGGACCAGAAAATACATTATTATAAGGCTCCTCCCCTATTATATTAAAAACAGGACAAACGTTTTTGCAGACATCACAATTGATACAAGTCAAAGCACTTCTTATATCCTTATTTTCTAATACGTTACTGCGTCCATTATCTATCAAAAATAAATAAACATCGTTTCTTTCCTTAGTTGGAGAAGGCGTATAAATGGATGTAAGATAAGGAAAATTAACTTTATTTTTATAAATAGAATACAAATGAGAAAAAATCTCAACATCCTCTGGCTTAAAAACAAAATCACATATAGAAAGAACAAAGATTTTTATCTTACTATTCAGCACTAATTCCATATTATAAGCAGAGTCAAAGTTAAGAAAAAGACTACCCGTATTAACAATTCCAAATTGTGGATTAAAAATCACACAATCTGTTGTTTCGCTATCATAATTATAGTCTTTATTTTTTATAAACTTATCTATACCAATTTCTTGTGTGAAATACGAAGTAAATAGATTTATATTTTTGACTTTATGTTTCAATAAAACCTTATCAACTTTGGCAAGAAAATCGTTATAGTCTATACACCAATCAATTATACCGCCATTCGCTGAAAAATTATTATCAAAAATCATAAGATTATCAGTAATGGCGTTAATGAACTTATTACGAATATTAAAGGCTATTTTTTTTACATACTCCTTATTACGAAAAATTTCAAAAAGTACACTATAATCCTCATCCTCTTTGCAATTAATCGCTTTTTTATCAGATATAACTTTTTTACAATTTAATAAAAAATTCTTGTAAGCCTCTGTATTCATTATAAATAAACATTTATTTCGTAATAGGTATCTTATCTATTCTTCTTTGATGCCTTCCACCCTCAAATTGTGTATCTAAATACGAATCAATTATGTTTTTTGCCTCATTAAAATCAATAAAACGAGCAGGTAAAGCAATAATATTAGCGTTATTATGCTTTTTTGCTAATGCGGAAATCTCTGTATTCCAACATAAAGCACAACGGATATGAGGGTATTTATTAGCAACCATACTAACACCATTACCAGAGCCACACATAATAATTCCAAACTCAAAATTACCCTTATCTATCTGGTCTGCAATAGGATGAATAATATCAGGATAATCAACACTCTCTTGTGAATAACATCCAAAGTCCTGAACTTCAAACCCTTTAGATTGAAGATATAATTTTATCTCCTCTTTTAATTGAAAACCAGCATGATCCGATGCTATAGGTATAATCTTAGCCATTTCTATTTTTGTTTTTCGTCTTTTTAGTATTGCAAAGTTACTATAAAAATTTATAAAATATACACTTTTTGAGAAATATAATGAAAAAAATATTTTTCTTCTATACGATAAAAATATAGTGGATTTAAAGAAAAAATTTGTTAGTGATAGAAAAAAGTTAAGAGAAAGAAAAAATTTCAAATGAATATATCATCTAATTGTATGATTTAAGGATAAGAAAATATATAATTTTGTTGATTTGATTTAGTATAAAAACACAAAAATTACATATTATTTTAAGACTTAAAAATGTTATATTTTCCCTATAAAGTCAATTTTTGAGACGTCATTTTCGTAAAAAATAATCAATTTTTTCACTTTTGTAACGATTTGATTATATAATAGTTAAAATAAGTACTAAAATTATCAAAATAATATCTGATTTTATTCAAATGATTATTGATTTTATTTGAATAGTTATTAATACTATTTGAATAGTTATTAATACTATTTGAATAGTTATTGATTTTATTTGAATAGTTATTAATACTATTTGAATAGTTATTGATGTTATTCGAATGGTTATTGATGTTATTCGAATAGTTATTGATTTTATTCGAATAGTTATTGATTTTATTTGAATAGTTATTAATGTTATTTGAATAGTTATTGATTTTATTTGAATAGTTATTGATTTTATTTGAATAGT
>CAVGDP010000191.1:0-5177 GCA_963627985.1 uncultured Eubacteriales bacterium
TATTGAAGTTATTAAAATAGTTATTGAAGTTATTAAAATAGTTATTGAAGTTATTAAAATAGTTATTGATTTTATTTAAATGGTTATTGATTTTATTTTGATAGTTATTGATTTTATTTCGATAATTAATCTAATTAATAAATTCTTATCTATATTTCTTGTATGACTATCTTATACTATAATTTTTTATGAATTATTCTCTTTTTCATCTTCTTCAAAGGCATTAACAATTTTGGTAACTAATGGATTTCTAACTATATCTCCCTCATCTAATCTAATAATAGACAAACCTTTAATATCTTTCAATAGATTAATCGTTGGCAATAAACCGGAGGGTTGTTTATTTGGCAAATCTATTTGAGTAGGATCTCCTGTAATAATAAACTTCGACCAATTACCCATACGTGTTAGAAACATTTTCAGTTGCGATTTAGTTGTATTTTGTGCTTCGTCCAAGATAACAAATGAATTCTCCAACGTACGACCTCTCATAAAAGCCAAAGGTGCTATCTCTATTGTGTGATTTTCAATTAAATAATCCAATTTATTTCTCATTAGCATATCACCAAGTGCATCGTACAAAGGCTGTAGATAAGGGTCTAATTTATCTTTTACACCTCCGGGCAAGAAACCTAAACTCTCCCCTGCTTCTACTGCTGGACGAGTAAGAATTATTCGCTTTACTCTCTTTTCTTTTAGATATTTAACAGCCAAAGCAACAGATGTATAAGTCTTTCCACTACCTGCCGGACCGATAGCAAACAACATATCTTTCTTCTCTATCTCCTCTACCATTTTTTGTTGATTCTTTGTCCTGGCTTTTATACTTCGTCCATCGGCACCATATACTAAAACTTGTGCATCGGTTTGTTTTTCAATCTTTTCATTATTATACGCTGCCATAATTAATTGTCCTGTGATGTTTGGTATTTTACGATAAATTTTCTCTAATCGCGAAAAAAATTCCAAAAACTTTATTACCTCTTCTTCCTCTCCTTTTACTCTTAAAGTGTTATTACGCACCGATATAGTTAGATCTTCAAACAACGATTCTATAAAAGAAAGATTTTTCTCATATACTCCAAACAATTCTCTTTGATCAAATTCCTTCAAATCAATACTTCTATCTATCATAAATTATCTTTATTTTGTTATGTAAGTTATTAATCTTGTTTTATTTAGTTATTAGTACTCAAAATTTTGAACTCCGTCCTTCTATTTTTCGCTTTACCCTCCGCAGTAGAGTTATCGTAATTAGGTTTGCTATCACCATAACCCTTTGCAATGATTCTATTATCTTTTATTCCCTTATCTAACAACCATTGTTTAACACTATTTGCTCTATTTTTAGAAAGAATCAGATTATATTGCGAATCGCCCGTATTATCGGTATGTCCAGAGATTTCTATTTTGATATTTGGGTTATCATTTAATAATTTAAATAATGTATTTAACTCTACTTCACTCTCTTTACTTAATTCAAAAGAATTAGTCGCAAAGAAAATATTCTCTAATATGACAACTTTTCCCTCTTTCAAAGACTGCATCGAAATATCTTTGAGAATATAGTTTTGATTAGCAAAAGAAGTGTCTTCTTTTGTAGAAAAATTTTCAGAATAAAGCAAATAACCCTCACAAGTAACACTCATTGCATAATCTTCTCCCACAACAATTGCCAAAGAATACTCATCAGTAAATTTATCCGATATAGTGGAAGTAATAAGTTTGTTATTTTTTAGGTTTCTTATCTCAAAAATCGCTTCATTACCCTGTTTATTATCATCATATAAGACTTTACCTTTCAAACATATAACTTTGGTAGGACATAAAGACTTTTCCAAATAAAAAGCATACAAGTCCATATTATTAGGTGGATTATCCTTTGCATAAATAGCAAATTCTCCATTACAAGATACGACCAAACAGGTCTCATCTTTGTCTGTATTAATAGGATAGCCCATATTGATCGGCTGTTGAAACTTACCATTAAGAATTTTTGAATAATAGATATCTTGTCCTCCCATACCAATCAAAGAATCAGAAGCAAAATATAGCGTAGTATTAGAAGGGTGAATGAAAGGAGAAATCTCATCACCTCCGGTATTTATCACCTTACCACAATTTTTGGCCTTTGTCCACGAACCATCGTCTTTAAGATACGAATACCAAATATCACTACCTCCAAAACCGCCCTCACGATTAGAAGCAAAGAAAAGAGTACGACCATCCGAGGCAATAGACGGTTGAGAATCCCAATACTTGGAATTAACTGCAGGACCCAAATTTTCTGGTTTGGTCCATTTATCACCATTTCTTTTGCTACGATAAATATCACAAGAACCATAACCATCTTTGGTGTTACATTTTGCAAAATATAAATATCTACCATCGGGAGATATGCTCGCCGCTCCTTCATTAGCCGATGTATTCAAAACAGAAGACAATTTCTCTTTCTTATACCACCATTTATCGAAAGAAAGTCCCTCATTATTGATCGTATCTATGTTTTTAATTCTCGCAAAATAGAAATCCTCTGTATTATTCTCCCTTTGAGTTAGATATAATTGGTTATCCAGGGTAAGAGTTGGCAAGTATTGATATGCAGTATCGTTAATATTTTCACCTAAATTGATAGGATTGAATTCTGTTGTCTTATTCTGTTGCTCTAATATGAAATCAATACACTCAATATTGTATTTGCAATCATAAATTATTGATTCGTATTTACTATTAGTTTGATTATCTATATAATATTTGAAATTCTGTTTAGAAGATATATAGTCTTTGGTTTGTTTTTGCATTATAGCCAAACGATAATACACACCAAGATCGTAATCTTTGTTTATTTCTATTACTTTTTTGTAATTTGCTATACTATTATCAAGATCTTTTTGATGAAAATATATTTCTCCTAAAAAAATATACAAAGGAGGGTAAGCAATATCCTCATTGGTTGCTTTTTGTAGTATTTCTATTGCCTTATCTTCTTTATTTTGTCTAATTAGTTCTGTTGCTTTTTGTATAACTTTATCTGATTTGGTGTTTTGTGCAGATAGCAAGTTTATAAACAAACCTAATACTATAATTATATATACAAATATTCTTTTCATACGATATAAAATCCTATTATTATCTATTTGCAAATATACAAAATCTTTTATTCGCAAAGTAATACCCGTTGTCTTTTTTTTGCTTTTTTGATTAAATACAAACAGAGTCTATTAATTTTTTTGTGTATTCTTCTTTTGGATGGTTATATATATCCATTGTATCGCCTTGTTCTACTATTCTGCCTTTTTGCATAACTATTATTCTATCGGACATATATTTTACGACAGACAAGTCGTGAGAAATAAAAATATATGTAAATCCAAAATCTTTTTTCAAATCATTTAATAGTTTTAATACTTGTGCCTGTACTCTAACATCTAATGCCGAAACACTCTCATCGCATATTATAATCTTGGGATTTAACGATAACGCTCTCGCTATACCAACTCTTTGACGCTGACCACCAGATAATTGATGAGGATAACGCATAAAATACTCCTCCCCTAATCCTGTTCTTGTTAATAGTTCAATTGCTTTGTCTTTTCTTTGTTTTGCGTCATAGAGATTAAACACTTTCATAGGCTCTTCAATAGACGCTCCAATTGTTTGTCTTGGGTTCAAAGAGGAATAAGGATCCTGGAAAATGATTTGTATATCTTTTCTTATCTCGTGTTTTTCTTTTTTGGAAAGTTGTGCGAGACTTCTACCCTCGAATATTATCTGTCCAGAAGATATATCTATTAATCTCGTTATAGCACGTCCTATTGTTGTTTTACCGCAACCACTCTCGCCAACTATACCTAATGTTTCTCCTTTATATAAGGAAAAATTCACCTTATTTATTGCGTGAAATCGTTTTGTTATCTTCCCAAAAAAATTTCTTTTCATTATGTAATCTACCTCTAAATCTTTCACTTGCAATATTGGTAAATCCATCGTAATATGCTTTGGTGAGCAATTCATACAATAAGATCGTGAAGCAATTAGACTTTTGGTGTATTCGTTTTGAGGATTAACAAAAATATTGTCTTTTGTATTCGTCTCCACTATTTCACCCTTGTAAATAACTGCTATTCTGTCGGCAATATTATGAACAACTCCCAAATCGTGAGATATAAACAATACCGCCATATTATATTTTCGTTGAAGATTTTTTAATAATTCCAAAATAGTCTTTTGTACTGTTGCGTCCAAAGCCGTAGTTGGTTCATCGGCAATCAGTAATTCGGGTTCTATACTTAATGCCATTGCTATCATTACCCTTTGCAATTGCCCACCAGATAAGGAAAACGGATAGGAATTATAAACTCTTTCCACATCTGGCAATAAGACCTCACGAAATAGTTGAAGTGTTTTTTGTTTTGCTTGTTTTTTGGATATGGAAGTATTAAGTAGTAGCATCTCATCTACTTGTTGTCCGCACTTTTTAACAGGATTCAAAGCTGTCATCGGTTCTTGGAAAATCATAGTCTTATGTTTGCCTTGGAAAATAATCTCTCCATTGGTTATTTTTGCAATTTTTTTGTCCAAAAGCCCCATTATTGCCAACGAAGACACACTTTTTCCGCTTCCACTCTCACCGACTAAGCCTAAAATCTCTCCTTTTTGAATAAAAAAATTAATTTTATGTATTACTTCTTTGAATATTTTATTTTGTTTGAAAGAGACACTTAAATCTCTAACTTCTAATACTATATTTTGTCTATTATCTTCCACTTTATTTATTATATTAGGGTGCAAAGATATAAAAATTTGAAAAAAAACAGCGAAAAATTTTGTCAGAAAAATAATTTGTTATAATTTTGCAAACCGAAATAGTGATACACACGTTGAGTTCATTCAAACATTGTCCCATGGTGTAATGGTAACACAGCAGATTTTGGTTCTGTCGTTTCAAGTTCGAGTCTTGATGGGACAACTACTTTATTCAAGTATAAATATATTTATTATCTCTTCTTAAAGATTTTTTAGGAAGAGTTTTTTCATTTATATCTTATTATAAATTACATACTTAATTATTGTTATCCACTGAAAATGGTTACATAAACAAAAGATTCAAACACATATATTTATTAATAGTGTCCGGCAAAAAATCTACAGATAAAATAAATTCTTATTAAGATGTA
>CAVGDP010000192.1:0-8644 GCA_963627985.1 uncultured Eubacteriales bacterium
AATAACTATTCAAATAGTATTAATAACTATTCAAATAAAATCAATAACTATTCGAATAGTATTAATAACTATTCAAATAAAATCAATAACTATTCGAATAGTATTAATAACTATTCAAATAAAATCAATAACTATTCGAATAGTATTAATAACTATTCAAATAAAATCAATAACTATTCGAATAGTATTAATAACTATTCAAATAAAATCAATAACTATTCGAATAGTATTAATAACTATTCAAATAAAATCAATAACTATTCAAATAAAATCAATAACTATTCAAATAAAATCAGATATTATTTGGAGTACTGCTGATCAAATACTCACAAGGATGAAACGAGTCTCCTTTAAAGAAGATACCAATAATCTCAAGAATAAAAAAATAGCAATATAATTACTCGTCCACTATATCAAAGTTAGCAAAGGGGTAATTATGAGTGATTAGAGTACGGTAATCCGAAATACCATAATAGTTTTTGTCCTCGCCGTTGGTTTTAATATAGACATAACGATTTAATAGAAAGTTGAAAAAATATTTAGCAGAGTTGCGAGCATTGATATATGTTATTTTGTATACATCATTAGGGTTAATGGCAACAATTTCATAATCAACGTACGGAGTATTTGTAGAATCCATATCAAAATATCCATCCATGCCATCGGCAATTTGCTCCTCATTGTAGAAAATTATTTTATCAGACTCTTGTTGTTCGTTATAGGTTAGCCAAAGATTGACTTTAACTCCATTTAATTCTTTGTAGAATTTGAGTTTTGGCATATCATCATCCGTTATAGAATCATAGAAAGAATATTCCTCTATCTCCATTTGAGAAATAGTTAATGTATGTTCATTATCTTGCAATACATTCGGAAAAGTAGATACCTCCTTTACAACAAAACCAAAGAACTTCAAACTACTAACTATCTCACGGTTATAAATACCCAAAACGGTAGTATCTGCAACACTATCCAAAGTAGTTATATTAGTATGTATTAGGTTAGTAATAGGTTTGAAATAGATAATATCGCGTGTTTTGTTGTACATTTGATTAGTAAGAAATCTTTCTGCTTCTTTTTGTGCACACAAAGGTAGAGTAATCATAGCAATACCAATGATTAATAAGATTTTTTTGAACATAATACAAATACTCCTTTCTTTTATTCTATTTATGTTGTTTTTCTTATTCATTTTATTAGAACAAACTTCCTTGTACTCCATCGTCCATATCAAAATCCGAGAGACCGTCCGAATGAGTTTCTTGTGTAGTCTCTTCATTTATTGGTGGGGTATAAGGTAATGGCTCCAAAACGGTGATTTTTGTTTTTTCTATTTTGCTAATTTTCTTTCCTTTTGCTTTGTATTTCATAATATCTACCAAATCTGTTACTTGTTTTTCTTCATTATCTATACTAATAACAGGTAGATAATCAGTTATACAATATTTCAAAATATTTTTCTCATTATCTAAAAAGGCAATTCTATCATTAGATAATCTTTCGCCCATAAAACGTTTGATATAATAAGCAGAAGCCTCACTATCCCAATATATAATGGTAATAGGTTTTTCGGGTATGTATTTTTCTACAAGTATTGTGTCTTCATCGAAATGTAGATTTAAGTCAGGGTCAGTTATTCTGTAAGTACCTTTTTGAGTTATGATTAGAATCTTGTCTCTTGCATTAAATTCACCCAAAAGTTCGCCTCTTTCGAGAGTATTTAGTTGCCAAATAGATTTATCTAACCATATCTTTTGTGCACCAAGAGTAGATATACCGCCGGTTTTCTTACTAACTCTTCTTACAGTGTTATGATCTACAATATTTCCGTGTGCACCTCTATTCTTTATCATTAATTCTGCAAAATCATACACAAAACTTAATCGTTTCATCTTTGGTCTTGCTTTCAAATATACTTGTACTTTTTCGGCTTCTCCATTTGGGTTGGCAGAGAAATATAATAGTGTGGAACCTTTAACACCTTGAGTAAAATCATATTGCTTATCTCTAATAATACCTGTAATAGCACAACGTTTAGCAAAGCATTTACCATACGGACCATTATTATACATAATATTATATATCGTTCTCTCGTCTCCACGTTTGAACACTGCAACATAGATAATATTATTACCTACAAAATCTTTTTCGCTAATTTTCTTAACAACATACGTACCGTCCAAACGAACAACTATTATATCATCCAAAGCAGAACAATCAGACACATATTCTACATCCTCACCTTTGAGTTTATAACCCACGAAACCTTCTTTATAATTACAATATAATTTCTCTGTTTGTGCGGCTACCTGAGCTACTTCTATGTGATGGAATGAGCGTATAGTGGTTTTTCTTTGTTTATCTTTGCCGTATTTGTCTTTTAGATGCTTGAACCATTTGATAGTATAGTCTGTTAGATGAAGCAGATTATTTTTTACTTCATCCATATCTGTCTCAATTATTTTGATATCATTTTCGGCTTTGTCGCTATTGAATTTAGAAATACGATCAATAGGGATTTTTCTTAACTTTTGTATATCTTCTTGTGTAACGGCACGTAAAAGATCTTTCAAAAAAGGTTCCAATCCTTTGATAATAGTCTTATTAATACTGTCGTCCGTGGTACAAGGTTTGATTTGTTCGTAGATTTCGTTTTCAATAAATATTTTTTCTAAATTAATCCATTGCCATTTCTCTTTCAAATCATTGAGATCTAATTCTAATTCCTTTTTTAATAAACTTTCAGTCCTTAGAGTATTTCTTTTGAGAATATCACTAATAGACATAAAGCAAGGTTTTTGATTATCTATCACACAAGAATTAGGAGAAATACTTTTTTGACAATCTGTAAAGGCATACAAAGCATCAATAGTCTGATCAATAGAAACATCCTTTGGTAAATGTAGGCGTATTTCTACATTTTGTGCAGTAGTATTTTCTATTTTACTAATTCTCAAACGACCACTTTCACTTGCTTTGGCAATAGAATCAATAATTGTATCAGCTGTTGTAGAATAAGGTATTTCTTTTATTACGAGTGTTTTGGTATCTTCTCTTTCTATACGAGCACGTACAAATAATTTGCCCCCACGTTTACCATCGTTGTACTGACTTACATCCATTAAGCCACCAGTAGGAAAATCTGGGTAAAGAGTAAATGGTTCGTTTTTTAGGATAGCAATACTTGCGTCCAAAAGCTCTACAAAATTGTGCGGAAGTATTTCACAGGCTAAACCAACAGCAATACCTTTTGCTCCTTGTGCTAATAGCAAAGGAAATTTAATAGGGAGAGTGTCGGGTTCTTGATTTCTGCCATCGTAAGAAGGATGAAACGTTGCCAACCTATAATTAAAAGAAGTTTCCAAAGCAAATTTACTCAAACGGGCTTCTATATAACGTGGTGCAGCGGCAGAATCTCCTGTTAGAATATTACCCCAGTTACCTTGCGTATCAATCATTAAGTCCTTTTGTCCGAGACCTGTAATAGCATCACCAATAGAAGCATCACCATGTGGATGATATTTCATTGTATTACCAACTATATTTGCAACTTTGGTATATCTTCCATCATCTAACTCATACATAGAGTGTAGGATACGTCTCTGTACTGGCTTCAACCCATCATCTATATGAGGAATGGCTCTTTCCAAGATTACATACGAAGCATAGTCCAAGAACCAATCTTGATACATTCCTCTTATTGAAGTAGTTTGTCTACCTTTATTAGTTTGCTCTGTATTATTATCTTCTTGCATTTATATATATTTTCTTTCTTTTTTCGTTATATGAATATTAATTTTCTACTTACAATCTAATAATAGTCTAATATAAATATCTATTCTAATAATATTTGATTTTATTTCGATGATATGTGTACTTATTTTATTCTTTACTTTAATTATATATTATTCTATTTATTTTATATCTTTTAATAATTGTTTGAATAGATTTTTATGTCTAATCTTTGAGGACAAGACTAAACTTTTTCTATAGACTTCACTCGGATAGGAAACGACTTGTTCATTGCGTTTGCTAGTAAAATTATTTTTTATTTTTTTGAACTCTTCTCTTGCCTTCATTACTGCTTCGTATTCTGATTTACTAGAAGTTATACGGAAGACTATCGCAGCCAAGAGATCCAAATATTTTCTTTTTCGTAGGACTTTATTCAATTCTTTCTTAGGTAGATTTTTGTACAAAAGCAATAGATTATTACGGAAATTAAGAAAAGTTTTATAAGGCGAAACTTTATTTAATGTACCGCCACCATAATGATATACTACACTATCGGGGCAATATATAACTTTGTAACCTGCATTTTTGACACGCCAACAAAAATCTATCTCCTCCATGTGTGCAAAAAAGTCCTCATCCAAACCACCCAAATCATTAAACACTTTACTCCTAACAAACATTGCAGCACCTGTTGCCCAGAATATTTCACGCTCTTTGTTGTATTGTCCTAAATCTTCCTCCAAGTGTTCAAATATTCTGCCCGCACAAAAAGGATAACCTAAATAATCAATATATCCTCCTGCTGCACCTGCATATTCAAATTTTTGTTTATCAATAGATGACAATATTTTGGGTTGACAGACGGCTATCATCTTATCTCTATTCATTAAATCAATAATAGGTTGTACCCAATTGTGACTTACTTCCACGTCATCGTTCAAAAGAACATAATAATCTGCTTCTATTTGCTTTAAGGCTCTATTATAACCGCCAGTAAAACCATAATTTTTGTCCAAAGATATGATTTTAACCGTTGGAAATTCCTCTTCAAGTACCTTAATAGAGTCATCCGTAGAACCATTATCGGCAACATACACATCACTACCCAAAGAATATTTTATTACAGAGGGAAGATATTTTTGTAACAAATTCCTACCATTCCAATTTAATATTACAATAGCAACACTCATCTTTTTATTTGTGTCCTGTTTCAAATTGCTTACCTGCTTTGCCCACTACACCATAATCTAATGAGCCATAAGAGAGAGTATTTTCCCAATACAATTCTTGTTTTTCGCCCACAGCATTGGAATGTAACAAGAAATATTCGGCTAAATTACTTTGTTTAGCATAAAAGACGAACTTACGGTTACTTTCTCCGAAAGGAGTTTGATTATATATCCAAATTTGATAAGGATAATAAGTAACACCATTAGTTTCTGAAGAAGAAAGATCAGGATTTAGTCTTTGTGCAAATTTATCTACATTATTCGTCCCCGTAGAAGACGTAAATTTCTCATCTATTATTTCATCCGGCGGACCATATACTAAATATACTCTACCCATATCTGTTGTATAACCCTCTTTTATTGGAGTAGAATATTTATTATTTACATATTGAACATTTTTGCTATAATCCTCCCACGCCTTTTGTGGATCTATACTGTTAATATTAGCAAAGAATTGATAGATAAAATATCTGTCTTGCTCGGTTGTTGTGGTTTTCAAATTCTTGCGAATATATTCCACTTGCGATGTTGAAGCAATGGGACGAAGTGATAATATTGTTGTCTTTAATACACTATCGGGTATATTATTAACAAAAGCATTTGCAGGTAGTTCTATATTTGCGATTTCTATTTTATTATCGCTTTTCTTAAAGAAAGGATATCGTTTGTAGGCATGTAACATATTGTCCTTATCTCTAACTTCTACAGTAAGATAATACGATCCCTCCACAAGAGAAGATATATCTATTGCACCAAAAAGAGTAGTCGTACTCTCGGCTATTTGTCTTTTGATAGTTTGTACATTATTTACCTTGGTAGAGGTAGACATGTCTTCCACAATAGTTGATATTACATACGGATTATCTTTACCAAAGACTTTGTCAGTATTATATATTTCTGCATAATAATTAATCATATTTTTATCCTTATTTATTACATCAAACATATAAGGATATAAATCATAGCCTCCTTTAGAATATATATTTTTATTTGTAGTCTTGTTATATTTATCTACTATCATTATATCGGATACACTAATCTCATTATCGTTATATGGTATAATTAATACATCGTTATAACTAATCGGCTCATTATTAGTAGATGCGTCTTTTAGTTCAAATATAACCAAAAATGTATCTGCCGATAATTTCACCCTTTGCATATCCATTATAGAGATATTACTCAATTCGTTTGTGTCCTTAACTTGTGGCGAGGCGATTATTCTTTTGTCTATATAGATTGCGGAATCTGTTTTGTGGATATTACTTATATAAGTAGTCAGTTCTGCTTGTTTGACGTATTTATTAGATGAGGTTTGAGTAGTCTTTAATGTAGAGGCATCAATAGAAGTATTAATCTCGGCGTAATCCATTTTCGAAGAATGATAAGTACGTAATGAATACAAGGCGTTAATATTTTGAGCCAAAATTATCATTGGAAATAATGATACTAATAAGCAAAGTATTCTTTTCATTTTATTCTACAATTGTTTTATTATCTTTTATGGACGGCAAAGTTACAAATATTTTTTCAAATGCAACTATTTTACTTATTAATAAAAGAATTTTTTTTGTAATTTTGCCACCTATAAAATTACTTACTTTGATGAAAAAAATATTTGCCATAATACTATTATTTATATGTTCTTTTAGTGTGTTATCGCAAGAAATAAATATTGATACATCGTATAATACGCAAGAGATATCTATGTTTAGGGTATTATGGCAAGATTTCAAAGCAGACCCTTTGCACAAAAAACAAAAGTTAGATTGTTATTTCCGTTACTCTAAACTATTTCTCCAAACAATATATTCTCAAATTTCCGCACCATTTGGTTATACTGCCTATTATTTATTTCGTAAGCCTATAACTACAAGATTAGAACAATTCTATGCGGAAAAAAATCTCTCCAATATAGAAAACGTAGGCAACGATATTATTAATGGTACAATTAATAAGCAAGAATTGAAAAATTATTTAGGTTCTTTCTATTACAATTTATGGCTTTATGGCGACACTTCTTCTCCTATAACAGATGGTGGCGTACCTAATGATTACAAACCTAATTTACCTATGTTTATTAGGCGATGGTTGTACTCGGGAGTTAGAAATCCTCGATGGAATGCTACATATATTAATAATTATTCTTCTGATATTGTTGCCGTTAAGACTGTTTATGATAATAGAGAGGATATTCTAACCCATAATTACGGCACAAGTGATACCAAATTGGGTATGTGGTTAAGGTGGTATATAGATAAAGACGGCAAATGGTGGTTTTTTTATGAGAATACTACAAGAAAAAACAAGAACAAAGGCAAATTATTCTATTTTGGAGCAATTGGTTTTGGTAATAAAGGCAATGGTTTGCAATTAGATAATAGAAAAAAAACAAGATTTGAGTTTTCACTAAATAGACAAGTAACTATTGATAATTAAGATGGCAAGTTATTTCAATCAAGACAACAAATTATTCCAACAAATACAAGATCAAGTCTTATATGAGGACAATCATATAATTGTTATCAACAAACAATCCTCCCAAATCGTTCATTCAGATAAGACACAAGACGAGAGTTTGGAAGAAAAACTGAAAATATACCTTAAAATCAAATACAATAAACCCGGCGATGCTTTTCTTGGTGTCTGTCATCGTTTGGATAGACCTGTATCGGGTGCAGTTATTTTCGCCAAAACAAGTAAAGCACTCACTCGATTAAATGCTATGATAAAAGATAGACAAATACGAAAGACATATTGGGCAATTACTCGTAATCATCCTGCAAAAGAACACGACACATTAAAAAACTATATTCTAAAAAACGAAAAGAATAATAAATCCTATATTACCAAAGATATTAATAATGGTCTTTATGCCGAGCTAACATATACGCTTATAGCACAAAGTGATTATTACAATTTATTAGAAATTAATCTAAAAACAGGACGTCATCATCAAATTAGGGTACAATTAGCCAACATCGGTTGTCCTATCAAAGGTGATTTGAAGTATGGTTATGGTCGAAGCAATAAGGTATCGAGTATTTCATTACATGCAAGAAAAATAGAGTTTGTTCATCCTGTTAGCAAAATACCACTTTGTATTATTGCACCTTGTCCCAAAGATCCCTTATGGCAATATTTTGAGCAAACGATTAATGCCTAAATAAAGTTTTGTAAGTAAGTTATTTTTATAGTATTCCGTTTCGTTAGAATAAGATTAAATATTATCAAAATAATATCACATTTTGTCGGAATGAAATCACATTTTAGGAAAATAAAACTACATATTATTTCGAATATTAGTGTCCGCTAAAAGTGGAGTAATACACAAAAAGTTATATATACACATATATTTTTAGAATACTAACATTTTAGGATGAAGAGATAATTTCTTACTCTGACCTATCATAAAAACGTCAAAATCTTGCAATGTTTCACGCCCCCAAAATGTTCTATTTTCACTATAAGGTTATTTTTGAGGAGTGTATTTTGAGTAAAATGGAGGAAATTTGCACTCTTGTAATAATTTGATTATATAATAGTTAGAATAAGTACTAAAATTATCAAAATAGTTATTGATTTTATTTGAATAGTTATTGAAGTTATTTGAATAGTTATTGATGTTATTGGAATAGTTATTGAAGTTATTTGAATAGTTATTGAAGTTATTTGAATAG
>CAVGDP010000193.1:0-2889 GCA_963627985.1 uncultured Eubacteriales bacterium
ATTGAAGTTATTCAAATAGTTATTGAAGTTATTCAAATAGTTATTGAAGTTATTCGAATAGTTATTGAAGTTATTCAAATAGTTATTGAAGTTATTCAAATAGTTATTGAAGTTATTCAAATAGTTATTAATGTTATTCGAATAGTTATTAATGTTATTCGAATAGTTATTAATGTTATTCGAATAGTTATTGATTTTATTTGAATAGTTATTGATTTTATTTGAATAGTTATTGAAGTTATTCGAATAGTTATTGAAGTTATTCGAATAGTTATTGATGTTATTTTAATGAAATGCGATACTATTCTAATTTCTATTTCTTTAAAATGTTCTATCTTCCTTATTGCAAATTTTTAATGAATGTTTCACGAAAGGAAAAATGATAGAAAAATCATAATAAAACGAGTGCTTAAATGTTTTTATTTAGAAAAGATTTTTTCGCTCTCAATCAACTTTCCTTATCTTCACTCAATCTAATAAGACAGAATATTGCGTAATTGATAATATCAGAATAATTACTTTCTACTCCTTCTGACACAATTGTCTTACCTTTATTATCCTCTATCTGCTTCAATCGTAATATCTTCTGTAATATCAAATCCGTCATACTACTTGTTCGCATATCTCTCCATGCTTCTCCGTAGTCGTGATTCTTTTTGAGCATCAATTCTTTGGTTTGCTTTGCGTATTTATCATACATCTCCTCCGCTTTGGAATACGGCAAATCTATATTATAATCCTCCCCTAATTCACATTGTATTAACGCCATAAGTCCATAATTAATAATAGCCACAAACTCATTCTCTGTATTCTCACCAACTAAATTTACTCCACTTTCTTGAATAGAACGAATCCTTTTAGCCTTAATAAATATTTGATCTGTAAGAGATTCCAAACGTAGAATTCTCCACGAAGTACCATAATCTTGCATCTTTTTTATGAAGAGATCTCTACATTTTTTGATAATATTGTCGTATTGTATAGATGTATTTGCCATAAAAGTTTTATTTTTGCAAAAAAATTCAAAACATTATAAAGATATGTTTTCGGAATGCAAAAATACAAAAAATTCATTGTCTAAAACAATTTTAATTCAAAAAAAATTGTTCTCCCTTGATACTCCCAAAGTTATGGGTATCGTAAATCTTACCGATGATTCTTTTTTTGACGGTGGCAAGTACAATACTTTTGATAACGCAATGCGAAGAATAGAAGAAATTGTTAGTCAAGGTGTTGATATTATTGATTTGGGTGCTTGTTCTACTCGTCCTGGTGCTATTTTAGTTAGCAAAGAGCAAGAAATAGAAAGACTTACACCTGTTTTGAAGGAAACCAAAAGACGCTATCCTAATATTCCTATTAGCGTTGATACTGTTTGGGGAGATGTTGTAAATGCTTTAGCAATGGAGGGGCTTGATATTGTGAATGATATCTCTGGTGGACAATTCGATAATACTCTTTTTGACATAGTTGCTAAACATCATTTACCTTATATACTTATGCACACCAACACAACGCCTGACAAAATGCAAAAAGAAATTCATTATAATAATCTTACATTAGATATTTGTAAATATTTTGCTCAAAAGATTAGTATTCTGCAAGATAAAGGGGTTAATGATATAATTTTGGATTTGGGTTTTGGATTTGGTAAGACGCTTGAAATGAATTATTATTTACTCAATAGACAAAAAGATTTCACTTTGTTTTCATTACCGATTCTGACGGGTATTTCACGCAAGAGTATGATATATAAACCCCTCTCTATCACTCCTCAAGATGCTATACAAGGCACTACTTTCCTACATGCTTTTGCATTAGAAAATGGAGCAGATATCTTACGAGTGCACGATGTGAAAATAGCCAAAGATTGTATAAAATTATTTGAATTATATAAACATAACTCATTATGATACTATTAAATATAGCACAAAACTTGCCATCTTTCACGTTAATAGATTTTATTGATGTGTTCTTGGTTGCTTTGCTACTATTCTTCGTTTTCAAGATGATAAAAGGAACGAATGCCATAAGTATTGTTGTTGGCTTTTTTATCTTGTATGTTATTTGGAAGATAGTTAATGTTTTGGGTATGAGGATAATGAGTGAGATACTTGGACAATTTATTTCACTTGGTTTAATGGCTTTAATAGTTATCTTTCAACCTGAAATAAGGAGATTTTTAGTTGTTATCGGTTCTCGGTTATTCAAACAAAGGGGGAAAAATTTTTTCTTTTGGAAGACAGTGAATAAAACTGAAAATCTGAATGTTAATGCTATTGTACAGGCATGTACTCACTTATCGCAAACCAATACAGGTGCTTTGATGATTTTCTGTAATAGTAATAAATTGGAGTCTATCATTCAGACGGGTGAAATATTCGAAAGTGAATTATCTTCACAACTTATTGAGACTATATTTTTTAAGAATACTCCTTTGCACGATGGTGCGTTGATAATAGATAATGGCAAGATACGTGCAGCACGTTGTATTTTACCAGTTTCTCATGCTACCAACATACCATTATCTATGGGGTTACGACATCGTTCAGCCTTGGGAATAACAGAAAATACGGACGCTATTGCAGTAGTTGTTTCGGAGCAGACAGGAGATATTTCCATAGCAGAGGGAGGACTTATAAGACAAGGTATAACAACGAGTTATCTACAATCATTTTTAGAAAGGAAATTCAATTCTCCTAAAATAGAAGTAACCGATAACAAGATACCGAAAAAGTAATCTATCAAACTTACTACTCATACTATTCTGATAAGTACGGCACTTATTTTGATAACTTAAGTAATTATTCTGACAACTTAAGTAATTATTCTGACAACTTAAGTAATTATTTTGATAACTTAAGTAATTATTTTGATAACTTAAGTAAT
>CAVGDP010000194.1:0-6126 GCA_963627985.1 uncultured Eubacteriales bacterium
TATTTTGATAATATGCGATACTATTCGAATTTCTATTTATTTAAAATGTTCTATTTTCCTTATCGTAAAATTTTAAACAATATTTCACGCAGTGAAAAATATTAGAAAATTTATAATTTAACGACTACTTAACGTTTTTTTTAGAAAAAGGGGGCTTGGAATATTATTCTATTTGAAAATTTCGCTGAAAATAAATTAGTTATATCTAAATAAAGATATTTTAACGGACACTAATAAAAAAAATATTGTTCATTTTATATAAAATTTTGTGTAAATATACTTGGGTATAAAAATATTTTGTATTTTTGCAGACTGAAAAAAGATAAAGATTATTTGAATTAATGGTTAACAGACATTTTTTACGTCAAAAGGTACTACAATCGTTGTATGCGTACTACAAAAGTGGGGCAGAAGATAAAGAACTACAAGAGAAGTTTATGTATGAAAACATCTCAAAACTCTATGAATTGCAAATATATTTATTATCTGCCGTCTTGAATATAAGGAAATTAGAAGAAGAAAGAATACAAGAAGCAACACACAAATTCTATCCAACAGAAGAAGAAAAAAATCCTAATCTACGGTTTGTAAATAACGAATTTTTCCAAAAGATTGCCTCTAACGAGGAGTTAAAATCCGCTATTGCGAGACTAAAAATAGATTTCTCTCTATCGCAAGAAGTATTCTATGCGATAATGAATCGTTTTCGTCAAAGCGAATCATATACTACTTATATGAATAAGCCAGAGGTTGCGTACGAGGACGAAAGAAAAATAGTTATTCAGTTATTTAAGAACTATATCATCAAAAATGAAAATCTTTATGACTTAATCACCGAAAAGGGTTTTACATGGAATTGTGATTATGATTATGTTTGTCAAACTACATTGCAATTTTTGAAGACTTGGAACGAAGATGAATCTAATCAGAAGCCATTACCATTTCCATTTGATAAATCCGAAAAGGATGCAGACGAAAATGATGAGGACTTTGTACATAATCTATTCAATAATACCATAAATCATTTTGATGAATACGATAAATATATAGACAAACGTAGCGAAAATTGGGATAAGGACAGAATTGCCTATATGGATATCTTAATTATAAAGATGGCTATCTCGGAATTTAGTTATTGTCCTACTATTCCGTTGCGTGTTACGTTGGATGAATATATAGAATTAGCAAAAGAATTTTCTACCGAGAAGAGTCGTTTGTTTGTTAATGGAGTTTTGGATAGAATTATCACAGATTTGAGAATTGATAACAAGATCCATAAGAAAGAAGACGAACAAATGCTCTATTTTGAATCAGAAAATGAGAATAAAGAGGCGTATTCGTCCATAAATACCAAAATAGAAAAATGAGAAAATTATTCGTAATATTGTTTATTGTATTGGTTGGTATCTATTTTGTGTCTTGTAATAAGAAAGATACGAAAGATATAGATTTGTCTGTTATAGAGAATAAGGCAGTAATTAAGTTTGAGAACGATGTATTAGATTTTCATACGATTAATGAAGGAGAAAAGGTAACAGGAAGTTTCAAGTTCAAAAATACAGGCAAATATGATTTGGTAATATCGGATGTTAGTGCTAATTGCGGTTGTACGATAGCAGATTATCCACATAGTGCTATAAAATCTGGTGAAGAAGGTACAATCTCTGTTACATACGACTCCAAGGGTAGTAGAGGTATGAGAATACAAAAACAAATAACGGTATTATCGAATACGAATCCTCCAAGACATATATTAAAAATTGTGGCGGATGTTAGATAATAAATAATTGTTATTACTATTTATTAGAATGATTTGCGATAATAGAATAGTAATAATTGCACAGAAGATAGAATAAAATAAAGTAGAATAGTTACAAATAAACAAAACTTAAAATCTTAAAGAGTATGAATATTTTAAGCGTAATGCTAGTAGCAGGAGGACAATCTGCACAAGGAGGTTATGGCGGTACATCAATGTTACTGATAGTATTGATGATAGTTATCTTTTACTTCTTTATGATTCGCCCACAATCAAAGAGACAAAAGGAAGAGAAAAAATTTAGAGAACAATTACAAAAAGGACAACAAGTTATGACCATTAGTGGTCTGCATGGCAAGATTAAAGATGTGAAACAAACTACAGTAATGTTAGAAATTGCTCATGAAGTTGTAATAGAAATTGAAAAAAGTTCTATTTCTATGTCTCCAATGACTAATAGAAATCAAAGTGCTAATGAGGATAGCAAAAAATAAAGGCGAGAGATAAGCACGGTAAATCATAAACTTTATTTTTTTGAGTTTATGAAAAAAAGATTTGGACAAATAATCACCGTCTTTAAGAGACACAGGCAGATAAATAATTTTATTATCTGCTTGTGTATTAGTCTTTTTTTATGGATATTTATAACCTATGGAGGCAATTATCAACACAATATCACTTGTACAATAAATTTTATAGATAGTGAACATAAGGTTGAGTACTTTACACCAGATAGCGTGATAACGATAGGAGTGAAGGCAAATGGATTTGAATATCTTTTCAAGAGATCTAATTTTGATAGACGAACGATAGATATTGATGTGAATAAATTAAATATCAATCTATCCCAAGGTAAAGCCAAGATAATGTCTTCTATTTTGAAGAATCAGATTTTAGAAAAATTAGATTACAGAGGAATAGATATTTCAATAACACCTCCTACGATTGATTTACGATGGAATAATGTTTATTCAAAGAAAGTAAAAATTATTAACAAAACTAAATTCAAATGCAAGAAACCTTACGAATTATACACAGAACCCGAAATTATGATGACAGATATTGTAATTGAGGGACAAAAGAAACAAATTGAGAAAATTAATAGTATCAATACCAAACCAATAACTTACGAAAATATAGACAAGAGTGGTATCTTTCTCGTCCCGTTAGATTTGGAATTAGACAATGGTATAACTTATAGAATGAATAGTGTTCCCATTAGAATACATGTTGAAAAATATACCGAGAATGTAGCAGTGTTGCCTGTGTCTGTTGTTCGGTACGAAAATTATCGCAATATAAAACTCCTACCAAAGCAAGTTAAATTAAGATATAGAGTTGCTATTAAGGATTTTACAAAAATCAACGAGAAACAATTTAATGCCTTTGTACTATGTTCGGATGAAAATATGTCTATTAGTGATAGACTGAAAGTTAATATAAGTGGTATACCGGAATATGTTAAAGTTGTAAGCGTATATCCTCAAAAGGTTGAATACATATTATTCAAATAACTAATTATTATTGATAGTAATGCAAACAAAACGACCATTAATAGTGGGACTTACTGGTTCTATTGGTTGTGGAAAGACTTTGATAGCAAAAGTTTTTCAACACCTTGATATAAGTGTTTATTTTTCGGACACGGAAGCAAAAAAACTCTATGAGAAAGAAGAAGTCCTTACGAAGTTAAAAGATTTGTTTGGAAGCAAAATATTTACTAATGATATACTTGATAAGAAAAAATTAGCCAATATAGTTTTTACTAACAAAAATGAATTAGAGAAACTAACGAATTTAGTACATCCTTTGGTAAAAGAAGATTTCGAACAATGGGCGTGTGTACAAAAATCTCCATACGTTATAATGGAGAGCGCACTTATATTTGAGACAAGTTGGGATAATCTATTCGATAAAATAATTAGTATCTTTACTCCTATGGAGTTAATATTAGAAAGAGTACAACGAAGAGATAATACCACAAAAGAGAAAATCTTTGATAGATTGAATAATCAAATCACCCAAGAAGAGAAAAATCGTTTGAGTGATTATACAATTATTAATGATAATGTAAGATTATGTCTGCCACAAATTAGAAAAATTCACAACGAATTATTATTTCTTTCTTCCCAATAATATAACCAATAACAACACGATTAGATAAATGAAAAGAATTTGTATTTTTATTATTTCACTATTACCTATACTTGAAGTTGTTTATCCTCAGATTTCAACCAAACAACTACCCCAATCATTTACCCTTAATAATAATGAAATAGGAGAGGAGAATACCTTATTTATAGATGCTCCGAATATAGAGGAATTACAAAAAGAAGAGAACGATATACTTTTCAAACCTCGTACTTGTGCTTATCTTGTACCAGTGGAAGAAGATTTTTTTGATAAAGCAAAACGTATAACTTTGTCTAATAGTGATATTTATTTATTAAGAATAAAAACCCAAGACGCTTTGGCATTGAATTTCTATTCTAATGATTTCTTTCTACCAAAAGGTTGTGAATTATATTTTTGGAGTATAGATAAGACAAAATGTTTAGGTGCTTATACAGAGGATAATAATAACGAAGATGGTTATTTTGCAACTGATTATATATATGGTGAAGAAATGATTATGGAATTAGATTGTCCCAAAAATCAAAGACCTTTTGTTAAACTAAATATAGAAAATATTGGTTATTTTTATAGGGATGTGATAGATTTTGAAGCAATAAATCTATCTAACGAAGCAATAAATCTGCCTTATAAGGATTTTCAATCTTCAGGTTCTTGCAATGTGAATGTTAATTGTTTGGAAGGTGATAATTTTCGCCTTGTTCAGCGTTCGGTTGTTAAACTTTTGATACCATATTCTTCGTATGAATTAGCGTGGTGCACAGGTACTTTGATTAATAATACTAATAACGACTACACTCCATATATTCTCTCGGCAGCTCATTGTATAGAGGATGTTACTAATATGAAATATGTAGGGCAAACCGTATTTTATTTCAATTATGAAACATCTGGTTGCGACCAAACTACCAAAGAACCCTCTTATTCTACTTTAACAGGTTGTAAAGTATTATCTTATGGAACAGAATTCGGACAAGGAGATTCGGATTATTTACTTTTGCAACTCAATAACAATATACCGCAAAGTTTCAACGCTTATTGGTCGGGTTGGAGTAGAAGTACAGAGAAATTTAGCGGATGTGTAGGTATTCATCACCCTGCTGGAGATGTTAAAAAGATTTCAACTGTCAGTGGAAAGATACAAAATATTGGTTATGACGTAGATGTCTGGGATTATGATACTCATATTATGGTCAAATGGAAACAAACGGATAATGGTTACGGTATTACCGAAGGTGGCTCCTCGGGTAGTGCGTTGTTTAATTCAAATCAAAGGCTTATCGGTATATTATCTGGTGGAGAATCTTCTTGTTATGCAGAAGATGAGCGAAAAGTGGATTGGTATGGTAGATTTGATGTTACTTTTCAGAAGATAAAATCCTGGCTTGACCCTCGTGGTTATGATTGTATGGGATTGCAAGGTTTGGATAATACATTAGGAATAGAAAATGTTATTAATCAAAACATTAATGTAACTATTTACCCTAATCCTGCCACAGAAAAATTATTTATAAGTATAGATAAATTATTGAATAACGCAACTCTAACTATTTTGGATAGATTAGGACGTACTGTTTATTGTCAAAAATTGACCGAGCAAACTAAATCCCTTAATATAGACGTAAGTAATTTTAATAGAGGTATTTATTTTGTTAGGATGTACTATAAGGGTGATTCTATAATAAGAAAAATAATTATTGAGTAATGAAAAAGAAAAAATTGATTCTATGTTTGATGATTGTAGTTTTGTTAAGCGTCATGTTTGGTTCGTGTTCTTCTTTTAGAAAATCGAAATGCGGGGAATGTCCAACGTGGAATTATATTAGGCAATAGTTTTCCGATTAAGACCTATAATTACTGCCCATATACGATGAGTTAATGGACGAAAGTAATATACTAATTTTGGGAGAGATATAATATCTATCGTAGTAAATATTTAGAATAAGGAAACAGGTAACTTCTTTATGATAATTTACTATAAAAACACAAAATTAGACCTTATTTTCACGACCCTAAAATGTTTTATTTTTCCTATAAGGTTATTTTCGGTAGTAATATTTTGAGTAAAAATGAAGGAATTCTATAATCTTGTAATTATTTAATTATACGGTATTTAGAATAAGTACTAAAATTATCAAAATAGTTATTGATTTTATTTGAATAGTTATTAATACTATTTGAATAGTTATTGATTTTATTTGAATAGTTATTAATACTATTTGAATAGTTATTGA
>CAVGDP010000195.1:0-6100 GCA_963627985.1 uncultured Eubacteriales bacterium
AACTATTCAAATAGTATCAATAACTATTCAAATAGTATCAATAACTATTCAAATAAAATCAATAGCTATTCAAATAGTATTAATAACTATTCAAATAACATCAATAACTATTTTGATGATTTCAGTACTTATTCTAAATACTACATAATTAAATAATTACAAGAGTGTAAAATTCCTCCATTTTTACTCAAAATATGACTACCAAAAATAACCATATAGGAAAAATAGAACATTTTAGGAGCGTGAAACATTGCAATATTTTTGTTGGTTTATGATAAATCTTGGTAAGAAATTATTTACCTATTCTAAGATAATAGCATTCTATAAATATACTTATTCTAATCTTTTACATATCACCTTATTTTTAACGGACACTCATAATTATTTTTACAAAAAGAAATGCCATAAAAGTAGAGACTTATAATTATTGAATTAATAGACTTATCTATTTGAAATAGAGAAATTTTTTATTTCATGAAAGTGAATTTCAAAATAAAGAACATATATTTCTAAAACATTTCAATAAATTTATGTATCTTTGCAGACGATAAGTATCAAAGGACGATTAATAAAATGACAGACACAAACAAAACACTTTTTTTACCGAAGAAAACCACAAACTTTACTTTTATAGATTTATTCGCAGGTATAGGAGGTTTTCGCCTTGCAATGCAAAAATTGGGAGGCAATTGTGTCTTTTCGTCCGAAATAGATATTAATGCAAAAAAGACGTATTTTCATAATTTTGGAGATATTCCGCACGGAGATATTACTAAAAAAGACACCAAAGAATGTATTCCTAAAACATTTGATATATTATGTGCCGGCTTTCCTTGTCAAGCCTTTTCTATTGCAGGATATAGAAAGGGATTTAATGACGAGAGAGGAAAATTATTTTTTGATGTTGCACAAATAATACAAACGCATCGTCCCAAAGTAGTATTCTTGGAAAATGTTAAAAATTTATATACTCATAATAAAGGTAAAACATTCAAAACCATAAAAGAAAGATTAGAAATTTTGAACTATGAAGTATATTACAAAATATGCAATGCCGTAGAATATGCAAATATTCCCCAAAATAGAGAACGTATATTTATCATTTGTTTTGATAAAACACAAGTTAAAAACTATACAGATTTCAAGTTTCCACAACAAGAAAAACTAACAAAAACAATTCATGATTGTATTGATTATACAATTACAGATAAGAATCTATTTTATACGGACAAAGTCCTACATTTTGAAGAAATGCAGAAGGGTATCACCTCAAAAGATACTATATATCAATGGCGTAGACATTATGTAAGAGAGAATAAAAGTAATCTTTGCCCTACACTTACTGCTAATATGGGTACGGGAGGACATAATGTTCCTTTAATTCTTACGGATGATGGTATTAGGAAATTATCTCCAAAAGAATGCTTAAATTTTCAAGGTTTTGACAAAGAATTTTCTTTTCCGGATGATATACCTAATAGTGCAAAGTATAAACAAGCAGGTAATTCAGTCGTTGTACCATTAATATTTAACTTATGCAAGAATATAATAAAGATAATTTCTTAACACAGTGGATATTAAATGATAAATATTTTGATATGTTATCTCTTTTAGGAAGTTTATCGGGATTATTTTCTGATAATACCATTCCATATTTAAACTATAGAATAACAGAAAATATTTTTTGTAAATATTATGGGCAACAAATGACGCAAGAGACTGCACCTCGTACGATGCAAGACTTACAAATTTAGGTATTGGTATTAAAACGTTTATCTTGAAGGGCAATTATTCAACTGAAAAGGTAGCGGAATTTAATAAATTACGTCCACAATTATTGGGTCTTAAAGGAAAAGACCTTGCAAGAAAGTTGAGTGAATTTAGAAATAAACGTATAGAATTTGCTAATGAACTTTACAAAATAGAAGTGGCACAATATCATATTGTTGGAAGAGACGAAGGGATATTAAAGATATTTAATGCTCCATATAGTAAGATTAATATTAATAATATTCATATAGAAAAAGATAGTGATGCTTCTATTATTTTTAATGATGAAATAAATGAATATTACTTTAATAAGAGTAAGAGCGTTCTCTTACAGAAATTTCATCTTGCGACTATATATAAGGAAGTACAAGTAAATATATTGGAAAATCCTTTGGAATTATTAGAACAATTTTTTAAACAAATAAAAAATTCTTCACAAAGGACACTATATAAAGGAAAAGACTATGTTATCCTACCTCTATATTCATTAAGAACACATACTGTTGCAGAGCATTCTGGTCTAAATCAGTGGAATGCTAATGGACGACCGAGACACGAAGACGAATTATATATACCTGTCCCTGCATATATACATAAGCAATATCCTAACTTTTTTCCTAATAGAAACAAACCCTTTGAATTATTACTACCAGATGGCAAGAAATTATCTGCCAAAATGTGTCAAGATGGAAGTAAAGGATTAATGTCTAATCCAAATAGAGAACTCGGCCATTGGTTATTGAGAGATGTTTTACATAAAACACCACGAACATTAGTAACTATACAAGATCTATACGAATTTGGTTTTGATAGTGTTTGCGTACAAAAAATGAATTATACAAATAATTGTGGACAGAGGGTATATAAGATATATTTTACTCAAAATATGGAAAGTTATGATGCTTTCAGTCGGGGAGATAATTAATCAATTTAGTAGAATATATCTAAAATCAGTATTAATTTACTACTCAAAATAGAGGTATTATCTTCCAAATGCGATTTTATTAGAAACTATTCAAAAATAAAAATAGATTTATCTATGTCTATGCCTATGTATTCCTATAACGATAGAAATCAATATCAAAATCAGGTTTACTGACCAATTCCGTATTGATATTATTTTGATAAAGTTTGATATTATTCAAATGAAATCACATTTCGCCAAAGTGAGATTAGTATTAGATGGCGTTACTTTAATTTTTCTAATATTTGTTTATAATGTTCTTCAAATGTGGAGGACCATGTGGAACGCGAGGATAAGAACTTGTCCATTACTTGTTTGGCTTGTTGGTATTTTCCCATTTGGTATAATACCCAAGCGTATGTATCTGCAAAGGTTAATTCGTTAGGGTATTTCGCTATAACCTTTTCTATATATGATAAGGCTTTATCCAAATCTTTTTTGTCCAAGCTCAAATAATAAGCGTAATTATTTAGTACAGAATAATTATCAGGGTTGAGTTCTAATACTTTATCATAATTCTTATATGTCTCTTCTTGTTGCCCAAGTGCGTGATAAGCATCTCCTAAATTCATATAGAAATCTTCTTTTAGGGCTTTGTCGTTACCTGCTCTATCCAAACCATTCTGTAAAGACACAATAGCTTCCTTATACATATTGCACAATTCCTCATTAACGCCCTTAAACAAATATCCCATAGGTTGCTCCGGGTATGTCTCTATAGTCTTGTCCGCTATTGCAATCATATCTTTTGGTTCTGCAAAAGTAGAAGAGGCATATAACCAATTAAGATAAGTATCTAACATAGCACACCCTAATGATATAGTCTTCTGGGCAGTATATGCAGCCTGCTTATAATCATTCTTTCGCATATAACCAATATTAAGCAATCCCCATAACTGACAATTGATAGAATCTTGTGTTTGTTTGAGAGTCTCTAACAGAGAAAAGAAACGTGTAAAAGTAATAGAATCAGTATCTATTTTATCGCCATATACCATAGAGAAAACATTGAGTTTGGTAGAAAAATCCAAATCCTCTTGCTTCGCACCTCTCTCTAAATAGTAATAAACAGAGTCTTCGTTATTCTTTGCTAAATAATAATTGACGTATGTAAAGTTCATAAGATTATTATCTGTCTCTGTTTGCTCTACTTTTTTGTAATATTCCAATGCTTTATCGTAATCCTTTGCCTTCATTCGCATTTCTGCCAAAATAGACCAATACTTACTTTGTGTAGGATTTGCTTTTGCTAATTTAGATATTTCTTCTTCTGCTTTGGTATTATCTTTTTGTGAAAGATATATATTGTATTTTAGCATAGATATTTGTTCGCTTATGCCAAAGATATCTTCCATTTTGTTTAATACCCTCAATTCTCCCTTGGTATCATTCTTTACGTGATAGATACTTACTAATTGTTGCCAATATTCAATTACTTCGGGCTGTTGTTTTACTATTGTTTCAAATACTTTTATTGTATTATCATAGTCTTGAATAGAGAGATAAATATTTGCTAATTGTAGTTTGTACCAAATATTGTTGTTATCCTTTTCTATTGCTTGTTTGCCATAGTCTATACTCTTGTCTATATTTTGTTTTTGAAACTCTATATTAGATAGATAATATAAGGTGGTAGCATTATCTTTGTTTTGTTTTAATACTTCATTGTAGATATTTTCTGCCTTTGATAAATCGTTATTATTTAAACTACTTATGGCGTCTATCATTAATGAATTAGTTTGTAAATCATTTGTTGTGCTATTAGTAGCTGTTTTCTTATTAGCACAAGAAAACAGCACAAGGCATAAGGATAATGTCAATATAGGTAGTTTATTCATTATATTTATTATTTATAGTATGGAGTTATTCGATTATTTAATTGTAGAGAAAGCACCTAACGATAATTCATCTGCTTGCTTTGTATAAGTACTATTATTACTCAACATAGAATTAACTAAAATTGCATTCTCTATATTAGAATCATGAGCGATGATACTATTTTTTATTATACTTTGTTTTATTACTGTATTATCCTCAATAGATACGTAAGGACCTATAACAGAATCTTCTATAACAACATCCTTACCTATATAGCAAGGTTCTATAATCTTAGAATTAGTTTGTTTTAGAGAATTATCTATTGTATTCAAGGACATATTCAAGGATAATAATCTTTGATTGGTATGTACGACTGCGTCTTTATTGCCACAATCCAACCACTCCTTTACTTGTTCGGTACGAAAATCAAAACCATTTTGCAACATATTATCCAAAGCGTCCGTAAGTTGATATTCATTAGAATGGACGATGTGATTGTCTATTAGACGTTTTATTTCTTTGTATAATCTCTCTGCTTGTCTAAAATAATAGATACCTATTATTGCCTCATTGCTAACAAATTCTTTTGGTTTTTCTACGAATTGAATAATCTTACCTTCTGAGTCTTTCTTAACAACACCGAATTGCTGTGGATTATCAACCCTGGAAGTCCAAATAATACCCTCCATAGATAAATCCATAGTAAAACACGCATCAAATAATGTATCTGCAAAAGCAACAACAACTTGTCCTTCCAAGAGATCTTTAGCACACCAAATAGCATCTGCTGTTCCTAAAGGAATATTTTGATGAAAAATTCTACCTTTTGCAGATAGACTCTCGGCAACTTGTATTAATTCGTTTTCTACTTCTTGTCCGAAGTCTCCAACAACGAAACCTATATTATCTACTTTTGTTGCACAAGTCTTAACTATCTCTTTGCAAAGAACCTTTACTATTTCTTGTCCGCAAACTTTTATCAAGGGTTTGGCAGTAGTAAGTGTGTGAGGGCGTAAGCGTTTGCCCATTCCTGCCATTGGTATTATAATGTTCATCTCTATTTTGTTTTATTTCTTTTTTGGTTTATTTTGTTTATTATTCGTTTAATTAGATTGTTTCTGAATATCTTCCAAAAAAACAAGTATTTTCTAATAACGATATTTTTTTTATATTATTGTAAAGTACTTATTTAATTGTTTCTTATTATTAGTACACATAGGAAGAAAGGCAAAAAATAAGAAAACCTAAATACATATATTTATAGAATATTCATCGTTTGGGATAAGTAGATTTCTCTTTGCTCTAATTTGCTATCAAAACACAAAAATCATATCTTATTTCACTACTTCAAAATGTTCTATTTTTCTTATAAGGTCATTTTTTAGGGGTATATTTTGAGTAAAAATGGGCAATTTTTAACATTTATAACAATTTGATTATATAATAGTTAGAATAGGTGCAAGAGTTATCAAAACAATATCTGATTTTATTCAAATAGTTATTGATTTTATTTGAATAGTTATTAATACTATTTGAATAGTTATTAAT
>CAVGDP010000196.1:0-4193 GCA_963627985.1 uncultured Eubacteriales bacterium
CTATTTAAGTTATCAAAATATCTATTTAAGTTATCAAAATATCTATTTAAGTTATCAAAATATCTATTTAAGTTATCAAAATATCTATTTAAGTTATCAAAATATCTATTTAAGTTATCAAAATATCTATTTAAGTTATCAAAATATCTATTTAAGTTATCAAAATATCTATTTAAGTTATCAAAATATCTATTTAAGTTATCAAAATATCTATTTAAGTTATTTGAATAAGATCGGAAGTTATCAAAATAAAATCAAATACTATTCAAATGAAATCACATTTCGTTAGAATAAAACTACATATTATTTCAATAAAATGACACTTTATTTCTAATACTTGCAATCAAATACTTATAAAGACAAAAATACTATATTTAGGATGTAACTTCCCTCTCCTAACAAATATTTTTATGAAGAAAATAGAATACTTTGAGATGCTGAAATAATCTATAACTTCTATATTTATATAATGAATTATAGTAAGTTACCAATCCACTTTCATATTCTAAACTATTCGTGTCTGCAAAAGATATGTAGTTGAACTATTTTCATTTCTTAACACACTCATAGCGGACACAAATAATTAATAATCAATATTGTATTATTTATGTTTTCTTCTCAATGAAAGACGAACACAGAAGGCAACCAAAAGAGAACCAATCAAAAACATTATTGATGTACTTACCAACATATTACCGCTACTTACTAATGGAGCGGCTATACCTCCCGATAGGAATCCACTTGCCCCCAAAGCAGCAGATGCAATTCCTGCGTTATTTCTTTCACTATCCAATGCAATTGCAGTAGGTACGGGTTGCAATAAACCAAAGGCAAACAAAAGAAACAGAAATGTTATCTCTACTAACACAACAGAATGAAGTAAGATCAAACTTATAATAGAGAACAAGGCACTTGCAACCATTATTGTCATACCATATTTCAAACTTTTATTACCTGCTAGCCGTCCCGCTAATGCGCAACCGACAGCAATCGCTATTGCGTTGATTGCAAAGCACAAACCAAATAGCAAAGATGACATTTTATAGACATCTTGTAAGATAAAAGTAGAAGAAGATATGTAGGTAAACAAAACAAACGAAGAAAACATATAAATAAAAAAGTGTATTAGATAAGTACGATTATACACTAATTTTTTGTAGTTAATAAACGAATTTATTACAGGTATTTGCAATCTATTACGTTTAGCTAAAGACTCACTTAGATTAATACTCAGACCAATAAGTACTAATCCTACAATCAATAAAACAACAAAGACGACCTTCCAATGAGCAAAATACAAAATAATTCCTCCTATTATCGGTGCAACGACAGGAGCGATACCATTAACTGCAGACATCATAGAGATAAATTGAGTTAGTCTCTCGCCCGAATACCAATCCGTAGCAATACTTCGTGCTAAAACAATTCCACCTGCACCTGCCATCCCTTGAAAAAGACGCATAATGTTGAAAATATGTATTGTAGTAGCAAAAATACAGCCTATTGTTGCAATAATAAAGATAAATAATGAGCCTAAAAGTAATTTTTTCCGTCCATATTTATCACTTATCGGACCGATAAATACTTGCCCTATCGCTAAACCAAACATTGACATCGTTAAACTTAATTGTGCCAAAGAAGGAGAAGTAGAAAAATCTCTCGATAATGAAGGTAAAGCCGGTAAATAAAGATCCGTTACAAAAGGACCAAATGCGGATAATAAACCTAAGGTTATTAATAAAAAATTTGATAATTTTCTTCTTTTTATTTTTATTGTTGTTTCCATTATTATTTATTCTAATTAAATGATTACTAAAAAAATATGACTATATCAAAACAAAATTCCTTTAAGCACTAAAATCCTTTGGTGCTATTCAGTAAAAAAAGGAAAAAGAACAAGGAAAAATCTAATCATATAACATACAAAGAGTTTTGATAGCCAATGCCTCAAATTGTTCAATATTATGAATTTCGTATGTTGATATTTTGAAACGATAATTGTTCATTAAGTCTTTTGTTTATCTGTTTTTGAGTTTGCAAAATTACAATTTTTTTGAATTTAGACAACAAAAAAATACTCAAAAATAGTTAGTAGCGATATGAAATTTATATATAATTTTGCAAAATAGTTTAATAATGTATTAATTAGAGATTACAGAGATGAAAAAACAAATGTATTGGGGCAAAGCAATAGTCTCATTCTTATTAGTCCTATTTTTGATGCCATTAGGTCACGCAGCAATGATTTTAATGGAGAAATTCATGGGAGAAACAGCCTTACATGTTGGCGGATTTATGTTAGGGTTCTTGGGACTTGTGATAACCGTTTGGGGAATATTCGTAAAAGGTGATACAAAACAAACTTTATTCGGTCTAATTGGCGGATTATTGTTTTGGACTGGGTGGATAGAGTTTTTACTTTTGTATTACGCACGCCGTTTTGGCACAATGTGCGAACTTGCAGACGGATCGTTATACCCTTTTCAACAAGCAGTCGCACAAGGACTTGATATAGCTACCAAACCAGAGTATTTAATTCTACCATCTACGTTCGGATTTTGGGTAATGTTTATTCTATTCTACCTATTTTGCATACCAACGGGATGTAATTTCATTAATTGGTGCCAAAAAGTATTTTTCCGCTCAAAAAAAACGACAATAGTAGCAAAACCTATCGTAAGACACACGGCATTAGTTACTTTCTTGGAATTTAATCTAATCTTATGGACCTCTTATTTGTTATTAATGTTCTTATATGACGATAATTTCTTCGGAGAAACTCATTGGTTTACACTCTTTGTTGGAGTTGCCTGCTTGGTTGGTGCTATCTTTATATTCAGAAATCAATTAAAATTAGCATCTTGGGGTTCTAATATCCGCATGGCAATTGCAACTGTTGTTGTTCTTTGGACTCCTATAGAGATCTTAGGACGTTTAGGACGTTTTACCGAAATTTGGGTGGAGCCTATGCAATATCGTAAAGAAATGATATGTATCCTGTTAGCCTTTGTAGTTGTTGCTCTTATCGTTATTATTAATGGTATAATTGTAAAGAGAAATAAGACAAAAAATACCTATAAATAATGATTGTACACAAGATAAATAGGTACTAATTTTGCAAACTGTTACGAGGAGATAACAAAGTAGAAAAATACTCTCACTTCTCTAACTTGTACCTATAACCAGAAATGAAGTTATAACATAAAGAAAAATTAAATAAATAAGTAAAACAAATAAAACAAAAGACTAAAAAATGAAGAGTTTAAAAAAATTATTATTAGTTGCAGTTGCTGCCTTATCATTTGTAGCATGTGGAGACGATGATGACAAAAAAAATGACGACTCTAATACAACGAAGACAGAGAATATTTCTAATTGGAACGGAACATTAACTGTTTCTTCTCAATTAGGTGATTTTGAGATGGCAGATCTAAGCGTTATCACTACTTGTAATGGAGATACAAAAAATTGCAAAGTTGAAATGAATCAGGTAAAGTTTGCTAATCAAATGCCAAAACAATTAGACCTTGTAATAGATAGTCTTACCTTTGCCGTAAGTGATGGTGATACAATTATAACGGGTGCAAATATCGCTTCTCAATATATTAAAGAGGGCGTATTAACTAATGCCGGCTACACTGTAACTAATATCACTGGCAAAATATCTAACGGCAAACTTACTATGGACGTTAGTGGTTCATACACTGCTATGAACAATATGTCTATTAATTTCTCTTATAGCGGAGATAGAAAATAATCAATAAGGAAACGTAACCTTTAGACATATAATTAATTAATAGTAACATAATCACTAAAAGGTGGTTATGTTACTTTGTTTTTTGATCTATTCTCACGCCAAAATCGTCTCATATACGATACTCCGTGTTTAGCAACAAATAATAGATACCCGACAAAAGACAATCTACACCTTTCATTTGTGAGTCGGGAAGTCTTTATTTTTGAATCGGGATCTTTTCATTTTTGACACGGTATCTCTCATGCAAAAAAGTACCATCTTTTACCCTAAAAAGTGCCATCTTTTTACCATGAAGACCCCGACTCTAAAATAAAGAGATCTCTATTAAAAAATACGAATCTCTTATAAAAAACTTTCACCATAAGTATTGATATTATTTTAATAAGTATTAAAGTTATTCTGATAAGTATTAAAGTTATTCTGATAAGTATTAAAG
>CAVGDP010000197.1:0-4578 GCA_963627985.1 uncultured Eubacteriales bacterium
GAATAGTTATTGAAGTTATTTGAATGGTTATTGATTTTATTTGAATAGTTATTGATTTTATTCGAATAGTTATTGATTTTATTTGAATGGTTATTGATTTTATTAGAATAGTTATTGATTTTATTTTGACGAAATGTGATACTATTAGAATTTCTATTTCTTTAAAATGTTCTATTTCCCCTATTGAGTATCTTTTGTGTACGATTTTTTGCAGAATTATTGGTAATATTTTCTCAAAGAATCGACCTCAAAGAATATGATTATTGTTCATTAAAATAGAATCAAAAGACAGAAAAACAAAGACGAATATTGAGAAGAAAGAATCATTATTCACAAAAAAATAACTACCAAAAAATATTCTTTCTTTGATAGTTATTAATCTATTAGTAATCTTTGTTCCACTACTATACGGCGTTAGCTCCGTTAGAGACTTCAATAATTTGATTTGTAATATCTGATTGACGCTGTTTGTTATAAGTTATTGTGAGATCTTTTAATAAAGACGCCGCATTATCGGTAGCCTTATTCATAGAAGACATTCTTGCTCCATGTTCAGAAGTAAAAGAATCTAAAAAACATTTATACATTTGAGTTCTAAGGCTTTGAGGAATGGCAGAAGATAATATCTCCTCTTTATTAGGGGAGAAAATATAGTCGTTATTATAAGTCTTTGTTTTTTCTTTATTTGTCTGTTTGCTATTATCACTCTTGGTTAGGGTATTAGACAAAGGAAGAAAATCTTCTACGGTAGGTATTTGTGTAGCAGCGTTTTGGAACTTATTATAAATGATTTGTATTTTGTCATATTTCTTTAATAGGAAATCATTCATAAACTTCTCTGCCTCCTGTTTTATATTATCAAACGTAAGACTATCCCAAATTTCATCGATACTTCCTAAATAATTAATAGAAGTTATCTTCCTAAAAGCATTATCGCCCTTTTTGCCATAAGAAATAAGCGAAATATTATGCCCTTCGGATAAATAATCGTTGATTTGTTTGGTCGTTAGTTTGATTATTGAAGAATTGAAAGTAGAACATAAACCTTTGTTGGAGGTTAGAGCAATAAGCAAAATATTTTGTTGTTTATTCTTTGTCTTACGAGCAAATGGCATATCCTCTTGTATAGATTGTCCAAGTTTAGCCATAATCTCACTCATCTTTTGCGAATAAGGACGTAAGCGAACTATTGCCGATTGTGATTTTCTCAACTTGGAGGCAGAAACCATCTTCATTGCTGAGGTTATTTGTTGAGTTGATTTAACGGACGCTATTCTTGTACGTATTTCTTTAAGATTTGCCATAAAACTATTGAGTTATATATTTTTTAGCAACTTCTTGCTCTGCTTTATGTAGAGTATTCAATATATTATCATCCATTTTCCCTTTGCTGATATCGGATAATATATCCTTGTATTGTGCGTCGAGGAGGGCAAGATAATCTTTCTCGAAATCCAAAACCTTATTAACAGGAATATCACTAAGCCATCCTTGAGTACCACAAGCAATTATAGCGATTTGATGCTCTACCGTCATAGGTGTATATTGTGGTTGTTTTAGTATTTCCACATTTCGTTTGCCTTTTTCTATAACCATTTTGGTCGTTGCGTCCAAATCTGAACCGAATTTGGCAAATGCTTCCAATTCTCTGTATTGTGCTTGATCTATTTTCAGAGTACCGGCTATTTTTTTCATAGATTTTATTTGTGCCTTGCCTCCTACTCTTGATACAGATATACCTACGTTAATTGCTGGGCGAATTCCTGAGTTGAAAAGGTTACTTTCCAAGAATATTTGCCCATCTGTGATAGATATAACGTTAGTAGGTATGTACGCACTTACATCTCCTGCTTGTGTCTCTATAATAGGCAAAGCCGTTAGGGAACCTCCTCCCTTTACTTTGTTTTTTAATACCTCGGGCAAGTCATTCATTTGGCGTGCGACCTCATCGTTGCTAATTACTTTGCAAGCTCTTTCCAATAATCTTGAATGCAAATAGAATACATCGCCAGGATATGCCTCTCTTCCTGGTGGTCGACGGAGCAATAATGACACTTCACGATAAGCAACTGCTTGTTTGCTCAAATCATCATAGACTACCAAAGCATGACGACCCGTATCTCTGAAATATTCTCCGATAGAAGCTCCCGCAAATGGAGCATAAAACTGCATAGCAGCGGGATCAGAAGCCGTTGCAACCAAGACAATGGTATATTTCATTGCATCGTGCTCCTCCAAAGTCTTAACCAATGTAGCAACAGTAGAACCTTTCTGCCCACAAGCCACATAAATACAATAGACAGGGTCTCCTTGTTCGTAAAATTTCTTTTGATTTATAATAGTATCCACAGCGATAGCCGTTTTGCCGGTCTGTCTATCACCAATTATCAATTCTCTTTGTCCTCTTCCGATAGGAATCATAGAATCTACGGCTTTAAGACCGGTTTGTAAAGGCTCCTCCACGGGTTGACGATAGATAACTCCGGGAGCTTTTCTCTCAATAGGCATATCATACGTTTCACCTTGAATTTCGCCCTTACCATCTATTGGTTGACCGATAGTGTTGATAACTCTACCTAACAAACCTTCACCAACTCTTACAGAAGCGATACGTTTGGTACGTTTGACAATATCTCCTTCGTTAATATCTCCCGTTTCGCCCAAAAGGACAATACCTACATTATCTTCCTCCAAGTTTTGTACAACACCTTGCGTACCATTTGGGAATTCTACCAATTCGCCTGATTGCGTATTCAATAGACCATACACTCTGGCAATACCATCTCCGATAGAAAGTACTGTTCCTACTTCTTCTAACTCAGTATTAAGATTAGATGAGGTCAGTTGTTGACGTAATATTGCCGTAACTTCCGATGGTTTCAAAACTGACATAATACTTATTGTGTTATATTTCTTTTCAAATCATTTAATTTCTTCAAAAAAGAGGCATCGTATTGCTTACTATCCACATTAATCACAAATCCACCAATCAAATTAGTGTCCTTATGAATATTTAGTTGAATAGTACAATGTAATTCTCTTTCAAGAGTATTCTTAATAGAGTCTTTGATACTCTGTTCTATATCATTAGCAACAACAATAGTCGCTACTTTGATATTATTATACTTATTGAAAATATCAACAAACTCTTCGCATATACCTTTTAGATAAATTTCTCTACGCTTACTTGCAACCAAAGAAAGAAACTTAGTTGTTAGGGAATTACAACTATTTTCAAATAAGGTAAGCAATATTTGTCTTTTCTTTAATGGCATAATGGTAGGATTTTTCAATATTATCTCTAATTCTCTATTCTCTTTGCATACACTATGTATATATGTTATGTCCTTATAGATAGTAGGGATAATATTTTCTTCTTTTGCCAAATCAAAAAGACTTTGAGCGTACCGTTTTTGTAGTTTCTTTTCGTCCATATTATTTGAAACTTATCTTTTCAATTTGTTTATTAATCAATTCCTCACTTGTTTGAGGATTCTTAACCTCTTGTTCCAAGACTTTTTGTGCAATATCCAAAGATATTTGTGCTAATTGATTTTTCAAATCTTTGATAGCATTTTCTTTTTCTAAAACAATATCTTGTCTTGCTTGCAAGATGATTTTTTCTGCTTCTTGTTTGGCTTTTTCTTTTGCCTCGTCTATCATTTGATTACCCGATAGTTTGGCTTGTTTTAGGATATCGTCTCTTTCTTTTTGTGCTTGAGCCAATAATTCTTCATTACTTGCCTTCAACTTTTCCATTTCCTTTTTGGCATTCTCTGCAGCAAGTAAAGAGTCTTTGATATCTTTCTCTCTTTTTTTTAGACCTTTGATGATAACTGGCCATCCCCATTTGCCCAAGATAAATAAGACAATAAGGAAGGTAAGCGTCATCCAAAAGATTAGTCCTATTCCAGGTGTTAAAAGGCTCATAATTCTACTCCGATTAATATAGCATTCGGTGTGAAGATTATTCCTTTATGGGAGTGCTTATTCTCTCACACCCAATGCCATAAACTCTTTTCTTTACTTTACTAATACAAGCAAACAAGCAACAACGGCGAATAATGAAACTGCTTCTACCAAGGCAGCAGCAATAATCATATTACTACGAATATCATTCGTTACATCCGGTTGACGAGCAATTGCTTCCATTGCGTTTTTACCAATATTTCCGATACCGATACCTGCACCAATACATGCAAGTCCTGCTCCTATAACTGCCAATCCATACCCTAATGGCATATAATTAGCGACTGCTTGTAATAAAACAATTAACGTTGTCATAGTCTTTTAATTTTTTTATTTGTTTTATTTTTGTTTTTCTCCTGATATGCGGACAATCTCCACATAATTTGGAACGCCAAAAGTACAAATTTTTTTTCAAATACGAAGAAAATTTTCTCTTTTTTGCTAAAGAAGAACACAAATTAGGTATTATAGGGTAGGTATGATAATGGGGATATTTGGTCTTTGAGTTCCTACCTCCAAAATGTTCTATTTTTCCTATAAGGTTATTTTCGGTAGTCATATTTTGAGTAAAAATGGAGGAATTTTACACTCTTGTAATTATTTAATTAT
>CAVGDP010000198.1:0-4718 GCA_963627985.1 uncultured Eubacteriales bacterium
GAAGTATAGTTTTGCACAGATGATACTTCCTAACTCAAGTTCAGAAAGGGAAATTCCAAATACTTCTATTAGTCGTATGATGCCTGTTAAAACGGAAAATTGGGATAATAAGCATATTGTTTCTTTGGTGCATTATGGAGGTAATAAATACACTGATGGAAGATTTATAAAACAAGGAGACTTCTTGTATCATAAAGATGTTTGTGCTGTTTCTGCTTTTTACCAAACAGAACTATGTACAACTTTGGTCGAAGAAGTTAAGATTAGCGGACATACTATAACAGACTTTTGTATAGTAGATGATTATATTTTTATGTGTGGACAAGATTCAGCAGATAATAATTTTTTTGCATATAAAAGTCTTAACGATTTCTTTGACTACACAAATACAACTCCTCTTAATGTTTATTATATAACTAATAATATTGTATCCACCTATACTCTAACAAATATTGATTTTTGTTTTTCTGCGGGACTGCCTACCATACTTTTGTTAGCAAATCAAAATGGAACACAAAACAGTTTATTTATATACTTTGATTTAATAAATACATCTAATAGTGCTATTTATTCATCTGATGCTCGTTTATTAGATATTGCACAAACAAATAGTTATATCACAGTTTTAGGAATGGAGGGCGATGGTATATTTACTTTGACAAGTCACGAGATAAATAATATTCCAACTTACATCGGAAAGAAATTTGTAACAAATCCATTATATGATCATTTTACAGATTCTAAGTATCATTTGTCAACTTTACAAAAAGATTTAAATCGTATTGTTGTAGGCGAATCTGTAACGAATACTGGTTGGATGGAGTTTAATATAATAGATCTAAACAATTTAGACATATTATATACTCAGGCGACTGCGGACGCAAAAGAAGGCCGTTCAAAAATAGTAGATTTAGAATTTGACGAGCAAAAAGAGATGTTGTATTGTCTATTTTGTAATGGAACTAATGATATTAGAGATATGATATTGCGGATAGAACCTTGTATTAGTCACAATTATTCTTCCTTGGTATCTAAACCACAAATAACAATTGAAAATTATAATCTTTTCAAAGATTTAACACTATATAAATATGATATTCTTCAACTTTTAGTTTTGGGTAGGACTCCAAGACCTGGATTAGATATTTATTTCTTTGATAGAATATCTAATTTTGAAGAATTAAGTAGCTGTGATAAAATAGACGACTTGAGTATTGAAATTGTGGAAAGTCCTAAAGAACGTGCTTTGCCTAATTATGGTTATCGTGGTACTATCGGAATTTCTTCACCTATATCGGTACCATTACATAAATCCCAAGTTAAATATAATTTAATCTGTAACTAACGTATAAATATAGGAGATAAAGAAATGAAAAAGTTTTTGTTTTTTATTCTATTCAGTTTTTCTTGTTGTAGTTTAGTTTATTCTCAAACTGGGCAATACACAGATCAGTATCTTATTCCACCTATGGAAGATAGTTGTTTTGCAAATCCTTTCACAATTTGGGCAAATGCAACTTTCTCTTCTCTGCCAGGAATAGACTCAATGCTTTTTATAAGAGATTTTTCTCAACCTTATTATGCTGATAGTACAATTAATGTGATTGGAGTTGCTGCACTTTGGGAAAATATGGCATTGGGAGATATGATCGCATATTTATGTATTGCGGATGATACATTAGGAGTAATAAAAAGAGTCCCTATATATAGTGAGCATGATACAATTGATGGCAATATTACACCAAAAGATCTTTCCGATCATTACACTGAAATTATTTTTGATAGTGCTGTTATTGTTAATGAGTTATTTCATATTATGACAGATACGCCAAAACCTCCTTCTTATTGCCCCAATATCTACCAATGGCGTGATAATGATGTATACTATCATGGTGATAATTTATTACGATATGCTACTTTAATGACGTATAATTTTACAACTTATTCAACTGTTAGTGGTTATATGCCTGATTGTTTAGATACAAATTTTAATGCTTATAGCAGAACTTTATATTTTATAAAGAATAATGGGGAGTATGTTTTGAAACAGCCAGCAGATGATTATTTTGAAAAATATCATTTATATGAGTATGCTTATTTATTCCCAATTTTACAAAAAACCGATACCACCATTACCGACTCTTCTTCTCTTGTGAATATTGTTGATAATTATACTTTTATCTTTCCAAATCCTGCAAACAAAGAAGTAAATGTTCAGTGTTCTTTCCGAATGCAAACGTTAGAATTATTTAACGAACAAGGACAGAAAGTAAATGAGTGGGAAATAGATGCTTATCATTACTTACTTAATATAGAAAATTATCCAAAAGGTAATTATATCCTAAAAATCAAAACTAAGTCCGGCACGACAACAAAGAAAATAATTGTACAATAAAAGAAAGGTGTACTTCTTTGAAAAAAGTTTATAAAAAATTTGGTAGATAAAAATATTTTGTATAACTTTGTCGCCAAGTATAAATTTCTAACCATAAAGTTAAAACATTATGAAAAAATTAAAATGTCTTTTATTATCATCTTTGATAATAGTATTGTTTTCGGAGCATAGTTTCTCGCAAATGATACTTTCTAATTATCATAGCACAGAACGAAGTATCCCTAATACTTCAATCCAACGTGTAATGCCTATCAAAACAGAAAAATGGAAGAATAGTTATATGATTTCATTAGTACACTACGGGAGTAATAAATATACAAATGGTAGATTTTTAACACAAGGTAATATATATTATCATAAAGACGCTTGTGTAAGTTCTGTTTTCTATCTAACAGAAGAAAGTACTAATGTAACTAAAAGAGTTATAATTAATAATTATACTATCACTGATTTTTGTATAGCAAATGATACTATCTATATGTGTGGACAGAATAATACAAATAATAACTTTATTGCGTACGAAGCTATAATGATTTTTTTTAATACAAATAATCTACTCTCTAATATTTTTCATTTATCTAATATGAATTCAAGTTATACGCTTACAAATATTGACTTTTGTATTTCTGAAGAATATCCTACATTACTTTTGTTAGCGAATCAAAACAATTCATTAAATAGTTATTTTATTGCTTATAATTTAATTACTAATAGTAGTATCGTATATTCTTCTAATGTCCGTTTATTAGATATTACACAAACAGATAACTATATTGCAGTCTTGGGAATGGGAAGTGATAGTACATTTACATTAACTCGTCATGCAATACATAGCATACCAAATTATATCGGAAAGAAATTTATTACAGGTGTATTATATACACATTTTTCAGATCCTAAATACCATTTAGTTTCGTTGCAAAAAAATCAAAATCATGTTGTTGTAGCAGAATCTACAAATAATATGGGAGGATTAGAGTTTAATATAATAGATTTAAATACTTTGACTATCTTACAAACTCAAGCAATTTTAGATACAAGAGAAGGTCGCTCTAAGATAATGGATCTAAAATTTAATGAACAAAGAAATATATTATATTGTCTATTTTGTAATGGAGCTAATGATACTAGAGATATGATATTACAAATATTTCCTTATAATTCACAAACTATTAATTATTCATTAGTGTCTAAACCACAAACTTATAGTACAAACTATAATCTATTAAAAGATCTAACGCTATACAGAAATAATTCACAAGTTTTGGTATTCGGTAGGACACCCGGATTAGATGTTTATTTCTTTGATAGAATGTCTGATTTTAACTCTGCAGGTACTTGTGATAAAGTAGAAAGTTTTAATTGTGGTGTTGTGGAATCTCCAAAGACAAAGAGTCTTTTTAACTATACACCATTTAATCCTATTCAAATACAACCATTGCAACCTCAATTAAATAGAAGTAATATTAATTACTCTATAATTTGTCAATAAATATATAGGAGGAAGAAAAATGAAAAAATTTTTATTTTTGTTACTAGGATATATTTTCACTATTAATATTGCACTCTCACAAACAAGAGAATACGAAGATTGGTATCTATTACCTTCTCCTTTCTATGAGGAATGTCCTTATGCAGGAGGAATTGTAACTTCTTTTGGGCTAGATCTATCAAATGATATCAATCCTTTTATTTGTGAAATATTTTGGGCTTATGGAACAGATCTCAAAAATATGATTTTTGAAATCACAGATATCGCTCAATATTATAAAACTGACGAAACAATAAAAATAGTCGGTGTTGCTGCCTTATTCGAATATATAGGTTTAGGTAAAATGCATGGATATTTATGTATTACCGATGATTCTTTAAATGTATTACGAAAAACAAAGTTAGAAAGTTATTACGATACTATAGATGGAAACACAATAACAAAAAAAGCTTCTGATCATTATGTAGAATTATTTTTTGACACGCCTATTAATATAAACGGAGAATTTTATGCTATGATAGATAGTCCTAAACCAGATTCATCTTTCTCAAATGATTATAATTGGATAGAGGAATCAATTATTAATGGTCTTTACTACTGGACTGATATTTATGGTGGATACTGTTCTAATACAAAAAATTTTTCACTGTGTAGAAAAACAGTCTACTCTGAAAATAACGATAATCTCAATGGTTTTTACGATGAGAATTATGGAAAATGGATAAAACAAGATAATATCACTATATATTTATTCCCAATACTTGCAGATACTACTATAACAGATACCACCATTACCGACTCTTCTTCTATTGCGAATATTGTTGATAATTA
>CAVGDP010000199.1:0-7688 GCA_963627985.1 uncultured Eubacteriales bacterium
CAATAACTATTCTAATAACATCAATAACTATTCTAATAACATCAATAACTATTCAGATAACATCAATAACTATTCAGATAACATCAATAACCATTCGAATAACATCAATAACCATTCGAATAACATCAATAACTATTCGAATAACATCAATAACTATCCGAATAACATCAATAACTATTCGAATAACATCAATAACCATTCGAATAACATCAATAACCATTCGAATAACATCAATAACTATTCAGATAACATCAATAACCATTCGAATAAAATCAGATATTATTTTGATGATATTTGATTTTATTTCTATAATACGAAATCGTCTGAAAATCATACTTTATGAAAATATTTTGTCTTCCCTATTGAAAAAAAATTGTTTAAAGATTATTTACTGAATTATAGGTGAAATATGCTTAACTACATTTTTCGTAAGAATTAAGTGTGCCTATGTTGCTAAAATATTGAAAATGTGATAGATTTAGTTTTGTTTAATTATCACACCATCATTATTTATATCCACAAAAGCAGTAGCCCCATGAATAAATGCGTGATTATTTTCCCCTATATGACCAATAGGAAGATTGAACGCTATCGGAAAATTATAATCTTTTACGGTGCTCTGTATTATCTCGTACGGAGTCTTGCCAAAAGCAATTGTATTATCGTGCATATCAGACATTTGTCCAACAAGTAACGCACTCAATTTGTTCAATTTACCACTACGTTTCAAGGCTTGCATCATCCTATCAATATGATAAAGATATTCGTCCAAATCTTCAATAAACAATATCTTATTATCAGTATCAATGAAAGAATTACTTCCTAATAATGAATATATTACAGACAAATTTCCACCAATCAATCTCCCCTCAGCCTTGCCAACCCTATTAAGTGAATGAGATTGAGTAGTCAATACATTATTACCATTAAAAAGTATATTTTTTAAACTCCGAACTGCGATATTATCCTTTAAGGATGAGATATTTACGGGCATAATCGCATGTATTGATTGAATGTTTTGATTATAATAAGTGTGCATCAATATAGCAGTTACATCCGAATAACCAATAAGCCATTTAGGGTCAGACAAAAGTGTTGTCCAATTCACTTTATCCAAAATACGAACACTACCATAACCACCGCGTGCGAAAAATATTGCCCTTATCTGACTATCGTTCAACATCGTTTGTATATCCATAGCCCTTAGGTCGTCCGTGCCTGCAAATTGATTGTATTTCTCGCCAATAGTTTGTCCAACAACTACTTCCAAACCCCAAGATTGCAATAATTGTTGAGCAAAAGATATTTCCTTTTCGCTAATAGCACGAGCTGAAGAAATGATTGCCACCTTATCACCTATCTTTAATCTATTAGGTACTAACATATTAAGAATGTTTTTGTTTTTTACAAAATATTTTTCAAGGAACGGGGTCATAACCACTTCCACCCCAAGGATTACATCGTAGAATTCGTTTCAAAGCCAACCAAAAACCCTTCAAAGGACCGTATTTTTTGATTGCCTCCAAAGCATATTGCGAACAAGTTGGAGTAAAACGACAAGATGCTGGCGTCAAAGGAGATATACACGTTTGATAGAAACGTATCAAAAAGATGAATACATATTGCAAACTTTTTAGAGGAAATTTCAATATTTTTTTTAATATATTCATTTTGATAAGAATAGTTAATTAATCTTCTTTATCGCTATTATTTTGGTCGTTTGTAGTAGTGTTTATTTCCAAAATTAATCTTTCCAAAATATGTATAACTACCGATTGAATTTGTTCAAAACAAGGTATTTGTTTATCAACATACGTCATGGAAAAATCAATATTGAGATTATTTTTTTGTGCAATTTGTTTAATTAGTTGGGAATTTAATCTATAAGATTCTCTAATCAATCGTTTGACTCTATTACGATTAACGGCTAATTTTTGATATCTTTTGGGGCAACTAACAAGTACGCTTATTCTACCGTTATCTTCTTTAACGCAATAGCGTACGGATATCGGAAAGATAAGAAAACCCTTTCCTTGTTTGAAAAGGGTCTCTATTTTTTTGCGTGAGCGTAACCGTTGTGTCCTATCAAATTCAAACATTATAACGATTGCCTAAAATATTTCAAATAAAATTTTGATTTTCTTATGATTTGGTACTCTTTGTTTTTGAAGTCGTTTTTTTGGTAGTTGATGTTTTAGTAGTTTTGGTAGTTGATTTTTTAGTGGCTGTTGTTTTCTTTGTGGTTTTAGTTTCTTTCTTTGTGTCGTCTTCTAATGTAGATGGAATAGATGTAGATTCTTTTTTGGAAGGTGCAGTAGGTTGTTTGCTTTTTTCTGCTCTCTCCTCAAAGAAACGAGTTAAGGCCATAACCATAGAAGGATTTTTTGGCGTAGGAGCTAATACCGAGACTTTGATTTTTGATTTCTGCAAAGCCATTTGAGTTGATTTGCCAAAAGCTGCAAATACTAAATCATCGGATGTAGTGTCTGGAAAATTTTGTACAAAAGATTTTACGCCGATAGGTGCAAACATAACCACCATATCATATTTTTTGATATTTATCTTTGATAAATCTTTTGGTACAGAACGATGCATTACTATAGGAGTGTAATTCATCTTAGCCATTTCTAATTTTTTGAAATTGATTTGCAAAGCGTCTTCTGCACAAGGGAATAAATATTTATCCTCTTTATGCTTCTGAATGACAGTAATTAGATCATCAAAGGTAAGTTTGCCATAAAATATCTTACGTTTACGATACTGAATATAGTTTTGTAGATAATTTGCAATAGAATCAGTGATACAGAAAAATTTCATATCATCGGGAATCTTCAATCGTTCATGCTCGGCAAAATAAAAATAATTATCTACCGCCATTTTGCTTGTCATTATAACAGCAGGATAATCTAATAGATTAATTCTTTGTTTTCTATAATCTTGTGGTGATATTCTTACCACTTCAAAGAATTTATTGAACGTAAAATTAAGATTAAACTTTTCTGCAAGTGCATCGTACTGTGATTTTTCCTTTTCTGCAGGAATATTCTGTGAAATCAGGATATTTTTTATATCTCTCACCATAAAATGTTCTCTTATTGTTTAAAAAACCAACAACTTCAAAATCACCAAAATTGGTAAAATTTCGACGATGCAAAGATAGAAAAAAAGATAAATATACGAAAATTTGAATATGTTAATAATTACCGAAAGCGTTCTTATTAATCGCATAACTATCAGTAATACAAAAAGAAATAAACACGAATAAAGACAAATTATTTTGTAAAAATTATTTATATAGACAGCAAAAAAAGTCGGCAAAATCAATAAAAATCCGCCCAAAATTGCAAAATTTAGCATTATTTGCACATAATAATTTGCTATTTTTCGTGCCCTAAAAACCCAAGCAAAGAATTTGATTAAACAAATCTTCAAAAAATAAGAAAGAAATAAACAAACATATATACTTAACCACAAAAACAAAGGTTTTTGAAATATTTCATCCGCTTGATTATAGTAGCCATGCAGATATTCTAAGCAATTAAAGTAATTAAAAGCACAATAACTTAAAAAAGTAAGTAATGGTAAGAAAATTAATATAGAAGGTAGCAAAGCAAGACTATGAAAAGTGGCACCATTTTTGGTATTGATTGAAACCGAAGAAGCAGAAAAACACCCTTGAATAAAAGAAAATATTGTACTACCCGCAAATCTAATAAGTAGAGCAAACAAGAATACCATAAAAAGAAAAATACCAAAAATCCAATTATATGTGGTTGTGTTCTCTCTTGCTATCATTTGCATAGAATGAGAATAAGGAGTTTTTTCTGTAAATAATGTTTGCCGTTGTGGTTGTTTTAATTCACTATCCTTAATAAGCGAAAGAATATACTCTTTGCATGTATGATTATCTTCACCTCCTGTATCAATTTGTTCTGGATTCTTTTTGATATATAGAGGGATAAACACAGAATCATTTATTCTACTTGTAGTATCTATAGTATATGTCTGTTGATTTGTTAGCATGCGAGGAGTTATTTCTTTATAATTAGTTTATAGGTAGCGATTTTTTTGCCCTCTTGTGAGATAATAACAAGATAAATACCCGAACCAAGATGACCAATATCTATTATATTGCTATTATCTGTATTTTGACGATAATAAACTACCCTACCATTATTATCTATTATATTTATATTAGAATATTGTGGAAGATTCTCTATACTAATATAATCTTTGGCAGGATTAGGATAGAGAATAATCCGTTCTTGTGCGATATCCTCTATTGCAAATATGATACTATCTGAACCAAATTTCAAAACAAAATCATCAATCCACGCACAATCTTCTCCATACGAAGTACTTTGATCTTTTTCATACGAAAAACATAAAGTATGTGTCCCATCGGGAATTGCAAAAGAGTATTCTTGCCAAGGAAGTTCGTTACCAGAGAAATCATAACCGAAGGTTAAGGACGCTTGTAATTCATTATCTATATAAAATCTAAAATAGTCATAATTATCTTCACTCGAAACTTTGGCATAGAAAGATACCGTTGCAGAAACATCATTATTTAAGGTAAGATTAAGACGAGATTTCTTATTATCTATTAGATTCTTATTACTCCGAATTGATTTCGTTCCACTATGAGAGATAGTTGTATCAATAACCCAAGGATATTCTGTATCGTTTTGCCAATCGAATACTTCAAAACCATTTTCGAATGTTTCTTTTGTTGCCAATAAAGAAATATTGTATGTCTTCTCTTTCTGATAATATAGAGATGAGTAAGTAATATCAAAACTTATGGACTCTATATTTGATGTTTTTTTCAAAAGTATAAATTGTATCGTATCCTGTTTATTTATCTCTAATTCATTTACCGTCATTGAGGAATTGAGTACTTCTATCTCGGAAGAGAGATTATCTATGTATAGACTACCTTGTAAGGATTTTTTCCTGCCTACATTTCTCAAACAGATATCTAATAATATTGTGTCTTGTAGATTAGTCATAGAAGAAGAGGATATGCATACGTCTGGGGCAAATATTTCTTTGGATATTTTATGGGTAGTAGATAGTTGATTGCCTTGATAAATTTGGAATGTAAGAGTAGTAATATCAAAATTCTTTACACCATCTTTCACCTTAAATTCAAATGCAGTATCTATATGTTGCGAACATAGAGAATTATTTTGTGAGAATAGAAAACTATTATTAGTAATTAATAAATTTTCTTCACCATATAATTTGATAGTATTAGATGTTGTTAATAAATCTTGTTTACCTATATTTGCAATATCAAATTCTATTCTATATTGCTCACCTTCCATTAAATTTATTGCCTCTAAATTAGTATTCTTGTCTATTATCTTAATGTTTTTTAATGCAATAAGGGGCTTATTAGGAGCAACCATTTGCAAAGAATCTATCAAAGGTTGGTAGAATTGATTAGTTATTACTATTCTTATAGTCTTTTCTTCTGTGATATTAGATAAATCGAAGACAACTACCCCTAAGGAGTCGGCTTTACGTGCATCTATCAAAGTATCATTACTACTTATCGCAACGTATGAATATGGTATTGTATTAATCTGCCAAGAAGATGTACCTAAATACAAAGAATCTTCTATGTTATTACTAAATTGCAAAGGCAAACCTATATATGGCAAGAGTGTTGGGTCTCCTTGTAAGTTGTACATCTCCCAATAATGATTTGAGTAGTCAGATAAAGACTGCATAACCGCTAAATTGCCCGCTTGTAATATCTGTCCCATAGTTAAATACTGTTGATCTATACTTTCATTATGCGTATGAAAGAGTCTATCATACATACCTAACTTATTTTTATTGTATTTAGGGTAAAGAACAGCGTTTTTGCTACCAACAGACCAATAATAATCCTCATCCCATAAAGTATAATCCGAAGAACCTATTGCACCAACGCCACCTTTACTCTTTGCTTGCAAAAGAGATTCCGTAAAACAAATATCTTCATCGTATTTACCAGACAAACAACAATTATTAATGAATATTCCATACCTATTAGTATTATCTAATAATGTATCCACATCTTTAACTCTAAAAGGAGGATTATACCAACCCTTTTCTGTCCCATGTCCTGTGTAATTAATCCAACAATTTCCTATATTTAGTTGATTGTTTATTGATTCTTTATTACTATCTTCTACACTTATCGGATTATAATAAACATTAGTATCTGTTTTGGTTTGAAGATATTCTTTGGCGTAGTTTAGTTGTGCGTTCGTAAACGTAAGAGCACCGTGTGATAACTCTTTCCCGGCAACTAATAACGAATTTTGCAAATATGTTTCACTCTCAAAAATACCTTTTTCGTAGATAAGAGTTTTTTCTATTATATTATTAAGGGTCTGAGTGTCCTTAACAGATATTCTACCATAGAAAACATCCGGAAGAATATCATTAGTATATTCTGCAAAATACAAATCTGTATAATGTTTAGGGTAATTATCAATTACATACTTACCCTTAAAAGAAGGAATGATATTCGTATCTCCGACTATTAACAAATAATCAAACGGAGGATTAAGAAGCGTGGAATTGATATACAAACTATCCAAATAAGATTTTATTTCCTCTGCCGTTTGTCCTATTTGAGAAGTAGTTAGGGTGATAAGATCAAAACCTTGCATCGTTTTCCATTGAACAAATGAATTAAGACATTGCAAAAGAGTATCATTAGTCAAAATAATCATCTTATAAGGATGTTGAACATTAGAATAATTTACTTTTGCAGAGATATTATTAGAAGAAGGAGAGAAAAAAATCTCCACTTTCATCTTTTTAATTCTTCTTAATGCGTTTTGAACGGGATTATAACTAAACGGACAAATTTTTAGTATAGAAATATTCTCATTTCTTTGTATTCCAATATTATGAATACTAGCCAAATTAGTATTTTGATACTCATTAGTGGAATAATACTTCTTATCGAAGTCAAAAGAATAGGAGGTATCAATTTTGGGGCGAGATCCCTGTGTAGGAGCAATTAGAATATCTTCCTGTAAATATATTGTATCTTCCTCTAATATAGTTATTTTAAGGTGTATTCTCTGTTCGGGATCACTTTTGATAATTTGATTCCAAGAAGGTAAGTTTGCCTGCCCTTTGTTGGTACTATTAAAGGAATTTTCTCCCATATCAATACTATAAAATAGTTGATTGTTGAGAGTAGTTTTCTTTAAGGAAAATTCTTTTAATTCATAAATAATTTCTTGTCTATTAGATTCTATATCATTAAGGATAATATTCTCATTATTACTCTTTTGGGCAAAAAGAGAAGTTACTATCAAAAGCGAATATATAAATATATGATATTTTAATCTCATCTTAATTTTATTCTCAAATGAACTTGCAATATTACAACATTTTTTATTTATATCAATACTCTACTATTATGTTTTTTATTAGAATATGCGACAAGAAAGAATTTTGTTGATTTAATAAGAGACAAAATTAAGGATTTAGTGGACGAGAATAAGAAATAATCTACATAAAATTAGAAAAAATCTTCTAACAAAAAATACCCAATAGGGGAAATAGAACATTTTAAAGAAATAGAAATTCGAATAGTATCACATTCTGTCAAAATAAAATCAATAACTATTCGAATAACATCAATAACTATTCGAATAACATCAATAACTATT
>CAVGDP010000200.1:0-5520 GCA_963627985.1 uncultured Eubacteriales bacterium
TCAATAACTATTCAAATAACTTCAATAACTATTCAAATAATATCAATAACTATTCAAATAACTTCAATAACTATTCAAATAACTTCAATAACCATTCAAATAAAATCAATAACTATTCAAATAAAATCAATAACTATTCAAATAAAATCAATAACTATTCGAATAACATCAATAACTATTTGAATAAAATCAGATATTATTTTGATGATTTTAGTACTCATTCTAACTATTGTATAATCAGATTATTACAAAGATAAAATTTTTCTCTATTTTTACTCAAAAAACACCCCTCAAAAATGACCTTATATGAGAAATAGAACATTTTAGAGTTTTAAAATAAGGTATGATTTTTGTATTTTTATGATAGGATAGAGTAAGAAATTATCTACTTATCTTAAAAATTAGTATTCTAAAAATACGTATTCCAAATTTTTATTTATCCCCCTCTTTTAGCGGACAGTAATAAAAAAGTAGTATCTTTGCAAAAATAAATTAAAATATAGATTAAAATGAATAAAAATCGTCTAATTGCATACCTATCTGCAAATTGGGGACAACATAATGATTCTATTGCAAACAAGCATATTTACAAACACAAAATTCTAATATTTTTTCTGCAATTTGGGATATCCTTAAAAAGATTTGGTAGTTGTATGAGAAAAAAACTTATATGGAATAGTTTCATTCTGATACTGTCCGTTATATTGCTTTATTCTTGCGGTTCTACCAATATAAATGCCCGCAAATACTATGATGATTGCAAGAATAATTACCTTTTATCAGAATGGATGTCTTTTGATGTCTCTTGTATGTTTTTTAAGGATAAAAAATTTTCTCATGCTTTAGAACCTGCACGTGTTGTAATACATAATAATCCGAATTATGTGTCTATAATTCACCCCGATTATGCCATTTTACTCAATGAAGATTCTATTGTATATGTAAATAAATATTATGAGGAGATTGCAGTATATCATAATACGGATACAAGTAAATATGATTTTTATGGGATGTTGAGTGGGGATGAGGTGGGTAATTATATAGATCAACTCTCTATTTATTCTCCAATTATTGCAATTCAAAGCCAAATTTTTCTTGGAGATTCTACCAACAAACTAAAAAAGAAACAAGATCATTTTTGTTTATTTGCAACCATGACGGTTAAATATTGTACAGATAAGGAATGTTATTTAGTGCAAGAGCCAATTAAGTTTTTCTTTCATACACAAACAAATATTTTGGATTCTACTTCTTGAGAAGGAAAATATTTGAATCGGGTACAAAAAATAAACAATATTTCATACAATAGTTGTCAGACAATTATTGATAGTATTTTTGATTTAAATGATGTTAAGTATAGGTACTATTCTTTTCAAAATAACGATTCTACCTATTATATTTATAGCAGAAGTAATGTAAGTATCCCTGGTCTAACTAAACAAGCGTTGGAATATCCTTTGATTAATGTTGTCTCAAAAGATACTTGTTCCGTAAAATCAATAAATGGTCCTATATTGTTATGTTTAGTACAGAATGCTAAATATGAGTTGCGATATTTTACAGAAAGAACGAAAGATTTGAACTCCATTATACCGAATATTATCTACGTTAATCCGTACAGTAGCAATATGGAAATGAATAAAATATATTCTGATAGTCTCGGTGTATCCAATAAAATGTTTTGTGCTAAAGGATTATCTTTAAAGATGAATACACGAGATTGTTATATTCTAATATCATTCGACAAAAATATTGTTTGCTCGGATAGAGACATAGAGAAAATAAAAGAATTTATAAAAAAAGAAAATGATTAGAAAAGGTCTCTTAATAGAGTTTGTTATCTTTCTTATTTTGGTGGGTTATATATTTGCTCAAACAAAAACGTCTAAAATAGAATTTAAATACTTATTATATAATTATGGTACGATAAATCAAGGAAGTAGTGGAAGTTGCGTGTTTCCTTTTAAGAATACAGGTACAAAACCTTTGGTAATTAATAAAGTTAATACTTCTTGTGGTTGTACTGTGGCAGAATACCCTAAAAAACCAATAATGCCAGGTAAACAGGGCGTTATTAAAGTTAATTATAATACTTCTATAGTTGGAAGCTTTCGTAAGGTCGTTATTGTTTCAACCGATTATGGAAAGAAAATTGTTCTTACAATAAAAGGTACAGTGAAAGGGAAGTAGATTATAGAAAGGTTAACTTATATATACTTTTTAATAAAATAAAATAAAGAAGTAGAATTTGATTTCTTGTCAATTCAAAAAAAAATACTAACTTTGCAACCAATTTAACGGGATGTAGCGCAGTTGGTAGCGTACTTCGTTCGGGACGAAGTGGTCGCCTGTTCGAGTCAGGTCATCCCGACTTTCTTCTAAATAGATAAATAGAAATGTACAGACATAAAATTACCATATTAACTATTCTGCTTACCATCTTTATGGTTTATTCTTGCGGTAATAAACAAGAAATAGATATATCCAAATTAAGCAATGAAGAGAAAATACAATTGTATGACGCTAAAATAAAAAAAGACCCCAAGAATGCAGAATTATACTTTGAAAGAGGTAAAGTCTTCTATGCTATGGGAAATACCAAAGAGGCTTTATTCAATTCTCAAAAAGCGATAGAATATGATAGCAAGAAAGATAAATATTATATCTTCGAGGCCGATGTTTTCTTCTCTCGCGGCGAAACAACTCTCGCCTTTAACGCCCTACAAGACGCAATAAAGGTTAATAATAAATCCAAAGAAGCTTATTTGAAAATAGCAGAAATAAGTTTGGATTTACAAGATTATAAACGCTGTTTAGAAAACATAAAAAAGGTATTAGAATTAGACAAAATAAATCCGCAAGCTTATTTTATGAGAGGTTGGGCAATGAAAGAAACCGGAGATACTAACCAAGCAGTGAAAGATTATAGAAAAGCAACAGAATTAAAGTCTGATTACGAACAACCTTTTGAAGAATTAGGACTTCTATACGCTATTAAAGGTGATGGTTTGGCAGTTGATTATCTCAAAAGTACAATAAAAATAAACCCGAACAATACTAATGCTATGTACGCTTTGGCTTTGTTTTATCAGGAACATAACGCCGAACAACAAGCATTAGATATGTATCAACGTATATTAAAACTCAAACCCGATCATGCCGATGCTATTCATAATGTTGGTTGGATAAATTACACCTATAAGAAAGATTATTCAACGGCGTTAGATTGTTTTTCCAAGGCAATAAAAATAGATACAAATTTCTATGAAGCCTATCGAAATAGAGCAAAAACTTACGAAAAATTAGGTAAAACTAACGAAGCAAAACAAGATTTTGAGAAAGCTCAACAAATTAAAAATAACTCTCAATCAGAAAAATAACAAAAGAGAATTAAATTTTTTTGATTTTATTTGATAGGACAAGAAATTTTTTTGTACTTTTGCAAAACGTATGATAAAAAATAACAACATATTGCGAGATGAACAAAAGTGGAGTTGTGAGAATAACACGAAAAACTCTAAAAAGATAAATATTTTTTATAGAAAAACGCTTTTCTTTACTGAAAAGCGTTTTTATTATAAAGATATTCCAAGATTAAAATAAGAATAAAATTTATGTATGTACGATAACTCTATACCAAATTAAGATCATAGAGAAGAGATATTAGAATAGAATGCTAAATACACAAATATAATAAAGAAAAGAACACTACACAACTGCATAATATAACAAAAGAAAACAAAGAATAAAGATAACATAAAAAAAGTATACAATCATGACAGATCTTAAAGGCAAAAATCTAATTTCCATTACGGACTATACCAAAGAGGATTATATAACCGTTTTGGATTTGGCTGAAAAGTTTGAGAAAAATCCTAATCAGCCGATATTGACGGATAAAGTTGTGGGGTCGTTGTTTTTCGAACCTTCAACACGTACGCGATTAAGTTTTGAGACAGCTGCTAATCGTTTAGGGGCAAGAGTTATAGGCTTCTCAAACCCATCAGCAACTTCCTTACAAAAAGGAGAAAGTCTGCACGATACAATAAAAATGGTATCCTCATACGTAGATATCATCGTTATGAGACATCACAAAGATGGTGCTTCGCGTTATGCGAGCGAGGTTTCGCCAGTTCCTCTTATCAATGCCGGAGATGGTGCCAATCAACACCCAACGCAGTGCCTTTTGGACTTATATTCTATCCGCAAGACACAAGGTAAGTTAGATAACTTAAAGATTGCCATGGTCGGTGATTTGAAATATGGTCGTACTGTTCATTCTTTGGTACAGGCGATGAGTAATTTTAATGCCGAGTTTCATTTTGTTTCACCTCAGTCCCTAGCTATGCCTGATCATGTAAAAGATTACGCTACTAATGCCGGTCTGAAATACTTCGAGTACGATAAATTAGAGGACGTTATACCTTTTGCAGATATTATCTATATGACTCGTATCCAAAAAGAACGCTTCCCGGATCAGTTAGAGTACGAAAAAGTTAAGAACGCCTACATTATGACGGCTGATACATTAAAAGGTTGCAAACAAAGTATGAAAATCTTACATCCGTTGCCAAGAGTAAACGAAATTGCTATGGATGTGGACAAGACTCCATACGCGTATTATTTCCAACAGGCACAAAATGGTATGTATGTAAGACAATCGTTGATTGCTGCAATATTAGGTTACGCTAAAGAAGTAAAATAATTAAAATTTAGAAGGAGATAAAGTCATGACAGCAAATAATAAAGAACTTGTAGTTGAGAAAATAGATAATGGTACGGTAATAGATCATATTCCTGCCGATAGAGTTTTCAAAATAGTTAGAATGTTAGGTTTGGAGGAGTATAAAGATGAGGTTTTGATAGGCACTAATCTATGCAGTAGAAAATACGGCAAGAAAGGTATCTTAAAAATCAAAAACAAATACTTCACTCAAGACGAGATAGACAAGATTGCCATTATTGCTCCTACGGCTACGATAATCATTATCAAAGATTACGCCGTTGAGGAGAAGAAACACTTGGAGTTACCTAAACATATTCGCAATATTGTTAAGTGTATTAATCCTAATTGTATAACTAATATTGAGGAGATAGAGACAAAATTCGATGTTGTGAATACCGAACCACTTCGTATTCAATGCCATTATTGTGAAAAGACAATGGAGGAGATACAATTCAACGATTAATTAGATATCATTACCTTTCTTTTCGGTAGTAATACGACTTGCGAAACAAAAAGCAGGTCGTATTCTTTTTTCTTCTCTCCCCGATTCGCTTCTTTTTTCTATTTTTTTTGCCTTTATTTTATTCTCCAAAACTACACAATAATTACACTTTTTTTAACAATAATTTTACAATATTGATAAGGAAAATAGAACATTTTTTATGAGACAATATTTGGATAATATCACATTTCGTCAAAATAAAATCGAGAATCATCCGAATAAAATCAATAACTATTAGAATAACATCAATAACCATTCGAATAAAATCAATAACTATCCAAATAACATCAAT
>CAVGDP010000201.1:0-18613 GCA_963627985.1 uncultured Eubacteriales bacterium
GAATAACTATTAAAGTTATTTGAATAACTATTAAAGTTATTTGAATAACTATTGATTTTATTTTGATAAGTATTTACTTTATTTTAATACGATGGGATCATATTGAAATCATACTACTCAACGATATTCTATTTTCTTTATACCTTATTTCTTTGTTCGTTAGTTTGCTTATATCTATACTTATTCTTATTCCTAATACTACCACAAGAAAACTAATACCCCACGCACAACTCCTCTTATAAAACAAATAAATCATAAAAAAACTTCTCACTCCAATAAAAAAGCAAGAAGTCTATCAATAAAAAACCAAAAAAAACACTACTCTACTAAAACAAAATTTATTTGCTTTTTCAACATACTTACACTCTCTATCCGAATCTGTACTTTTTGTCCTATTTGATATGTTTTGCCGGTATGTTCGCCTAATATTTGATAATTATCCTCATCAAGTATATAAAAATCATCTTTTAATGAAGCAATTCTCACCAAACCTTCGCACTTATTTTCATCCAACATAACATAAATTCCCCATTTACTAACACCACTAATTTCTCCTGTGAAAATACCGCCAACTTTATCGTTAAGAAACTCTGCTTGTTTGTATTTAATACTTTCATGTTCGGCATCGGCAGATTTTTTCTCCATCTCGGAACAATGTTTGCAATACTCTTCGTATTCATCCTTATCAACACTCTCTCCATTAGACAAATACAAAGATAATAATCTATGAACCATCAAATCAGGGTAGCGTCTAATCGGAGAAGTGAAATGGGTATAGAACGGAAACGCCAAACCATAATGTCCAATATTATCAGTAGAATAATACGCTTTGGACATAGTCCTTAGAGCAATATTACTAATAAGCGTTTGAGTTGCCTTACCTCGCACTTTTTCAAACAAATCGTTATAAGATTTAACCAAACGTTGCCGAGAAGAATCATTAATATCGTAACCTAACTTCTTGGCAAAAGTTTTGAACGTCTCCACTTTCTCTGCATTAGGTTCATCATGGACTCTATACACAAAAGTTTTTGCTTCACTCTTTTTGTTTTTCTTTCCTATGTGTTCGGCAATAGTTTTATTAGCCAAAAGCATATATTCTTCTATCATCCAATGAGATTCATTAGATTCTTGCAAATGAACAGATATAGGATGTTTATTTTCATCCAAATCAAATTTATATTCTGGTGAATCGAATTTCAAAGCACCCAACTTGAAACGTTTTTCTCGCAATATCTTTGCAATTTTCCATAAAAGAGTTATTTGAGCAGAGTATTCAGAAGGAGGATTAAACGTTCCGTATTCAGAAGCAGCGATAATATTTTGTGCTTGTTCGTAATTAAATCTTTTATTGGAACGAATGATACTCTTATGTATTGAATATGAAACAATTTCTGCAAAAGGTGTAAATTCAAAAACTACACTATACGTCAGCGAATCCTCATTTTCTCTCAATGAACATACTTGATTGCAAAGTTTTTCGGGCAACATTGGAATTGTTCTATCAACTAAATAGATACTTGTTCCACGTTTGTAGGCTTCTTTGTCTATTTCGCTATTTGGTTTAACGTAATGAGACACATCTGCTATATGAACACCTATAAGATAATTATTGTTTTCCAAAAGTTGAAAAGAGATAGCATCATCAAAATCCTTTGCATCCGCAGGATCTATTGTAAAAGTAATCATATCTCTATAATCCTTACGATTAGCAATCTCTTTGTCAGATATTTGAGTGCTTATCTTATCGGCTTCTTTAAGAACATTCTTTGGAAAATCAATAGGTAAATCATTTTCGAATAAGATGCTTTGCATTTCAACATCATTGTCGCCCGGCATACCTAATACCCTAACAATTTCTCCTAATGGGTGATTGCCGTTTGGTTTCCAATCTGTGATTTTTGCAATAACCTTGCTACCATCTTCTATTGTTGTATCATAATTGAGTATTGTTATGTTCTTACAAGGCAATTCCTCTTCATCGCATTGTACCAAAGCAAGATTTTTTCTTTTCTTCAAGATACCAGCAAATTGCAAACGATTTCTTTTTACTATATCTACTATTTGTCCTTCACGTTTGCGTCCTTTTCTACGTGGAAATAGATACACTTTTACTATATCCTTATTCAAAGCATGAGAAATATTGCTACTATCTATACGAATATCCTCGCTACCATCTTCTGGTATAACAAAATATCTACCAGAACGTGTAATATCTACTACTCCTTGTATGGTACGTTTAGAGGAAGTTTTTTTATTATCATATTTAGGATTGAGACGATATTGAGAGCCTTCTTTAAGAAGAATATTCTCTCTTGTCATATTTCTAATAATTGCTTTTATTGTATCTTTTACTTTGTGGTCTTTTATTGCTAATATACCATATACTTTTTTGATTGAGAAACACTCTAATGCACTTTGGGCGAATATATTCAAAATTTTTTTATCTAACCCTGTAAATTTATCCCTATCTATCATAAAATTATTACTTAATAAAATTATGAGTATATATTGCGTTATCCGTTTGAATTTTGGCAATATAATACCCTTTATTCAACTGTTTAACGTCTAATCGAGCGTTAGAAATATTTTTTATTGTGTATTGTTTGATTTTTATTCCCATTAAATTATATATTTCTACATTAATCTTTGTCTCATTTGCTGTAGTTATTATATTCAATTGTTGTTCTTTGGCATCGTAATACACACGAAAAGGATTTTCTCTTATTTCTCCCAAATCAGAAATATATTCACAATCGGTTAATATGTGATTAGAGAAAAGAGATGAAGCCGTTTGTTGCAATTTAGTTGCTTCTTGTTCGGATAATGAGAAATAATAATTGGAAGATATCTCCTTTTGGAATATTGTTGTGTACAAAACACAAGCAGCAAAGTAACTTCCTTTTGTATTTGGGTGAGAATAATCTTGGGAGTGCAAATCAAATGATACTGTATCTTGATTATATAGGTATAACCACGCACTACCTATGGGAGATAACTCACTTTGGAAATCCGAAGCCATAGTAGAATAATTTTTACACAATTCTTTGGACATCGTTTCGTACGAACAAAAAGGAGAATAGAATTGACAATTTTGTTTATCTCCATAACGATAACCCCATGTCATAAAATAAATTACTCTTCCTTTAGGATTATAAACTTTGTACAAAGAATCCAAACTTTTGGCGTAAGGATAAACCTCATTATAGAATTGATTAGGCGGAAAAGCAACCTCTTGACTTTGTCCTTGCAAGATCATAATATCATAATCACCCTTTTTGATTGCTTGTTTTAAGTTTTCATTCTGCCAATGGGTCATAAAACGAGCACCACCTGTTGTAAAACTTGTAGTTGTAATCTTCTTATCGTTAGATTGTGATAAAGAAGTTAATAGATTAGGCAAATCATTTACGTATGTATAAGAATTACCCACAAATAATATATTCAAATCCTGTGCATTAAGGCAAAAACCAAATGTTAATGCGATTAATATTGTAACGAGTGTTTTCATTGTTTTAAATATTTAAGATGCAAAAGTAATATAATTTTTGAAAAGTTTTGTAATTTCGCAACAAAATTTTACGATTACTATATGACCGAGTACAAAGATAATAGTGAGAAGTATAATAAACTAAAACAGGAGTATAAGGTTTTTGTTTATGAGGATTTCTCTATAAATAAAGGTAAAGAATACGGTGAAAAAGGTAGAGAATACATAAAAATTCAGTTTAATTTCTCTTGTAACGAGATTAATTTCTCTCCTTATCAAATCATTTACAAAAAAGATTTTTTTTATTTCAATAATACTTTAGACGAGTTGCGTATTTTTGCTTTTAATTTGGGTTTAATCGAACTTATATCCTATTGGAAAGCAACTTGTTCTCCTCAAATTTTAATCAAATGCGGATATCTAAACGATAGACAGCAACAATTTTGGAAAAAACTATGGTTTAATGGTCTTGGAGAGTTCTTTTATCTTAATAATATACGTACTAATATTGATGATTTCGTACAAATTTCTTGTCTTAACGAAAAACAATTCCCAAAACAAAGTTTTTCTCTCAAAGATGAGTTTATTGTACCCATTGGTGGCGGAAAAGATAGCGTTGTTACATTAGAATTATTGCGTGGTATGGGTAAACAAATCACACCTATGGTTATTAATCAGCGTAATGCCACAAGAGAATGTATCCACGTGGGTGGTTATAAGGACAAAGACACAATAGAAATAAAAAGAGTAATAGATAAACAACTTTTGGTATTAAACGAGAAAGGTTATCTTAACGGACACACCCCTTTTTCTGCTATGTTAGCCTTTACTACATTGATTTGTGCCGTTCTTGGTCAAAAAAAATACATAGCACTTAGCAACGAAAACTCTGCTAATCAAGCAACAGTCTATCAAAGTGAGCAATACGCAGATTTTAATGGCGTAAATCATCAATACAGTAAAAGTTTGGAATTCGAAGATGACTTTCGCTCCTATTACAAAGAGTTTTTATGCGACCAAATAGAGTATTTCTCCTTCTTACGTCCGATTTCTGAATTGAAGATTGCAGAAATATTTTCTTTCTTGCCATATCTTCACGTATTCAAATCTTGTAATGTCGGCTCCAAACAAGATATTTGGTGTACTAATTGTCCAAAATGTCTATTCGCATATATAATTCTTTCACCCTTTATAGACAAGGAGACGCTATATTCGGTATTTCACAAAAATATGTTTGAAGACAATAATTTACTTACTTATTTCAAGGAACTTATTGGAGAAAACGAGGTCAAACCTTTTGAATGTGTCGGCACGATTGAAGAAGTCAATATGGCAATAAAACAAAGAATTGAAGTATTCGGCGTAAATGATAATGAGATATTACTAAAACATTGGTTATCTACTAATCTAAAAGACAAATTCTCCGCATTAGATTTTAATAAATTCAAAGATCAACAATACGAAAACTACAATCTTCCACAAGATTTGAAACGATGCTTCAACGATTTCTACATAACAATCAAAAAATCCGAGTTAGTAAAGCAACTATGTGAAGAAAAAATTGCTATAATGGGGTTAGGAAGAGAAGGTAAGGCGACTTTGAAATTATTTAATGAGATTTTACCACAAAAACAATTGATTTTGTACGATGAAGATGAGAGTAAATTCTTACAAGAAAAGGAATTAACCAAATATCATCGCTGTTTTTCTTCCAAAACAGACTTAACAACAATAAATGAAGAATGTTCATTAGTTTTCTTTACGCCAGGGATGGCACCAAAAGACTATACCGAAATAGATTTTGAGAAACTAACTAATCAATGCGATATATTCTTGTCCTTATTTCACAAACAATGTATTGGAGTTAGCGGAACAAAAGGGAAAAGTACCACATCCTCACTGATTTATCATATCATAAAGGAACAAAACGACAATTCTATCTTGGCTGGTAACATAGGAATACCTTTTTTTGATATCTTACAAGAAATTAATCACAACACACAGATTGTATTGGAGTTATCTTGTCATCAACTTCAATTAATAAAGAGGTCTCCACATATTTCCATTTTATTAAATTTATTTGAGGAACATTTGGATCATTATCTAGATTTCGAGGATTATCAACTTTCCAAAATGAATCTATTATTCAAGTCGCAAAAAGGTGATATATTCATTTATAATGCCGATGATAAACTTATAAATCAATGGATTACACGTTGGACTAATTACAAAAAAAACACCATTTCCGATATCAATCTAATAGGATTTCATTTGAGTGATTACACATACGAAGAGAGTAATTTTTTGAAAGGTTCGCATAATAAATACAATATAGTTGCTACCCTAAATGCAGTTCAGCAAATAGGCATAGACGCAAATACGGCAATTGCTTCCGCTCTTACTTTCAAGGGACTACAACATAGAATGCAATTTATCGGAGAGAAAAACAAGGTTAAATATTATGACGATTCTATTTCTACGATACCGCAAGCAACTATAGCAGCCGTTAGATCCTTACCAAATGTATCAACATTAATATTAGGTGGTATGGATCGGGGTATAGATTATAGTCCGATAAAAGAGATTTTGAAGATACAAAGTATTGAAAATATTGTATTTGTAGGTCAAGCAGGCAGAAGAATGTATGATATTTTGGAGATAGGGATGAAAGATATTCAAGAATGGGGTGCTTATAGTACTCTTAGTGAGGTGAAAAACATACTGTTAACTAATAATTGGGAGGAGATAAGTAATTTCTGTCAAACGAATGCCAAAAAAGGAAGTATTGTTCTATTATCTCCTGCTGCAAGTAGTTACGATCAATTCAAAAACTTTGAACAACGAGGCGATTATTTCAAAAATTTGATTTTCCAAAAGTAATTACTTTTTGATTATGATACTCCTTTGACTAATTTACTTACTTCTATAATATATTGATTATATAATAATTACAATAGATATAGAAATCATCAAAATAATATCAATAGTTATTCAAATAACTTCAATAGTTATCAGAATAAAATCAATAGTTATTCAAATAACTTCAATAGTTATCAAAATAAAATCAGTACTTATTTTGATGAAATGTGATATTATTCTAATGGTAGTTTCTTAAAAAAACGAGATGTAATACAACCACAAAAGAAACAAAGATTACTATAATTCTATATAAGGAGTAATTTTCATAAATGTAGTATCGTCCATTAAATGAATTATTTTCAATTGATTAATATCAGTAAATGCACCATAATTTTGACGAAATACAACTATCTCTTTTGCCAAAGAATAATCAATATAAGGATGTGAAGCAATCTCTTTGATATTCATCGTATTAATATTAATTTTTTTGATGATTTTATTTGTAATAGTGAAATGTTTTGCTATACTTCTATATCGTTTGTCGTCCATTCCATACACTTCTTTCAATTGATTAACAGATACATACCCTCCTAATTTTGTTCTATACTTACTTATTCTTTTTGCAAATGTTGGTCCTATACCTCTTATTAATTGCAAATCCAATGTGTCGCAAGTATTCAAATCCAAAATCAAATCTTTATAATTTTTCTTATTGATAACAAAATAATTATCAGTATTATTAGAGGAGAAAGTAGGACTTTTGGTTGTTTCTTTTGGGTAATAGTACCGATAATCATTATACCTTTTGGATTTATAATAATTTGTGTCCGATTTTTTGTTGTAGTATTTGCGTTTTTTGTTATTATAAGTCTCTTGTTTGGTATCTTGTATGATAGTTATCTTGTTGCCATTGAGATACATATAAACAAAAGCCACAATTATACCTATCAATAAGCAAACAATTGCCGTAATACCTATCTTGTGTTCGTATTGTATTTTTTTCTTCTTCACCCTCTAAACAATTTTCTAAATAATCGTTTTGCGAAGATATAACATAATTTTCGTTTTAAGCGAAAAAAACACACAATTTGTTATAATCGTGGTTAAAATCTGAAACTTAAATCTAATAAATACGTTCTTCCTGCGGTTGTTGGCGAATTAAAATAGTATATTTCAGGTGTATAATTCAATAAATTATCTATTATAAAGGATAAGGAGAAATTTTTGTACAATCTTTGCGAGAAAGACAATTTGCAAATCAAATAAGACGGATATTTCTTCATCGTTGAAGTATTTGTTTGAGTATCATACTTTTCACTCTCTACACTTGATAAAAATCTTGCGTTCAATGCTATATTGAATCCGTAATAAGAAGTAAGTTGTTTGTCATAATCCATTCTTGCTATTAGAGTATGGGGTCTTGCAGGGGCGTATGGTGTTAAGGTTCCTTTTTGTTTTACTTCTTCTTTTGTATAACAATATGATATTTTGAAATTTAATCCTATTGGAAAGTTTGCTTGAAAGGATAATTCACCCCCATAAACATTCATATTCTCAATATTTATATATTCTATGTAATTACCTGAATTTGTACCCACTACACTACTGTTTGAGTTGTCATTTTTTACATCCGAATTAGCAATACGATTCTTTACTAAATTATAATAAGCCGATACGGTGAAGTTAAAAACATCATACATGTATTCAGTGGAAACATTAAAGTTATGAGAAGTCTCACTTTTCAAGTCTTTATTACCTTTTATTTTGAAAATACCCGACATATCAAAGTCCATATATTTTTCTTTTAAGGAAGGAGAACGAAATCCACCGCCATAACCTGCTCTAATAGTCCAATAATCTTTATGATAACGCAAAGATAATTTGGGAGTTACGTGATTTTTATCACCATCCGAGAAATAATCATAACGCAAAGCCGCAACAACTTCCCAATAATTATTTATATCATAATCCCATTGAGCAAAAATATCAGCAGTATTCTGTTGTTTATTACCATCTGTGAATTGATAAGAATACAAATAATCATGCATAAAATCAGCACCTATCGTAATCGTATAGAGAGGTTTAGGGGTAAATCCTTTTGACCTATTCGCATCGTTATTACCCCTCGTGTAAGAATAATTATACAACGTACGAACAGAATTCTGCACATTAGAATAATCTCTTATATCCTTGTTAGTGTGTTTGGTGTAATCGCTTTTGTCGTATTGGTCAAAATTGTAAGATAATTCTATATTATTCTCATTATCAATATCCCACTTACCTTTTATACCGCCTGTAAAATCACGATATCTATCCGGTTTGTCCTCATTATATAGTCTCTCCCTAAAAAAATAACCTGCATGAGCGGTAAATCTTAAATTATCCAAAGGATTAAGAATAATCTTGTCTTTGAAATTCCATGTGCTACCACCATATACGTTATTAAAGTCGTTATGTTCGTTATAAGGTACTGTATATGTGTCAATAGCAGTGTGTTGTAGAGAAAACGTATTATGAAATATACCTTTATTCAAACCGATATTGAGACCTAATTTTTTTTCATTATGACTACCATATCTACCATTCACACCGATAGTTAGAGGTTTGGTTGAATTTTCTTTGGTTATTATATTAATCACACCACCTACAGCAGAAGAACCATAAAGAGCAGAAGCAGCACCTTTTACAATCTCTATACGCTCCACATTATTCATATCTAATCGCTGAAAATCAACATTATCCATAGTTTCACCCGAAAGCCTATCACCATCTACCAAAAACAAAACACCTTGTCCACTAAAACCATTAAGATTAACATTAACTTGTTGATTCATTGCGTAAGAAAATTCTATACCTGGCAACTCTTGTTGCAGAACATCTGTAATATTATTAGCAGAAGACTTCTCTATATCTTTGGCAGTAATCAAACGAGTTTGTATTGGTGATTCACTCAAAAGTTTTGGCGTCCTGGTACCAGTAATTACCACTTGATCAAGATATTTAGCCTCTTGTTTGAGAAAGAAATCAATCTCTATTACATTATCCTTATTCTTATTTTTTATTGTTGTACTTTTCTCTAAAATAGAATTATCAATATCCTTATATTGAGTAGAATAGCCGATAAAACTTGCTTGTATCTTTCCTTTATAATTTGGTTTTATCAGCAGAGAATAATTACCTTTATCATCACTTGTTGTACCTATCGTATTATCATTAGACAAAAAAATAGTAGCACCAATCAAAATATCACCCTTTTCATCCTTTACACTACCTTTGATTGTAAGTTGCGAAAAAGAATTAAATCCTAATAAAATAAATGCAAATATAATCCAAATCTTATTCATAACATTCTCATTAATAAGGGTAAATAAAACTAATAGTTACAAAACCCAAACTACCTTTGGCAGACATATAACTATCAAAATGCAAAGCAATTTTCTTATCATTGTTCAATTTTACAATATATACCTTATTAGATGGATGATAAGTAGGTGGTGGCGTACTAAAATCCATAACCAACCAATTAGATAACACTTTGTTACATTTAATATTTTGATAACCGATATAATATTCGTACATACGACTAATATCTGTAATAACAAGTGTATCACTCCACTCATCCTCCGTATAGATAACATCATCAAAACTCTCACTATTAGAAGGTAAATCACTCAATGAAGTAAATGAAGTCTCATAAACAGCACCATTCGTCTTACCTTCATATTTGTGCAAAGCAATATCCCAATTTATTGGATCTATTTGCGTATCAGTTTTGAATAAACTATCAAATGAGAATTGCAAACCGTGGACATATTGATAATGTATTGCACTTTGTCCGTCCCAATCGCCTGTTAATTTCTTTGGAATATACACTGTATCAATTGTTTGTTCTTCAAAAGAGAGGTAAAGCCACTTATCAAATTCGGATAAATTCAAATAAAGCGTCCCTTTGCGAGTTTGCTTGTCGTATGAAGTAAAACCGTAGATATTTTTGTTATTATCAATCGTTTCATCCTCCTCATTATCATCGTAAATACCCGAAAACATTCCCTCACAAGAAGAAAAAACAAAAGAAATACACAAAACACCAAACACAAATCTAATTATTTTTCTTTTAGAATACATCCCACAAACATTTTTTTAATAAAACACCAAAAAGACACAGTCTGACATATTGTCATATCTTTATATTTTTTGATTTGCAAAGGTATAATAATTATATATACACACAAATACTTATCTTTGAGTATTTTTCTACAATGTTCATCACAAAAAAGAAAAGCAATTCACAATCTCGTCTTTGCAAATTACTTCTCCATTAATTTATTTATTGATAATATTTTGATGATTATTACAATCATTCAAACGAACAGTGCACATATTCTACATAGAAATATAGATATCTTCGTATGATTGCAGATTATCTTCACTAATCTACTCTTTACGAGTTTTTTAATTAGAATAAAATTAAGAAAACATATTCTTCACTTTATCGAAAAAACTCCTATCTTTCTTGGTTGGGTTAGGTTGGAAATTATCAAACCTATCCAATTTTTCTAATATATCTCTCTGCTCTTTTGTTGTGTTTTTAGGCACCCAAACATCCACTCTAACTAACATATCTCCCTTATTAGAAGGATTTTGAAACTCCGGTAATCCCTTTCCTCTTAATCTATAAATTCTACCCGAATACATACCAGGTTCTATTTTGAATTTCGCTTTACCATTCAAGGTAGGGACTTCCAAAGTTGTACCATTAACTGCCTGAGCAAATGTAATATACGCTTGATAACAGATATTATTACCATTTCGTTCAAATTGTTCGTGTGGCAATTGTTCTATGGACACAATCAAATCGCCAGGTATTCCATTTTTTGCACCCGCATTACCCTTACCTGTAAAAGATAATTGCATACCATCCTCTACTCCTGCAGGAATATTTATCGTTATTATATCCTCTCCTTTAACTATTCCATCGCCGTGACAATCAGGACATTTATCTTTTATAATCGTTCCTTCTCCTCCGCAAGTAGGACAAACATGTTGGGTCTGTATTCTTCCAAAAATAGAATTCTGTGTCTCCACTACAACTCCCGAACCTCCACAATGCGAACAAGTTATCGTACCACTACCAGATTTTGCACCAGTACCCGAACAAGTCTTGCAAGGAACATATTTAGATACTTTTATCTTTTTTTCTACGCCATTTAATATATCTTCTAATGAAAGTTTTAGATGTATTCTCAAATTAGATCCTTTATTTACTCTGCGAGAACTCCTTGAATGTGATGAATTACCAAATCCTCCAAAACCACTAAAACCACTGAAACCACCTCTTCCACCGAATAAATCACCAAACATAGAAAAGATATCATTAATGTCTCCACTTTGAGCATTAAATCCACCAAATCCTCCATTATCTCCCAATCCTGCTTCCCCAAACTGGTCATATCTTGCACGCTTATCTTTATCACTAAGAATACTATACGCTTCGGCCGCCTCTTTGAATTTCTCCTCCGCCTGTTTATCTCCTGGATTGCGATCGGGATGATATTTCAATGCTAATTTTCTATATGCCTTCTTCAATTCTTCGTCAGTTGCTGTACGACTAACACCTAACACCTCATAATAATCTCTATTTGCCATATTTATACCCCTGTTTGCTTCTATTTTATTAGATTCAAATTCTCTTTTTTTTGATAATTAAATAGTAATTATTGTTGCTTTCTACTATTTTGCAACAACCACCTTACTATAACGTATCACCTTGTCATTGAGATAATAACCTTTGGTAGTCTCATCTATCACTTTATCCTTATCTTCTTCTTTTGTAGCAGGAATTTGTGCAATTGCTTCGTGAAGATTTTCATCGAATTTCTCTCCTCTTGCATTGATAGGTTTCAATCCTCTACGTTCTAAAACAGAATATAGTTTTTTGTAAATCAATATAATACCTTCTAATGCTTTTTTCGTATTTCCGTCTTTTATTGTCTCTATTGATGCTAATGCACGTTCATAATCGTCCACTATTGGCAATAAATCCTTGATAACTCCCTCACTTGCAGTAGATATCAAGTCTATTTTTTCCTTACTTGTACGTTTTCTATAATTCTCAAATTCGGAATACAGACGCAAATATTTATCATTAACTTCCTGTAACTTAACTCCTAAAGATTCTACTTTATCCTCCAAACTTTCTTTTTTGGTCTCTTTGTGTTTATCTTTTTTATCGTCTTTTTTATCAGTTGTTGCAGTTTGTTGTTCTTTTGTATCTGTCTCTTCTTGAGCAACTTCTTCCTCTTGTTTATTTATTTCTTCCTCTTTTTTTATCTTCTCGTCTTTCATTTTTCTTAAAGTATTAAAACTAAACTTCTTCATATTCAATTAATATTCCATTAGCGTATTTTATGACAATATGTCAGTTATTTACTCTACGATTTTCTTCAAATTTTTACTCTCTTTATCTTATTTTTCTCACACTTTACAGAAATATTCTCAAACTTTATCAAAATAAAATCAAATATTATTTTCTTGGTAAAAAAACATCTAATGGTTGTTTGGGTCTATCATTTTCCAAATAGATAAATCCTTTTAATTGCCTGTTATCCAAAGGAATATTCTTTAAATTATCCATATAAAATTCCGCATCCTTAATGGCAGACATCTTATTCAACTCCCCTTTTTTGAAGTAAAGACGCAATTCCTTACTCAATCCGATATTTACTCCTGTTAGTTTCTTGGTTTTTTGATTTTTATTCTCATCCCAAATATAATATATACACCTCGTATTACCGTCTATTTCAGCATAATATATCTCATTCTTTTCGAAATATCCGACCAAATTCTTACCACTTACTTGATTGAAAAATTCACTCGTATTAGTATCCGAATTTTGTACAATAAAAGTATTTGGTTGCATATACATAGTCTTGATATTCTTCTCGTTAGTAAAAAGAATAATCGTATCAGCGGTCATTTGTGTTTGATTGGTCCAAAGAACAGGTCTAATCAGCATAGTAAGAGAGGAATCGCTCCTTTTGTAGTGCATATAATCGCAAGCACCTTGCATATCAATACGATAGAGTTTGCAATGTTTGTAAGCAAATAAATCTTTCACCGAAAAATTTGTATCCATAACCACATCAATCGTATCAGAGTGCATATAGAGTGTATCTTTTTTATCCACTTGTCTAAATAGCAAACTATCTGTAATTGTGGCTTTTGAAATAGTATCCACAGTATACAAATTAATCCTACCACACTCCAAAAATATATTCTCCACCGTATCCTCTATATATACATTATTGTACGCATAACCTTGTTTATTTTTCTTATCATAATATATAGTATCGGCGGTTATGAATTTGTTTTGCGTAAAAATCAATGGGTGTGTAGAAGAATAAATCTCTTGTGTTTTGGAATTATATTTGCCATATTGGGATATTACAATACTACTATCCATTCTCGTACAATCCTCATAAACAATCAAATCGGCAGGATTTCCAAAGAACTCACTTTCATCCGTTTTGGTATTATAAAAAAGAGAATCGGCTCTTAAATTACCATCCTCACTAATCAACCGAACAGAATAATAGAAACTACACTTTTCTTCATCTATAAAATACGTACCTTCTTTACTCCTTAAAGTATCTTTATCATTGAAAATCACAGCAGAAGAAAAATAACTCACAGTATTAATATTTCTATCCAAAATCAAATAATCCGTTATAAGAGTTACATCGTTATCTTTCATAACTACCTTATTTCCATTCAATTCTCCTATTTTCGTATTACCATCATAGTGCAACACATCCCCAAACAAAGATACGCTATCTCCCTCATACATTCTCACATTATTATAAGCATCAAAATAATTCTCTTTTTGATTATATATCGCACTATCACAATACATTATCATCTCCTTATGAGTAAATACAACATTTTTTACCAAAACAATATCATTCGGACTATCAGGATAAACTCTCCCAAAGTCCGAACGATACTCTATTTGATTTTGCGAATTAATTGTTGTTGAAAACAAAGACAACCATATAATAATCAGCAATTTTATCTTATTCATATAGTCTAATCTTCCTCGTCATACTCATCATCACTACCCGCTAAACCTTGAAATTTGTAAGACTTATCGTATGTAAGTTTGATATACTTCTTATCTTTCTGACCTTTAATCTTTTCTGTCAATTCAATATAATAGTATGTATCTAATTTTTTATCCGATTGTGTTGTCTTGTATTTTCTATCGTAGTCTATTTTTTGAAATTTTTCTATTTTGGCTTTTGGATAACGAATTGCTAAATCTTTTGTTATTAGACGTGGATAACGATCTTTGCTAACATTTGTCGTAGTAGAAACAATAGTACCATCTTTTGTTATAAGTATCTCTGCTTGTGTACCTCGTCTATCATACGTAGCACGATAATTATCATTTTCTTGTTTCCAGTTCTTTACTTCTGCACGAGGAAATTTCTTTTTGAAAGCATTCGTTACCTCTTCTGGTATCTTTGGCTCATTAAGTTCCTCTTGTGTAGATAGTTTTACTTCCTTGCTACTCTTTTCCCTGGCTTTTTCTTTTTCTATATTGACTTGAACACCCTCTCCACTAATACCTTCTCTCTCTGCCATTTTCTTCTGACGATATTCAATCGCTTCTGGGTTCAATCTCTCTATATAATCTTTTTTAACAAAGTCAGGATCGGGAGCATTTGTCTTTGTTAGATGTCCTCGTGGGTCAAAAATCATCTCATATTCTGTTTGAGCAATACCTTTCATCGAAACAATCAAACGATAATAATTATCACCACTCAAATCTTCTACATATTGCGACTTTTTGATACGATAACCAGGATAATTTTTGATAAAATAATCATCAACCAAAGTAGGTAATTCCTCCTCTTTGATATCAAATATCGTATATTGCCAATTACCCGTAGCAGTAAAGTAAACTTTACCCATATTATTATCAATATTTATCTGTGCAACGTATTGACCTGTCTCAAAATACCATCCATCTAATTTATAATCAGTATAAGTATTCTCTAATCCCATACGAACTTCTTGTGGCACTTCACTCTTTCGCAATTTTTGTTGTGCATTTACCCCAAGTGTTATTAGAATAAATATTAACGTTATTACAAAACGCCTCATTTTCATATTTTTTTATTTATTTCTTATTATTGTTCTTTCTCTATCTGGTGAAACAGATATCATCGTTACTGGTATACCTGTCATCTGCTCTATTGATTGAACATAATCCTTTATCTGATCGGGTAATTGTGAATATTCTTTTATAGAAGATACATCCTTATTCCACCCTTTATATTCTTTCAATATCGGCTTTATCTCCTCTTCTAAATTATACGGAAGTTTGTCTGTTTTTGTTCCATTTATCTCGTATCCTGTACAGATTTTTATTGTAGGAAAATCATCCATAACATCTATTTTCATCAACATCAAATCCGTAACTCCATCCAACATACAAGCATATTTCAATGCTACTATATCTAACCAACCACAACGTCTTTTTCTACCCGTAACCGAACCAAATTCATGTCCTTTTTCACACAACATCTCCCCTATTTCATCTTGTAATTCAGTAGGAAATGGTCCACTACCAACTCTTGTACAATACGCCTTCGTAATACCATATACCCTACCTATCTTATTTGGAGACACTCCTAAACCTGAACAAACACCAGCCGTAACTGTAGTAGAGGATGTTACAAAAGGATACGAACCAAAATCAATATCCAACATCGTCCCTTGTGCACCTTCTGCTAATATCTTCTTACCACAAAGTAATTGTTCATTTATATAATATTGTGTATCTATAATAGTTAGTTGTTTTAATCTATTAATTGCCTCGAAGAAAAGTTTCTCGTATTCTTCTAATGATTTGTCTTCTATTTTGAAATCTTCTACTTTATAACCCAAAGAATTAATAGTACGAATATGTATTTGCCTTAATTTATTGTACTTATCCATAAAAGCACTACTAAACAAATCACCTATTCTCAAACCTATTCTTGCAATTTTGTCTGTATATGTCGGTCCTATTCCTTTTAGTGTAGAACCAATCTTACGATCTCCTTTACTTTTCTCATTCGCAGCATCTAATAAACGATGTGTCGGTAGAATAATATTTGCTTTATTGGAAATCAATAAATTCTTGGAAGGGGTGAAACCTTTTTGTTCCAAATCCTTAATTTCTTGCATAAAAATATTCGGCTCTATCAATACCCCATTACCAATCACGTTCATCTTATCTGTATGGCAAATACCCGATGGAATTGTTCTGAGAATCTGTCTTATACCATTAAATTCAAGCGTATGTCCTGCATTCGGACCACCATTAAATCTTGCAACTATATCATATTGTGGAGTAAGATAATCCACTACTTTTCCTTTTCCTTCATCTCCCCATTGCAATCCTAATAAGACATCAATCTTGTTCATTTTATTTCTTTTCTTTTGTTATATTTTCAACGCACAAAGATACAATAAAATTGTAATATATCTCTTTTTTGATATGATTTTTTATAGTTTTTCATTCTTTTTTCACAAAAAACTATTGATTATTAGGTAATTCATCAAAACCTTCTCCCAACGTTTCTGTATTATTCACAATAGTTATAAAACAATGTGGATCTAATTGTTTAGCAGAATATTTTATCTTATTGTATTCCTTTTTATTAACAGTAGTATAAATCATTTTTTTATCTTCATCGGTATACAAACCTCTTGCAAGAATTAATGTACCACTGCGTTCCAAATCCTTCAATATCAGTTTTTTCATTCCTTCTATGTTATTTGTTATAATGAACATAGTCTTATTTACTTTATTATCTATCACTGCATCAATTACTTTGCTCTCTACAAAGATAAGTATTATAGAAAACATCGGCAAGCGAATATCTCCTCCAATAGTAAAAGATGTTAGTGCAATAATAGAATCTATTATCATAACCGACTTACCTAATGGTATATGTGTGTATTTATGAAGTATCATACTTATCACATCCGAACCTCCCGATGTTGCACCAGCCGAGAATATCATCGCAATAGATACCCCATAAAACAATCCTCCGAGTATTACATTCAACAGATAATCAGGCATAAAATACTGCATCACAGTTCCTCCTGCTGCTCTTAGTGGTAGATAAGTCTGTCTTATTTGTTGTGGTAATAGATTAAAATCTTCTATCGATATAAAATCACCCGAATGAATCAATGGTATGTATCCGAATTGAGGTATATAGAAAAAACTCTCTGCAAGAAAGGTAAAAAACCATGTACAAATAACAGATAATAACGTTTTTACACCAAAATTAGGACCTAACACCATCAATCCGATACAGAATAATGGCAAATCCATCAATATAACTAAATCCATCGGCCAGGACCATAGATTATTAAATACACTCATTAAGCCATATACTCCACCAGGTGCTAAACCGTAAGGTACAACGAACAATAAATCTGCTAATGCGAATATCAAACAACCCAAAATAACTTTTGAATACGCTATATACCACTCTTTTGTAAATGGTTTCTCGCTCTCACTAACAAATCTATTCAACCATGCTTTTATTTTCTCATTTCCACTCATTTGTCTATAAATTAAAATAAGATTTAACAATCGTATCGGACTGCAAAAATACAACTTTTCTTTTATATTTTAATTTTCTTTTCATCCATATTTTCACACCCCGAGAAACCTGTTATCTGTCTCCCAACAGAAACTATAGTATTAGAGACAGAGACAATAAAATACCTGTAACTATAAATTATTATTGCCCGATAAAATATATCTATTTAAATAGGATTAGTTTGTTTTCGGTAAAATTTCCAAAGGTAACAATACCCCCTTTCTAAAAATCTTTAAGCACTCGTTTTATTATGTTTTTCTGATAATTTTCACTGCGTGAAACATTGCTTAAAATTTCCCGATAAGAACAATAGAACATTTTAAATAAATAGAAATTCGAATAGTATCGCATTTCGTCAAAATAAAATCAATAACTATTCAAATAACTTCAATAACTATTCAAATAACTTCAATAACTATTCAAATAACATCAATAACTATTCAAATAACATCAATAACCATTCTAATAAAATCAATAACCATTCTAATAACATTAATAACTATTCAAATAAAATCAATAACTATTCGAATAACTTCAGTAACCATTCAAATAACTTCAATAACTATTCTAATAACTTCAATAACTATTCTAATAACTT
>CAVGDP010000202.1:0-6068 GCA_963627985.1 uncultured Eubacteriales bacterium
GAATAGTTATTGAAGTTATTCGAATAGTTATTGAAGTTATTCGAATAGTTATTGATTTTATTTTGACGAAATGTGATACTATTCGAATTCCTATTTCTTTAAAATGTTCTATCTTCCCTATCAAAGATTTTTTAGGTTATTTCTTAAAGCTCAAAAAAGATAGAAAAATTATAGCGTGGCGAGTTATCAAAAATTTTTCAAAAGAATAAAACTTAAAAGATTATCATCTACCAATATTTACTCAAAATAGATTAATCCTATTAGAATATATATGCTTAACGAACACTAATAACCTCCACAATTAAGAGAACGACAAAAAACAAATTCAACAAACCTGCCTTAAATAAACATTTATTGTATTGTTCTCCGCTAATCGTGGTAATTTCTTGATAAAGCATAAAGGCAGGAATAAATATTATATTCGTAAATGATAATCCAAAGGCAATAAAACTTAATGCTAACATTAACAAACAATACAATAGGAGCAAATATTCACCACTCTTCTTGCCAAATCTAACAGGTATGGTTTTCTTACCTACCAATTTATCGTCTTCTATATCTCTTAAATTATTAATCATCAATACCGTCATAGAGATTAGTCCACATATCGCACCGACACAAACAACACTCTTATTATTGAATAATGATACGTCCGTTAGAAGATAATATGTACCACAGACAGCAAATATCCCATAGTAGAGAAAACAAAATATATCCGCAATTCCTAAATAAGATAGAGAATGATTTGTTGCCGTATAAAGCCATGCAAATATTATTGCACTAATACCTATCAATAATATAGGAATACCTCCAAAATAAATCAGAATAGCACCTAATAATATCGCAAAAACAAGAGTTATATAGATAGCATATTTAATTTGTTCTACTTTTACTACACCCTCGGCTAAAGCTCGCTTAAATCCTATTCTCCCTTTCTTATCTGCTCCTTTTTTGTAATCATAATAATCGTTTATAATGTTACTTAATATCTGCAAACTCAAAGCACATAATAATACAATTAGGAATATTAGAATTGTTTTGCCTTTGAATTGTATTTGATTAAGACTTAAGAGCATTGCCGACACTACTGGACAAAGCGAAGCGAATAATGTTTTGGGTCTTATAATAGTCCACCATTTTTTTATCTCATTCATAAATATTTTGCTTCAAATATAGATTAGACTTATGAGAATTGTTTGTTTTGAATATTATAATTTATCTACGAATTTGTAAGGATTTTCTATTTTATCTATTAGATATTGCCAATTATACGAATTGGGGGTTAATATTTTGAAAGTATATTTCTTTCCTTCTTTATTTGTTAGTTTTTTTGCTTGCAATTGTGGGTTTGCTTTGCGAAAATACTTGTATTCTGTACCTATTTGTTTGGCAAAAGTATAGAAATCATTTATAGTTGTATCTATACTAACGGTATCATATTCCAAAGGTTGATGACAATCAATATAACGCAAATAATATCCATACGCTTGAGGATTTTGCATTATGATCTTGTAGGCAATTATACGATAAACATATCGTGCAGTTTCGTTATTAAGTGCTAAATGCCAATAATTATTAACGTTTTGTTCGTTCATACGATTTTTTAGTCCCGCTTCGCCACAATTATATGAAGCACAAGCCAAAGTCCAACTACCAAGACGCGAATAAGAACCTCTAAGATATTTGCAAGCAGCGATAGCAGATTTTTCTACATCGTATCTTTCGTCATATTCTGAATTAACAATCAATCCATATTGCTTTGCAGTCTGCGGAATAAACTGCCAAAATCCTTCTGCTTTCGCAGGAGAGACAGCATTATTAAGACTACTTTCGGCAACAGCCAAATACTTCAAATCTTCTGGGACTTTCTGTTGTTGGAGTATCTTTTCTATTTGCGGAAAATATCTATAAGCACGTTTAAGTATCAAAAAAGTCGATGTATGTTGGTAACTAATCGAAGAAAGTTCCCTATCCAAAGCCTCTCTTACGAAAGTATTTTCTATAGGAACCTTTTCACCACAAAATGTTACGCTCTTGGGCATAGGAATAGCAAAGTTATGAAAATTTTCTCTTAATATCTCCGTATATTCTTCATCTTCGCTTCTGTGAGATGTTGCAAAAACAAATATTTGAGATACAATAGCGACCACACTTAACACAATAGCGATAGTTGATAATACAACAATTTTGTTATTTTTGTTTTTCATTATCCTTTATTATTATTTGAGTGTGCAAAGATAATGAAAAAATCTATCTTTATCGCATTTATCCTAATCTTTGATAGTTTTCACTGCTTTTGGTGTCCAAATATTTAAGAAGTCTGCTACTTTCTTCTCGCTATATCCTTTGCCTTCTTCTAAATATGCGGAGTTCTGCGTATGAATTCTTTTTCCTTGCTCATCTAATATAACAAAAACCGGAAAACCAAACCTTGCAGGATTATCCATTAACTTCATAGCTTCTTTATTTGGATTTTTCTTTGAATAATTAACGTGAATAAAGATATAATTCTTGTCTATAATATCTTTTATTAGCGTATCATTCTGTGCAAATTCTATAAATCTCAAACACCAAGGGCACCAATTGCCACCAACTTGCACCAAAACATATTTATTACTCTCTTTGGCTTGCTTAACGGCGGAATTAATCTGCTCTATACCGTCTATATCCTCATTATATGGCTTTTGCTGAGAATATCCCCAAATAGAAACTAACAACAATGCGAAAACAAAAACTATTCTTCTCATACTATTATAATAATGTTTTATGCTAACCTAACGAAAAAAGTTAAAAATATATTTTGCTAGGTAGAAAAAAAAATATAATTTTGCATCGTTGAATTAAAAATATAAAGAATTATGAAAGAATTAGCATCCAAAATCGCATTATTTAGTATTGCCATTGCAATAGTAATTATGGGTTATTGCATTTATAAAGGTTTGCGTTCGTTTGCAGACAAAGAAAGAGTAGTTACCGTACGTGGTCTGTCGGAGCATATAGTCAATGCAGACTATGCTAACCTAACCATAAAATATGAAGTAGCCGACAACGACATGTCTTCATTATTGGCAACAATAGAAGCAAACAACAAAAAGATTAAAGAATTTGTCACCTCAAAAGGTATAACCGAGAACGAGATAACTGTAAAAGTTCCAAAGATTGAGGATAGACAAGCAAGTGGATACGTATCCGATAAGATTGTTTATCGTTATTACGCCTCTGTTTCAATTGTTTTGATGTCTAGCAAGGTAACAAATATTAGAGATATTGAAATGGGTCAATTCGATTTGTATAAACAGGGCATCAAATTGATAAATGGTTCTATTTACGACTATTCTGAGAACAGCGGTGGGGCTTATACTTTTACCAAACTTAATGATATCAAACCGCAGATGATACAAGAAAGTATCAAAAACGCTAAAAAAGCAGCCGATGAGTTTGCTAGTTCCTCCGATTCTAAAGTTAAGAATATCAAATCTGCTTATCAAGGACAATTTGAGATAATTCCAACCGACGATCCTTTGAAAGTAAAAGTTAGAGTCGTATCTACAATTCAGTATTTTATCAAATAATTATGTCTTTTGCTGTTAAGACAATAATTGAGTAATAAATAAAAAAAGTAAAAGCAATATTTCGTACTTTATTATGCACACTATATCACTGAAAGACAACAAAAAAAATATCGGTTCTTTATTTGATAAAATTGCTTTGAAGTATGATTTGCTTAATCATTTACTAACACTGAATATTGATAAATATTGGCGAAAAAAAACAGTTAATCAAATCTCTATCACTACTAATGAGGAGCAGAATAACAATAATAAAATGCTCGATATAGCGACCGGTACGTGCGATCTTTTAATTGAAATTCTTAAACAAAAGAAAACAAACAATATTGTCGGTATAGATTTGAGCGAGAATATGTTAGAGATAGGTAAAAACAAAATTAATAAATACCTATCTTCTAATTATGACAAGGATAATCGTCCAAAGGTGAGTCTATTGAGAGCAAATGTTGAGCAGTTGCCTTTTGAAGATAGTACTTTCTGCACTATTACTTGTGCTTTCGGAGTTAGAAACTTCGCTTGCTTAAATAAAGGCTTGGAAGAGATGTATCGTGTCTTGGATACTAATGGTCAATTGATTATCTTGGAATTTGCTTATCCCCAAAACAGAATTATTCGTTTCTTCTACAATATCTATTTTACTTATTTGTTGCCTTTTATTGGTAAGATTATTTCAAAAGACAATACTGCTTACAAGTATTTAATGCAGAGCGTAAAGAATTTTCCTAAGGGTAAGGACTTTTTGAATCATTTGTCGGCTTGTGGTTTCGATAACACTACTTACAAAAGGCTTACTTGCGGAATTGTAAATATTTATAGTGCTACAAAGAACTAAATTGTAGCACTATATTTTCTTTGTTTTTGCTAAATATTCCCTACCGTCTTATCTCAAAAATAAAATCAGTAATCGTTAAAATAAAATCAATAATTATTCGAATAAAATCAATAATCGTTAAAATAAAATCAGTAATTATTTTAACGAAATCAGTGATTATGTTGAAGACTTGCAGGGACAAGAAAAACTTGTTATATCATATCATCGGCAGATAACATTTTGAGGTAATTATTATATCGTTCAGAGGAAATGTCTCCCTTTGTAGCCGCCTCTTTTATCGCACAACCAGGCTCATGCGTGTGTGTACAATTATAAAATCTACATTCTCCTAATAAATTTTTCATCTCGGGAAAATATAATGCCAACTCCTCCTTTTTGAAATCCACAATACCAAAAGATTTTACGCCCGGAGTGTCTATTATATTCATATCCTCCTCTTGAATCATAGTAGCAAAAGTTGTAGTATGCTTGCCACTATGATGTTGAGTAGAAATTTCTTTTGTTTTTTGGTTCGCAGAAGGACAAATCAAATTGATAAGCGTACTTTTGCCCACACCACTATTACCAAAAAACAAACAAATCTTTTGTTGCATCTCTTGTTTCAGATGATTAATACCAATATTCGTTATAGCACTTGTATAAAATATTTTATAACCGATCTTCTCATATATTTCGGTTAAATAAGCAGCATACATTTGTGCTTTCTGGTCATAAATATCCACCTTATTGATAACAATAGAGCAAGGCACATTATAAGCGTTAGCAGAAACCAAAAAACGATCTATAAACATTGTATCCGTTTGTGGTTCCTTGCAAGAAATAATCAAAAACGCCATATCAATATTTGATGCCACTATACTATAAAGTTTGGATAAATTAACAGATTGACGAATGATATAGTTTTTTCTCTCTAATATACTGTCTATTAGGGCATATTCACTATTATTAGTATATACAAAATGGACCATATCGCCGACTGCAATAGGATTAGTTGTCTTTATGCCTTTGATACGAAAACTCCCCTTAACGACACATTCTATAATCTTATTATTTTGAGTTTTGATTGTATAATAAAGTCCTGTGGATGAGATAACTCTACCTATATTTTCGTCATTTTGATAAAAAGAAATCTTGTCCTTTGAAGAAATAGGTCTGTCTGTTTTGGAAAATTTTGTTTTATTTGGTCGTTTTTTGTTTTGATTACTCATTTAGAAAGAAAATATTGCAACCCTATAAAAAAAAGAAAGTAGCGGGGGAAGGATTCGAACCTACGACCTCCGGGTTATGAGCCCGGTGAGCTACCTCTGCTCTACCCCGCATTCTATTTTCGGTTTGCAAAATTATAACATTTTATTAATATGACAAAATATTTTAAGAAAAAAATTTATTTCTGCTCGCTAAAATATATCAATTTAAATATAACTAATTTATTTTCAGTAAAATTTCCAAAGGTAACAAGATTACACTCTTCTTTTTCTAAAAAAACTTTAATTAGTTATTGGATTATGATTTTCTAACTTTTTTCCTTCCGTGAAACATTGCTTAAAATTTCACAATAGGGAAAATAGAACATTTTAAAGAAAATAAAATTTTCATAGTATCGCATTTCGTAAAAATAACTTCAATAACTATTCAAATAACTTCAATAACTATTCAAATAACTTCAA